>JBKOVL010000146.1:0-5038 GCA_046723895.1 Actinomycetota bacterium | reverse complement strand
CCTCATGCGCGACGGAGCGCGGCTCCGCTACTCCGTGTCGGGTGCGGGGCCGCCGCTGCTCGTGACCAGCGGGATCGGGGCCAGCCTCGAGCTCACGCAGCCGCTGCGCGACGCGCTGCTCGGACGGTCGACAATCGCCTGGGATGCGCCCGGCGCGGGTGCTTCGACCGTCCCGTGCCGCCGGCCGTCTCTGCGACTCGTGGCGGCCTACGCGGTTGCGCTGCTCGACGAGCTGGGACTCGAGCGGGTCGATGCGCTCGGTGTCTCCTGGGGCGGTCTCGTCTCGCAGGAGCTTGCCCGCCGCTACCCGTCGCGCCTCCGGCGGCTCGTGCTCGTCTCCACGGGCACCGGCTGGACGAGCCTCCCGGGAAATCTCCGCGCGCTGCCGATCCTGCTCAACACCCGCCGATACAGCTCGCCCCGCTACCTGGAGGAGGTCGGCGCGACGCTGTACGGGGGCGACGTCCGCCACGACCCGGAGATCATGCGCAGCCAGGCGACGCTGCGGCTGCTCTATCCGCCCACGACCGCCGGCTACTGGTGGCAGCTGCTCGCCACCGCCGGCTGGACGAGCGTCCACTGGCTCCACCGGCTGCCGCACCGAACGCTGGTGCTGGCCGCCGACGACGACCCGATCTCGCACGTGGCCAACGGCCGCCTGCTCGCGCACCTGATCCCGAGGGCGACGTTGTGGGTGGTCGAGGGAGGCGGTCACCTGTTCGCGATCACGCGGCCCGAGGCGACCGCGCGGCTGGTCGAGCGCTTCCTGGCCGACCGTCGTGGCGAGTCATGACCGCGACGGCCGTCGCGCCCGAACGCCGGGACTTCTACGAGCTGCGGGCGCTCCTCTCCGACGAAGAGCGTGTGCTGGTCGATCGCGTGCGCGAGTTCATGGAGGAGCGCGTGGCGCCGATCATCAACCGCTGCTGGACGCGCGCCGAGTTCCCCTTCGAGCTGGTGGGTGCGTGGGCCGAGCTCGGGCTCGGGGGGCTCGCGTACGAGGGCTACGGCTGCCCCGGGGCGTCGTCCCTGCTGGACGGGCTCGCGACGATGGAGATCGCCCGCGTCGACAGCTCGTGGGCGACCTTCCACGGCGCCCATTCCGGTCTGGCGATGGGGAGCGTCTACCTCGCGGGCTCCGAGGAGCAGAAGGAACGCTGGCTTCCCGCGATGGCGCGTTTCGAGAAGATCGGCGCCTTCGGCCTCACGGAGCCCGACGTCGGCTCCGGGGCAGCCCGAGGCTTGACCACCACCGCGCGCCGCGACGGCGACGAATGGGTCCTCGACGGTCGGAAGAAGTGGATCGGGAACGCCCCCTTCGCGGACGTCACCGTCATCTGGGCCTGCGACGTCGAGGACGGGCACGTGAAGGGGTTCCTCGTCGAGAAGGGCACGCCCGGGGTCGCCGTCGAGACGATGAAGGACAAGATCGCCTTGCGCGTCGTCCAGAACGGGCTGATCTCGCTCGACGGCGCGCGCGTTCCCGAGTCGCACCGGCTTCAGGAGGCGACGAGCTTCCGTGCCGCCGCGGATGTGCTCCGGATGACCCGCGCCCGAGTCGCCTGGCAGGCAGTCGGGTGCGCGCTCGGCGCTTACGAGCTCGCACTCGCGTACGCCGGGCGCCGAGAGCAGTTCGGCAGGCCGATCGCCTCGTTCCAGCTGATCCAAGACCTGCTCGTGAGGATGCTCGGCAACGTGACCGCGAGCCAGTGCCTCCTCGTCCGGCTGGCCCAGCTGCAGGACGCGGGCGTGCTGGAGGACCAGCACGCATCGCTCGCGAAGGCGTTCTGCACGGTGCGAATGCGCGAGACGGTCGGCTGGGCGCGGGAGGTGCTCGGCGGCAACGGGATCCTGCTCGAGGAGAGCGTCGGGCGCTTCGTCGCCGACGCCGAGGCGATCTACTCCTACGAGGGCACGCGCGAGATGAACACACTCATCGTCGGACGGGCGATCACCGGGCACAGCGCCTTTGCGTAAGCAGTACGGCGGGCCCGCTCCTACCGCCGAGGTCCAGGCGACGTTTCGGCTCAGCAGGGCGAAGACGAGCGCTACGTGCCGGCCGTCATCAGGCCGTTCCTGCGCTTCCTGTGCGTCACGGAGTTCTTGCGGCTCGAGGGCGGGTTGGAGGCTGCAGGTTCCGGCGCCCCGACCAGTTGCCCACCCGGGCAACTCGTCGCCGCCACCGCCCGCTTCGGGTCGACGATGCCGAGCAGGCCGGCAATCCCGCCGGCCGCGACGAGGAGCCCGCAGATCAGAATCGCATGATGGAACGCGGTGACGGAGCCGGCGTTGCGCGCAAATGTGCCGGCGGGGAGCGTGGAGGCGATCGCGGCGCCGACCGCCGAGATGCCGACGAGGCTCGCAACACGGGCGATGTCGTTGTTGATCGCCGATGCGATGCCGGCGTCGGTCTCGTCGGCGTCCGCGAGGACGGTCGCCGTGAGCGGGGCGACGGTCATCGAGAGGCCGAGCGCGAACAGCAGGAGGGCGGGGAGGAGGTCGGTCAGGTATGCGGTATGGATCCCGGTCCGCAGCAAAAGGAAGATCCCCGCCGAGGCGACGAGCGGGCCGGCGCCCATCAGGCGTCTCGGGCCGTACCTGTCGGCGAGCGCGCCGAAGCGGCGGGAGAGGGCGAACATGACGATCGTGACGGGAACCGTGGCGAGCCCGCTCTGGAGAGCGGTGTAACCGGCCACCTGCTGGAGGAAGATCGTCAGGAAGAAGAACAGGATGCCCAGCCCCGCGTACATGGTCAGCGTCTCGAGGTTCCCGACTGCGAAGTTGCGGCTCTTGAACAGGTCGAGCTCGAGCATCGGCTGAGGCGTGCGCCGCTCGTGGAGGAGAAAAACCACGAAGCAGGCGACACCGGCCAGGAGAGGCAGGAGGATCGTCGGGCTCGACCAACCGTGGCGCGGCTCCTCGATGAGGGCGAACACGAGCCCAGCGAGGCCGAGCGCACCCAGGACGGCACCAGTGACGTCGACCCGACGGTCGGCGACAGGCTTCGTCGCGGGCACTGCGGCGAAGATCAACACCAGCGTGGCGGCGACCAGGGGGAGGTTGAGGGCGAAGATCCAGCGCCAGGACGCGGCGTCGACGACGGCCCCGCCAACGAGAGGACCGAGGATCGAGGCGATCCCGCCCCATGCGGTCCAGGCACCGATCGCGGCCCCGCGCTCGCTTGCCGAGAACGCCCCGATGATCACCGCCAGCGAGCTCGGGGTCACGAGCGCGCCTGCCGCACCCATCAGCGCGCGCGCACCGATCAGCACGCCGGTGGTCGGCGCCAGCGCGCACACCACCGAGCACACTCCGAACGACGCGACCCCGAGCGCGAAGACCCGGCGCTCGCCGTAGATGTCACCGAGCGAGCCGCCGACCAGGATCAGCGACCCGAGCGCGAGCAGATACGCGTTCGAGATCCACTGCTGGCTCGCGAGGCCGCCGCCGAGATCGCGCTCGATCGCGGGCAACGCCACGTTGACGATCGTGCCGTCGATCGTCGTCAGCGCGGAGGCGGTGATCGCCGCGACGAGTGTCAGCTGCTGTCTGCGCGTCACGCGGGCGCGCGGAGCGCGCCGCCGCCGACGTCTGTACGCACTCGTCCTGAGCCGGCAAGCAGCCTCGCCACGAGATAGCCGAAGCCGAAGCCGCCGACGTGGGCGAAGAACGCCACTCCGCCGCCGTTGGCCTTCGCGTTGAAGATCCCGACGTTTGCCTCGTACAGCTGGTACAGGAACCAGAAGCCGAGGAAGAACCACGCCGACACTCGGACCGGGAAGATGACGAATAGCCCGAAGACGGTAGAGCGCGGGTAGAGGACGAAGTACGCACCGAGTACCGCGGCAATCGCGCCGCTCGCGCCGAGGTTGGGCACACGGGCCTCGGCGGACGATCCGAACAGCAGCGTCATCGCCGTCTGGGTCATGAACGCCGCGAAGCCGCCGGCGAAGTAGAAGGCGAGGTAGCCGAGCCGGCCGAAGGCGTCCTCGACGTTCTTGCCGAAGACGGCGAGGAAGAGCATGTTGCCAAGGATATGGCTCCAGCTGCCGTGCATGAACATCGCGGTGATCCAGCTCACGCCCCACGGCTCAGGTCCGTGGCACGTGCCGTTGACCGTGCACGGGTAGAAGGAGGCGTGGAACACCGACGAGCTGAGATGGGGCAGCTCGTAGAACAGCCAGACGGCGAAGTTGGCGACGATGATCGCGACGTTGACGAGCGGGAACCGTCTCGCTGGAATTCCGTCGGAGAGTGGAAGCATGCAGGGACTGTCGGCGATGCGGTAGAGGAGGCGCTTCGGCGAGTTCGCTGAGGCGTTGCGGGAAACCGGTAATCAGCTCGGCTGCTGATTGGCTTTCGCAAGCGCCATGCGGCAGACGACGAGCGAAGCTAGTCCAACGGGCCAACACGCCTCGCCCGCCGATGCGGCCGCACGCTGCATCGGCAATAGTCGCGCGATGAATACGAACGACGAAACGGACATCCGCGAGCCGCTGACACCGCCGCTCACCCCCTTCGTCGACCCGCTGCCCCGGCCTCGGCGCCTCTTGGCGCGTGAGCACGACGGTCGGTTGAGCGTCCGCATGCGCACCGGACGGCATTCCTTTCACCGCGATCTGCCGGCGTCCCGTGTCTGGGGCTTCGACGGGAGCATCCCGGGCCCGACGATCGAAGCCGAACGCGGCCGGCCGGTCTGGGTCGAGTGGATCAACGAGCTCGAGGGGACGCTGCCCGTCCTCGTCACGCGCACGCCCGGCGAGACCGGCGCCGGCGTGTTCCGGTGCAGTGCCTGCCGGGCCTGAGCGGCGGCGCTCCCGACCCGGACGCCGCCGCGCTTCCGGGCTTCACGGTAGTTCACCTGCACGGCGGGCTGACACCGGCGCCGTATGACGGGTGGGCGGAGAACGTCTTCGCGCCCGGCCAGAACGCGGTCAGCTACTACCCGATGGACCAGCGCGCCGCCCTGCTCTGGTACCACGATCACGTCATGGGCGTGACCCGATTCACGGTCTACGCTGGGCTCGCAGGACTCTGG
>JBKOVL010000134.1:0-20688 GCA_046723895.1 Actinomycetota bacterium | reverse complement strand
TGGGGCGCGAGCGTCTTCATCATCCTGCTCTTCTTCCACATGGCGCGGGTCTTCCTGTACGGCGCCTACAAGTACCCCCGCGAGCTGAACTGGATCGTCGGCGTGTTCCTGCTGATCCTCGGGATGTTCGAGGGCTTCACCGGCTACCTGCTCCCCTACGACCAGACGGCGTACTGGGCGACCGTGGTCGGGATGAACATCACCGCGAACGGGCCGTTCGTCGGGACGATCCTCGCCCAGGTCCTCCAGGGCGGGCCGGCGATCGGGGGCGACACGCTCGCACGGTTCTACTCGTTCCACATGCTGATTGCGCCGGGCGCGATCTTCGCGCTGATCGGGCTGCACCTGTACCTCGTGGTCAGGCTCGGGGTCAGCTCGCCGCCGTGGTCGAAGGAGGCCGCGGGTAGCGAGTACATCGTTCCGGAGCCGTCTCCTCCGGCGCGCGCGGGGCTCGTCACGCCGACGATGCGAGGACGCCCGACGCCGTGACGATCAAGAATCCGAGCCCGAGCCTGCAGGCGCGGCGAGCCGAGTACGCGCGCTACAAGCAGGACGTCCAGAAACGGGGGAAGCCGTTCTACCCCTACGCGATCTTCCACGACACCGTGATGAGCCTCGTCGTCGTGCTCGTGATCGTCGGGCTCGCGGTGGTCTGGAAGTGGACCACGCCCGGCGACCACACGGGCACCGGCGCCGGCTGGCTCGGGCCGCTGTACTCCGACAAGGCCGACCCGGGCACGACGAGCTTCGTGCCGCGGCCCGACTGGTACTTCTACTTCCTCTTCTACCTGCTGCGGATCTTCAAGTGGCCGGACTCGGTGATCCTCGGAACGGTCGGGATCCCGACGCTCATCATCATCCTGATGCTCGCGCTCCCGTTCGTGGACACGCGGCGCGAGCGGCGGCTCTCACGGCGCCCGGTCGCGGTCGTGATCACGATCCTGACCGTGATCGCGATGGGGACGTTGACGTACAAGGGCGCGGTCGCGAAGGAGTCGCTTGCGAGCGAGACGAAGGCGGCGGTGCCGCAGTGGGTCAAGAAGAACAACCTGCCGCCGTCCGCGATTCCGGGAGCAAACCTCTTCGCGGAATCGGGGTGCCTGACGTGTCACACCTACCTCGGTACCGGCTCGTCCAACCTCGGTGCGCCCGATCTGAGCAAGGAGGGCGCAAAGGGCCGCGGGATCCAGTTCCAGATCGCACACCTCAAGTGCCCGTCGTGCGTGACGCCCGGTTCGCCGATGCCCTCGTTCACGTCGCTCGGCGACCCGGACCTCCGCAGGCTCGCGATCTTCCTCGAGGCCTCCAAGGGCCCGAAGTGAGCAGAATGGCGCGATGCGCGTCTTTCTCGGCATAACCGGGGCGTCCGGCGCGCCGTACTCGGCTCGACTCCTCGAAGCGTTGACCGAAGCCGACTGTGAAGTCGGCGTCTGCGCGTCGGCCGCCGGGCTCGAGGTGATCGCGACGGAGCTCTACGGCGACGCCCGCCTCTCGCGCGACGAGACGCTCATGCGGTTCACCGAGCACGCCCGCGGCGAGGTGACGGTCTACGACCCGCAGGACTGGCGCGCTCCGTATGCGAGCGGCTCGGCGAGGGTCGACGGCTACGTGATCTGCCCGTGCTCGATGGGGACGCTGGGCACGATCGCCTCCGGGGCGATGTCGAACCTGATCCACAGGGCTGCCTCGGTCGCGCTGAAGGAGGGTCGGAAGCTCGTCCTGATGCCGCGGGAGACGCCGCTCTCGACGATCCATCTCGAGAACATGCTCACTGTGCGTCGCGCCGGGGCGACGGTCCTCTTCCTCGCGCCGGGCTTCTACCACGGCGCCGAGACCGTCGACGACCTGATCGACTTCATCGCCGCCCGTGCGCTCGATCAGCTCGGGCTCGAGAATGCGCTGATCAAACGCTGGGGGACGGAGTAGCGATGGCGGCAGGCACGCTTCCGGCGAGCGAGGTGCGGACGATGTTCGACCGGATCGCGCCGGTCTACGACCTGATGAACCGCGTGATGACGGCCGGCCTCGACCTGCGCTGGCGGCGGCTGACGGCCGAGGCGGTCGTCCGGCCGGGCGACCGCGTGCTCGACGGGTGCTGCGGCACAGGCGACCTCGCCGTTGCCTGCGCGCGCGTGGGCGCGGAGGTGACCGGGCTGGACTTCTCGCCGCGGATGCTCGAGCGGGCACGCCGCAAGTCGAGTGCGGTGACGTGGATGGAAGGCGACGTGCTCGCGCTGCCGTTCGCCGACGGTTCGTTCGAGGCGGCGACCGTCGGGTTCGGCGTCCGGAACGTGGCCGACCTCGCGCGCGGACTCGCCGAGCTCGCGCGCGTGCTCGTCCCGGGCGGGCGGGTCGGCATCCTCGAGATCACGGCGCCCACGGGGCTACTGGCTCCGTTCTACCGCGTCTGGTTCGACCGGATCGTGCCCCTGCTCGGCAAGCTCCTCGAGGGCGGCGCTGCCTACGCCTACCTCCCGGCGAGCGTCCGGCGCTTCCCCGGCCCGCAGGAGCTCGCCGACCTCCTGGAGAGCGCGGGGTTCGCCGCGGTCGAGTACCGGACGTTCGCGGGCGGGATCGTGGCGCTGCACACGGGGACGAAGTCGTGACCGCGCTCACCGCGATCCAGGAGACACCAGGCCTCCACGACTACCTCGAAGAGCTCGAGGAGCGGCTCGAGCGGACCGTCCGGACGCACCCGGGACTCGTCGCGGCCGTCTCTGCCGATGCGCTGAACGCCGGCGGCAAGCGGCTGCGGCCGCTGCTCGTCTTCTTCGCCACGCCGACCGGCGAGGCCCCGTCCGTGGCCGCGGGGGCGGCGGTCGAGCTCGTCCACATGGCGACGCTCGTCCACGACGACCTGATCGACGGCGCGGAGTTCCGGCGTGGGCGCGCCTCGGCCTGGTCGGCGTTCGGGCCCGAGGCGGCGCGTGCGACGGGCGACTACCTCTTCGCGCGCGCGTTTGCGGAGCTGTGCGCGACCGGCGACGCGCGCGCGGTCGCACTGCTCGCGGACGCCGCGCTCTGCCTCGCCCGTGGCGAGGCGATGCAGCGCCGTCAGTCCCACGACCCCGAGACGACGGTCGACGCGTACCTGGAACGCTGCGCGCTGAAGACCGGAAAGCTCTTCGAGGCCGCCTGCTTGCTCGGCGGTGGACCCGGCCGCCCTCGGCTCGGTTCCTTCGGGCTCGCGCTCGGGATCGCGTTCCAGATCACCGACGACGTCCTCGACTGCTCGGGCGACACGATCGAGACCGGAAAAGTCGCGGGCGTCGACCTCCGGGAGGGGACGCCGACGCTCCCGCTGATCCTCGCGGCGCGCAAGGACGCGGTCGTGCGTCGGGCTCTCGCGGGCGGTCCGCTCGAGGGTGCGCTCGTACGCGTCGCAGCGACCGGAGCGATCGACGCTGCCCGCGACGTCGCGCTCGAGCAGGCGCGACAGGCACGCGCGTGCCTCGACGGGCAGCTGTACCGTGAAGAGCTGGAGACCCTCACCCACCTCGTCGTCCACCGGGAGTCCTGATGCTGCGCAAACCTCAGCAGGGTGGGCGTCAGGCGTCTCCGGATGCCGGCCTCGCCGGCCGTGAGGAGACGCCGAGCAGTCGTCTGAGGCTCGGCCGCATCTCCTACGTGAACATGGCACCGGTCTTCTACCGGCTCGACGCCGAGGTCGAGGAGGTGAGCGGTGTTCCGACCGACCTGAATACACGTCTCGTCGGCGGCGAGCTCGATCTCGCCCCGATCTCGTCGATCGAGTGGGCGCGGAACGCCGAGCGACTCCGGGTGCTGCCGCGGCTCTGCGTCGGCTCGGAGGGCGCGGTCGACTCGATCCAGCTCGTCTCCAGGCGGCCCCTCGAGCAGGTGCGCCGCGTCGCGGTCACGCCTGAGAGCGCCACCTCCGTCGTCCTGACGAAGGTGCTGATCCCGGAGGCCGAGCACGTTCCGCTCGGCGAGGAAGCGGACGCCAACCTCCTGATCGGCGATGCTGCGCTGAGGAGCGCGTTCGAGGATCCGACACCGCACTACGACCTCGGCCGCCTGTGGCTGGAGCGCACCGGGCTGCCGATGGTGTTCGCGGTCTGGGCGGCGCCGGATCCCCCGCCGGTCGGGCTCGTCGACCTCGAGGAAGCGCTCGTCGCCTCGGTCCGGCGCGCACGCGCCGAGCCGGAGCAGCTCGCGCGCGAAGCGAGCGAGCGCTACGGCTATCCGGCCGGCTTCCTCGCCCGGTACTTCGAGAAGCTGCGCTACCGGTTCGGGCCACGCGAGCGCGCAGGCCTCTTCACCTTCCTGGAGATGGCGCGTGACGTGGGCGAGCTCGACGAGGTGCCGGAGCTGCGGTTCGTACACGAGGCGGTGATCGCGTGAGCCGCACGGCGCTCCTCGAGTCGCTGGTCGAGCGGTTTGCGAGCGTGCCGCCCGAAGCGGTGCTGAAGGAGGACCTGCTCCGCACGGGGATCGCGTTCGCGCCGTCCGCGCTCTCGGACAACCTCGACGGCTCGGTCAAGCCGAAGTCCTACTTCATCTTCTCGTTCGACCAGCAGCCGCTCGCGGAGCTCGGAGAGGCTGCGGTGCGGCGGCCGCCGGAGGAGATCGCGCTCTCCGGGGGCCCTTATGCGCTGCGGCGGACGATCGTCTCGGTGCGCGTGAACCCCGGGTCGCCCTACCGGGTCGAGGGGCCGCGGCTGGCGCTCGAGGGGCACGCGGTCGCGGACGTCGAGCTCCCGCCGATGCCGGCCTACTACCGGCACACGCTCGCGAACGGCAAGACGGTGATGGAGACCGCCCCGACGATCCAGTGGGGCTACCTGATCTACCTCACCGTGCTGCGCCTCTGCCAGTACTTCGGTGCCAAGGAGGAGTGCGGCTTCTGCGACATCAACCACAACTGGCGGCAGCACCGGAAGGCGGGGCGTCCCTACACCGGGATCAAGCCGGTCGAGGACGTGCTCGAGGCTTTAGCCATCATCAACGCGCACGACGTCGAGCTAGCCTCGCACGCGTACACGCTGACCGGCGGGTCCGTGACCTCGAAGGTGGACGGGCTCGAGGAGGCCGACTTCTACGGGCGCTACGCGCAGGCGATCGAGGAGCGCTTCCCGCGCCGCTGGATCGGCAAGGTGGTCGCGCAGGCGCTGCCGCGCGCGGACGTCCAGCGGTACAAGGACTACGGCATCTCGATCTACCACCCGAACTACGAGGTCTGGGACGCGCGGCTCTTCTCGATCATCTGCCCCGGGAAGGAGCGCTACGTCGGTCGGGAGGAGTGGCACCGGCGGATCCTCGATGCCGCCGAGGTGTTCGGGCCGCGGCGCGTGATTCCGAACTTCGTCGCCGGAATCGAGCTGGCGAAGCCGTTCGGGTTCGCGACGGTGGACGAGGCGATCGCGAGCACCGTCGAGGGGCTCGACTTCTTCATGTCGCGCGGGATCACGCCGCGGTTCACGACGTGGTGCCCCGAGCCGACGACGCCCCTGGGTCGTGACAACCCGGAGGGTGCGCCGCTCGAGTACCACGTGCGGCTGCTCGAGGCCTACCGCGACGCGATCGAGCGGCACGGCCTGCGGCCGCCGCCCGGGTACGGCAAGGCCGGGGCCGGAAACGCCGTCTTCTCCGTCAGCTCGTTCATGGACGTACTGCCCGCCGAGGAGGCGGTTCCGGCATGAGCCGCGTCTCGGTCGACGAGGCCCGCGAGCTCTGGCTCCGGGGCGACGACGATGAGCTGCGGCGCCGCGCGCAGGAGGTGCGGGCGCGCTGGCACAGGCCCGATCACGCGACCTACATGGTGATGCGGATCATCAACTACACGAACGTCTGCGTTGCCCAGTGTGACTACTGTGCGTTCTACGTCCTGCCGAACCAGAGCGGCGGCTACGTGCTCTCGCGGGAGGACGTCTTCGCGAAGATCGACGAGCTCGTCGAGCTCGGCGGCGACCTCGTCGGGTTCAACGGGGGCTTCAACCCGAAGCTGCCGCTCGACTACTACTGCGATCTCTTCCATGCCGTGCGCGAGCACTACGGCGAGCAGGTCGAGTTCTACGCGCTGACGGTCGCAGAGTTCGTGTTCCTCGCCGACCGCGCCGGGCTCTCCTACGCAAAGGCGGCGGCGCGGCTGCGCGACGCCGGGGTGCACTGGGTGACGGGCGGCGGCAGCGAGATCCTGACCGAGGACTTCCGACGCCGGCACGCCAAGTGGAAGTACACGGTCGCGGACTACCTCGAGGCCCAGCGCGCGATCGTGGACAGCGGCATGCGGACGACGGCGACGATGGTGATCGGCTTCGACGAGACACTGGACGAGCGGCTCGAGCACCTCCGGCGGACGAGGGACTTCCAGGACGAGACAGACGGTCTCTTCTCGTTCCTCTGCTGGACGTACAAGCCCTACGGCACGGCGCTCGGCGGCACGGAGATCTCGGCCGAGGAGTACCGGCGCTGGATCGCGGTCAGCCGGATCTTCCTCGACAACGTCAAGCACGTCCGCACCTCGGTGCTGACCCAGAACGAAGACGCCTTCCGCGCCCTCGACTACGGCGCCGACGACTTCGACCTCCCCATCGAGGACGAGGTCACGCAGAAGGCCGGCGCCCGCATCGACCTCGACCTCGAGCGGCTGCTCGAGATTCCCCGCCGGATGGGCTATGAGGTCGAGTACCGCCGCGCCGAGCGGCCGGCCCTGGCGCTCAGGGACTGACCCCGAACGGGTCAGTCCCTGGAGGAACCAGTGGGCGCGAGGAAAAACCAAGTGTGCGTGCTTCGGACGCGGCAGGCCGGAAAGAGAAAGTAATCTCGGCTGCCGGTGCTACTCGCCTCGATCACGAACAGCATCACGTCCTTCGTCGGCAACCACGGGCTCTATGCGGTGTTCGTGCTGATGCTCGTCGACGCCGTGTTCCCCGCGGCCAGCGAGCTCGTGATGATCTACGGCGGCGCGCTGGCGGCCGGGGCGGTGGGAAGCGGACACGTCGTTCTCTTCGGCACGGAGATCGACACGCCGGTCTGGGGATTCGTCGCCGTCGCGCTGGCGGGCACGATCGGCTATCTCCTCGGCTCGCTGATCGGCTGGGGCATTGGTGCCTACGGTGGGCGGCCGCTCCTCGAGCAACACGGCCGCTGGTTCCATCTCTCGCCCGACCGTCTCGACCGGGCCGAAGCGTGGTTCGACCGGCGCGGCGATTGGGCCGTCTTCTTCGGTCGCGTGACGCCGGTCGTCCGTTCCTTCATCTCCATTCCGGCCGGCGTCTTCCGCGCGCCGCTCCGCCGCTATACCGTTCTGACGCTCGCCGGATCGGCGATCTGGTGCTTCGCGTGGGCGGGTGCAGGCTGGGGTGTCGGAACCGGCTACCGCCGGGTACACGAGGATTTCCGTTGGGTCGATTACGCTGTGATCGCCGTGGTCGCGCTCGCCGCGGCGTGGCTGCTGTTCCGCCTACTCTGGGGGAGATCCGCCCGCGGTGCCGATGATCCCGCTCGTTGACGTCAAGGCGCAGTACGCGCCGCTGATCCCTGCGCTCAAGGATCGCATCGCCGACGTCCTCGAGTCCGGTCGCTTCATCCTCGGCCCGAACGTCTCCGCCTTCGAGGAGGAGGCCGCCGCCTACCTCGGCGTCCCGGCGACGATCGGCGTCGCGAACGGCACCGACGCACTCGTGCTCGTGCTCGACGCGATGGGCATCGGGCCGGGGGACGAGGTGATCTGCCCGTCGTTCACGTTCTACGCGACGCCCGAGTCGATCGTCCGCCGCGGAGCAACGCCCGTCTTCGCGGACATCGATCCGGCGACGATGAACCTCGACCCGGAGGACGTCGCCGCGCGGATCACGCCGAGGACGAAAGCAATCATGCCCGTCCACCTCTTCGGCCGCCCGGCGCCGCTCGCCGAGCTCGCGGCGCTCGGCGTACCGCTCGTCGAGGACGCCGCCCAGGCGTTCGGCGCAGAGGTCGTCGCGACCGTCGGCGTCGCCTCGACGTTCAGCTTCTTCCCGACGAAGAACCTGTTCGCCCTCGGCGACGGCGGGCTCGTCGCCGCGACCGACGAGCAGCTCGCCGGTCGCATCCGGCTGCTCCGCTTCCACGGCTCGCGCGACAAGGTCGACTTCGCGCTCGTAGGATACAACTCGCGCCTCGACGAGGTGCAGGCCGCGGCGCTCCGCCTCTTCCTGCCGCAGCTCGCCGGCTGGAACCAGGCCCGCCGGGAGGCGGCCGCACGTTACACCGAGCTCGGTCTGGGGGAGATATGCGAACTGCCGGCCGACGACGGCCGGCACGTCTACCACATGTACGTCGTCCGTACCCAGGAGCGCGACCGGCTCGCCGCCGCGCTCGCCGCTGCCGAGATCTCCTGCGCGTCCTACTACGTGACCCCGATGCACCTGCAGCCGGCGATGCGGTTCCTCGGCTGGGGGCAGGGGTCGCTGCCGGAGACCGAGCGTGCCGCGCGCGAGAACCTCGCGCTGCCGATGTGGGCCGGGATCGACGCCGACACGCAGGAGCGGATCGTCTCGGTCGTCCGCCGGGCGGCGCCGGCGCGGAGCGCGATGTGATCTCGCTGCCGATCACCAGGCACCGCGTCTGGCAGCTGGTGGTCGACGGAGCCCTCGTCGCGGCCGCCTGGTACCTCGCGTTCCGGCTCCGCTTCGACCCGAAGATCCCGCCCTACTACCACACGATGTTCACGCGGACGATCTGGATCGTCCTCCTCATCCAGCTCACGGTCTTCGTCCTCTTCGGTTTCTACAACCGCTGGTGGCGCTACGTCTCGACGCGCGACATGTGGGGTGCGGCGCGGGGCGTCACCGTCGCGTGCCTCGTCTCGAGCGTCGTCGTCTACTTCGTGAACCCCGTGCAACAGGTGCGCCTGCCGCGGTCGGTGGCGATCATGGACTGGCTGCTCCTGCTTGCCTTCGTCGCCGGCGCACGCATGCTCGCGCGCACGCTGATGGAGCGGCCCTCGGCCCGCGGCCTCGTCGCGCGCGGCAGGGAAGTGCTCGTCGTCGGCGCCGGAGACGCCGCACAGCTGATCATCAAGGAGCTGCTGAAGAGCCCGTCACTCGGCTACACGCCGATCGGCCTCGTCGACGACGACCCACGCAAGAAGAACCTGCGCATCCACAACGTGCGGGTGCTGGGGACGACCGACGACCTGTCGCGGCTCCTCTCCGAGAATCGCCCGGACGAGGTGCTGATCGCGATCCCGTCCGCCTCGGGCGACGTGCGCCAGCGGATCGTCGACATCACGCGCGAGGTCGGCGTGCCGGTGAAGACGCTCCCCGGGATCTACGAGTTGATCTCGGGTGACGTCGACCTCGCCGTACAGATCCGACCGGTGCAGGTCGAGGACGTCCTCGGCCGCGAGGCCGTCGAGGTCGACCTCCAGGCGGTCGCCTCGTACGTCGCCGACGCGACCGTCCTCGTCACGGGCGCCGGCGGCTCGATCGGCGCCGAGCTCTGCCGGCAGATCGCCCGCATCGGCTGCAAGCGGCTGATCCTCGTCGACCAGGGGGAGACGGCGCTCTTCGAGATCGAGCGCGAGCTTGTCTCCGAGCGCGGCTTCGCGGCGAGCGTCCCGGTCCTCGCCGACGTCGGGAACAGGCCGAAGATGCGACACGTCTTCGAGCGGTACACGCCTGGGGTCGTCTTCCACGCCGCCGCTTACAAGCACGTGCCGCTGATGGAGGCGAACCCACTCGAGTCCGTCCGCAACAACACGCTCGCGACCCGGGTGATCGCCGAGGTTGCGATCGAGTTCGGCGCCCAGCGCTTCGTGCTGGTCTCGACCGACAAGGCGGTCAACCCGAAGACGGTGATGGGGCAGTCGAAGGCGCTGTGCGAGTGGATCGTCGAGGCCTACGGCGCGCGAGAGGACATCTCGACGCGCTTCGTCGCGGTGCGCTTCGGAAACGTGCTCGGTTCCTCCGGCAGCGTGATCTCGATCTTCCGCCGTCAGATCGCGCGCGGCGGCCCGGTGACGGTCACGCATCCGGAGATGACACGGTTCTTCATGACGATCCCGGAGGCGGTGTCCCTGATCGTCCAGGCCGGGTCGATCGGCCGCTCCGGCCAGGTGTTCGTGCTCGACATGGGCGAGCCGGTCTCGATCGTCGAGCTCGCCCGTAACATGATCCGCCTCTCCGGCAAGGAGCCGGACCGCGACGTCGCGATCGAGTTCGTCGGCGTCCGGCCGGGCGAGAAGCTGCACGAGGAGCTCTGGGGCGACGGCGAGTCCGTCCGCGCTACGTCGCAGCCGAAGATCCTGGCACTGACGCGCCCGGCGATCGACGCCGCGTGGCTCGCGGAGGAGCTTGCCGAGCTCGAGCGCCTCGTCGCCGAGGGCGAGACGCTGGAGCTTGTGTCTACGCTCGGCGCGATGATGAAGGCGCCCCGGCGCGTTGGCGCGGCTTCCGTCCAAGATCGCGTCGGGTAACGGGATCCCGCGGCAGCCCACGCGGCTGACGCGTGGGCGCGTGCTGCTCGGCATCGTCGTCGTCTTTCTGCTCGGAGGCCTGGCGACTGCGCTCGACCTCCGGTTTGTGATCAGGGGCAAGGCACGAGTCGTCCAGCCGAACTCGCTGCTCGTGCTCGACGCGGGAACGCTGGAGACGGTTCGGGACGTTCCGGGCGGCAAGCTGCCGCCCCATCCGCCGGTGGCCCGGAGCAGCGGCCTCGTCTGGACGGTCGACCGGGAGCGGAACAGGCTGGTTGCGACGGCGGCCGGAACCTCGCCCGGGTCGAGACGCGTCGTGCGAGAGGTCATCGTCGGCACGGGCCCGATCGGCGCCGCGATCGGCTTTGGCGCGGCGTGGACGGCGAACGCCGAAAACGGCTCGGTCACACGAGTCGAGATCGCCGGCACGAACGTCGAGACGATCGGGCTGAACGACCAGCCTTCGGCGATCGCCACGGGATCGGGTTACGTCTGGGTCCTCAGCGCCCGCAGCAAGAAGGTGATCAGGATCGATCCCAGGAGGAACGAGGTGACGAAGACGCTGCGCCTCACGCGCGCGCCGCGGGACGTCGTCGCCGGCGCCGGGCGGGTCTTCCTGCAGATCGGCGACTGACACAGTTCCGGCACAGACGCCGGCGGACCGCCTCCCTAGCATGGCCGTATGGAGCTGAACGCCGAGCAGCGGCGGGCGGTCGAGGCTGTCCGCGGACCGGTCTGTATCCTCGCCGGCGCCGGGTCGGGCAAGACGACGACGATCACACACCGGATCGCGAACCAGGTCGACTCGGGCGCGTTCGCGCCGTCGCAGATCCTCGCGGTGACGTTCACGGACCGGGCCGCCGGCGAGATGCGAGGGCGGCTCGAGACGCTAGGCGTGACCGGGGTGCGGGCGAGCACCTTCCACTCGGCGGCGCTTTCCCAGCTCCGCTACTTCCGCCCGACCGCGGTCGGGAAGATCCTGGCCTCGAAGGCCCTCCTCGTCTACAACCTTGTCCGCACGCTGCCGCCGCCCTTCAAGTTCCGCGCCGCCGGCGACTTCGCGACGGAGATCGAGTGGGCCCGCAACCGCCGCGTCCCGCCGTGGCGCTATCTCGACTCGCTCGACGGCCGCTCACCCCCCGTGCCCGGCGACGTGATGAAGCGTGTGTACGAGCGTTACGAGCTCCTGAAGCGCGAGCAGGGGCTGATGGACTTCGAGGACCTGCTCGAGCGGACGATCGACCTCTTCGAGCACGACCACGTCGCGGCGGAGTTCCGCGAGCGGTACCACGCCTTCACCGTCGACGAGTACCAGGACGTCAACCTGCTCCAGCAGACGCTCCTCGACGCCTGGCTGGGCGCGCGCGACGACCTTTGCGTCGTCGGCGACGACTACCAGTCGATCTACGGCTTCACGGGTGCTACGCCCGAGTACCTGCTCGGCGTGTCGGAGCGCTTCCCGCGCGCGGCGGTGATCCGGCTCGAGACCAACTACCGCTCGAGCCCCGAGGTGCTCGGGCTCGCGAACCGCCTCGTGCCGAAGCTCGGCGGGGCGGAGAAGGTGCTGCGTCCCGTGCGGCCGGGAGGGCGTGAGCCGGAGGTGCGCCCGTTCGCAACCCCCATGGCGGAAGCGGCGTTCGTTGTCGAGCGGATCCGCGGCGCCGGGTGTCCGCTCGAGGAGATCGCCGTCCTCGCCCGGACGCACGCGCGGCTGGCCGACTTCGAGGCTGTGCTCGCGGACGCAGGCATCGCGCACCAGGGCGCCGCGCTGCTCACGCGTGACGCGACGCGTCGCGTGCTGAAGATTCTCGATCCTTCGGCTCCCGCGATGCAGGTGCGTGCGATTGCGCTCGACCTCGGCTGGCTGCCGCAACGGCTCGAGGAGAGGCTCGGCGAGCGGGAGGAGACACGGCAGCGAGACCTCGCCCGCCTTGTTCGCCTGGCCGAGGAGATCGGCGGCACAGGCTCCGACTTTCGGGCCGAGCTGGAGCGGCGCTTCGGAAACGACGGCCGCTCACGAAAGGGTGTGCACCTGCTCACCTACCACGGCGCGAAGGGGCTCGAGTTCGAGCTCGTCCTCCTGCCGCGGCTCGAGGAGAAGGAGCTGCCGACGAAGCTCGCCCGGACCCCTGTCGAGATCGAGGAGGAGCGCCGCCTCTTCTACGTCGGGATGACGCGCGCGAAACGCGGGCTCGCGATCACCTGGGTCGGCAGGCCGAGCCGGTTCCTCGCCGAGCTGACGCCCGAGTGCGCGGGCGCCGAGCCGACGATGGCTGGAAGGGTCGCCGGCAAAGCCGGCGACGCCCGGCCGCCAAGTCCCGGGCCGCCTACGGCGGCCCGGAGGATCTTCGAGGCCCTGAAGGCGTGGCGGCTCGAACGCGCCCGCCGAGACGACGTGCCCGCCTATCTCGTCTTCCACAACTCGACGCTGGAGGAGATTGCGGGCCGACGCCCGCGGAGCCTCGCGGAGCTCGCCGCCGTTCCGGGCGTCGGGGCCGCGAAGCTCGATCGCTACGGCGAGGAGCTACTGGCCGCGCTCGCCCACCAGCAGGTCGAGCAGGAGGTTCGGGTCGCGTCGTAGGCGCTGCGCGCGCGGCTGCAGCGCGTCGAGGTCGAGCTGTGTCGGGTCGTGGAGCTGGACGAGGCGGCCGTCGCGGATCAGCTGCTCGTCGACCGCGCCGAGTCGGCCCGAGAACGTCGTGTACACCGGTGTGCCGAGCGCGACCGCCTCGCGGTTCATCGTCCCGCCCGCGGAGACGACGGCATCGGCGGCGGCGATCAGACTCTGCGCGTCGACCGCGCGGTCCGGGACGAGGAGCGAGGGCAGGCCGAGACCGCGGATCCGCGCGCGCTGCTCATCGGTGCGCGGCAGCACCACGACGTGCGCGCGTTCGGCGCGGCCGAGCCGCTCGAGCACCGAGCCGAAGAGCGGGTTGCCGTGCCGGTGGTAGAGCGAGACGTCGGGCGGGGTACGGGCGACGACGAGGCGGCGCGCCGGATCGACGCCCAGGGCGCCCGGAACCGTCGGGTCGGGTTCGAAGTCCGCGAGGTAGTACTCCTCCTTCAGCCCGGGGTAGCGGCGGAGCTTCTTCCGGGCCCCGTACACGGTGAGCCGCTCGGTGGGGATCGTCTCCGGCACGACGACCCGAGTCGCGGCGCGGCAGCCGAGCTGGTGCTGCAGCCAGGCGAACTCGTAGTCGAAGGTCGTCGTGCTCGGGATCCCGAGCGAGCGTGCCGTCAGCGTCAGGTCGTGCGAGCCGTGCGCGAGGGCGAGGTCGAAGCGGCGGGGCTTCGCCCACCGCCTCAGCGCGGGGAGCCGGCCGGCCTCGCCGAGCGCCTTGCCGAGCGCCGAGCCTCCGCCGTGCCGCCCGATCGGTATCGCGTCGATCCCGTGCAGCTCGAGCAGCTGCAGCGTCTGTGCGTACTCGCGGGCGGTCACCTCGACCTCGTGCCCGCGGTCGCGGAGCAGCCCGATCAGCGGCCGGAAGACGAGCACGTGCGGCGAGTTCGTCAGGTCGACCCAGACGCGCACGGGAGCCAACTCTAGCTGGATAAGCTTTGCTTATGGATACGCGCCAGCTTGCAGCGTTTTGCGAGGTTGTCGAGCGGCGCAGCTTCTCCGACGCCGCGTCGCGGCTCCGCGTGACACAGCCCGCGGTCAGCCAGCAGGTGCGCGCGCTCGAGCAGCGGCTCGGCACGCAGCTGCTCGACCGATCGGGCCGCCGCGTCGAGCCGACCGAGGCCGGGCTCCGGCTCTACCGAGGCGCACAGCGGTTGCTCGCTCTCGAGGAGCAGCTGCTCGAGGAGCTCGGCAGGCCCGAAGGCCCGCTCGGGGGCACACTCGAGATCGGCGCCTCGACCGGGCCGGCGGCGATCGTCCTCCCGCTCCTCCTCTGCGAGTTCCAGCGCGGCAACCCGGAGGTGCGCGTCGAGCTCTCGGTCTCCGATACGCAGTCGGTCGTCGAGCTCGTCGCCGATCGCCGGCTCGAGCTCGGGATCGTCGGTGCGGCGCGACGACACCGCTCGGTCGCATTCGAGCCCTTCTTCCGCGACCAGGTGATCCTCGTCTGCCCGCCTGCGCACCCGTTCGCAGGGCGGTCGGTGGAGCTCGACGAGCTCGCCAAGGGCCCAATGATCCTGATGCAGCAGGGCGCCGGCGTCCGCCAGATGCTCGAGGACGAGCTGCGCAAGGGCGGGCGCAGGCTCCGTGACCTCGAGGTGCCGCTCGAGCTCGGGCTGCAGGAGTCGGTGCGGAGCGCAGTGCAGGCGGGCTACGGAGTGTCGTTCATCTCGCGTCGGGCAGTCGAGTCCGATCTCGCGGCGGGGACCCTGGCCGAGGCCCGCGTCCGCGGTCTCGATCTCGCGCGGGAGATCTGGATCGCCCGCGCCGCCGGCCGCGCCGGCAGCGCGGCGGCGCAGGCCTTCGTCGCCTTCGCGCGCGAGGAGCTGACACGGTGATCGTCCGCTGGGGCCTCGAGGAGCTGCCCGGCGTGCTCGACGACGTCGGCATCGAGAGCACCCTGCTCGTGGCGAGCCGGCGGTGGGAGAGCCTGGCGATCCCAGCCGCGGCACACTGGACGGAAATCCCCTCTGACCGGATCGTCGTTCCGCCTGAGGTGGACGGGATCCTCGCCGTCGGCGGGGGCAGCGCGATCGACACCGCGAAGGCCGCGTCGGCGGCGTCCAGCCTGCCGCTCGTCTCGGTTCCGACCACCTACTCCGGCGCCGAGTGGACGGGCTTCTTCGGCCTGCGCAAGCCCGACCGCCGCCAAGTCGGCGGCGGCTCCGGTGCGCGCCTCGCCGCGATCGTCTACGAGCCCGAGTTGACGCTCGACCTGCCGCGGGACGTCAGCGGCGGCACGGCGCTCAACGCGCTCGCGCACTGCGTCGAGGCGCTCTACCCCGGTGAGCTCGAGGTCGCCCACCGCGGCGCGGCGACGATCGACGAGTGGCTGCCCCGAGTGCTCGAGGAGGGCCGTGACCTGAAGGCTCGCCGGCGGCTCCTCGAGGGGGCGAGCGACGCCGGCCAGGCGCTTGCCGAGCGCGGCCTTTACCTCGCGCACGCAATGGCGCAGGCGGTCGGCGGGCGCTTCGGCATCCCGCACGGCGCCGTGAACGCGCTCTGCCTGCCGCCGGCGATGCGGTTCAACGCCCCGGTCGCCCCGTGGGCGATGACGGCCGTCCCGGTCGAGCGGGCCGAGGAGCTGGCGCGGCTCGCCGGCTTCGAGCGGCTCCGCGACCTCGGCGTTCCCGAGGAGGAGCTCGACGAGATCGCCGCGGCGGCCGCCGCTCGTCCGGGCGCGCTCGCCAATCCGCGGCCGGCGAGTGCTGAAGAGATCGCGGAGCTGTACCGCTCCATCTGGTAGGCGGCGTCGCTAGGGTTCTCGCGCGGCGGGCCTACGAGGAGGAGTCGATGCCGAAGAGTCGTTTGCTGACAGTCGCCGCAGTGGTGGTCGGTGTGGCGCTGATCGTCGTTGCGGTGATCTACTGGGCCGAGCCCGCCAAGTCGCTGCCCAGCTTCTTCCCCGGGCACGAGAACGGCTCCGGTCACCACCACACGAAGCACGGGATCGCGGCGTTCCTGGTCGGCCTGGCGTGCCTCGCGTTCGCGTGGTTCCAGAGCGCGCCGAAGAAGAAGACCACCAAGACCCCCGCTTGATCTCTTACTGGCAAGCGATCGTGCTCGGCCTGCTCCAGGGCGTCTCCGAGCTCTTCCCGATCTCGAGCCTCGGCCACAGCGTGATCGTCGCGGAGCTCCTCGGCTGGGACATCAAGGCGAACAGCAACTTCTTCCTCACCTTCCTCGTCGGCACGCATTTCGCGACCGCGCTCGTACTGCTCGGGTTCTTCTGGCGGGACTGGGTACGGATCGTGAAAGGCCTCGGACGCAGCCTGCGCGACCGCGAGATCGCCGACGCGGACGCGCGGCTCGCCTGGCTCCTGATCGTCGGCACGATCCCCGCCGGGATCCTCGGGCTGACGCTCGAGCACAAGCTCAGGTCGGTGTTCACCTCGGCGACCTCGGCCTCGATCTTCCTGATGCTGAACGGGCTGATGCTCTACGGAGCGGAGCTCCTCCGCCGCCGCGCTCCGGCCGACGAGGCGGGCGACGCCGATGTCCGCATCGCCGAGCGGGTAGGTTGGAAGGAGGCCGGTGCGATCGGCGCCGCGCAGTCGCTTGCGCTGATCCCGGGTTTCTCGCGTTCCGGTGCGACCATGGGTGGGGGCCTGCTCGTCGGGCTGACGAACGTGGACGCGGCCCGGTTCGCGTTCCTGCTCGCGACCCCGATCATCGCTGCGGCCGCAGTGCTCAAGCTGCCGGATCTGCTGGGCTCGACCGGAGAGGGCGTTCGCGGCCAGACACTCGTCGGTGCGATCTGCTCGGCGGTGACGGCCTATCTCGCCGTGCGGTTCCTGATGCGGTTCTTCCACACGAACAGGCTGACGCCGTTCGCGATCTACTGCTTCTGCGCCGGGCTGGCGGCCACGATCTATTTCGTTAGCTAATTCGTCGCATTAGCCTTCCTGGTATTCTTCGCCGATGGCCGAGAGGCGCGCTTTCGACGTGCTCGTGATCGGGAGTGGGGCCTCCGGGCTCGCTGCGGCCGTGTCGGCCGAGCGGGCAGGCGCCCGGGTCGCGCTCGCGACGAAGGGCTCGCTCCAGTCCTGCAACTCGGCGAAGGCGCAAGGTGGGATCCAGGCCTCCTTCGCCGAGGACGATTCGCCCGAGGTCCACGCCGACGACATCTGGCGCTCCAGCCACGAGACCGCCGACATGCGGCTCGTCGAGGTGCTCACCGGCGACGCGCGGTCCGCGATCCACTGGCTCGAGGAGCTCGGTGTCGAGTTCACGCGGGAAAACGGCGGCTATCGGATAGCGAAATGCGGCGGTGCGTCCCGCAAGCGGTTGCTCCAGGTCGGCGACCGCACGGGGCACGCGATCACGACGGCGCTCCGTCAGACGTGGGCGGGAAGCGGCGGCACGTCGTTTTCGAAGAGCCCGCTGACGAGCCTCGAGCGCGGCGAGAACGGCTGGCGCGCACACTGCGGTGAGGAGGAGATCGAGGCCGGCACGGTCGTGCTCGCGGCCGGGGGGCGCTGCTACCGCGAGGCGGAGGAGCGCGGCGAGCTCTCCACGAACCACCCCGGCGCGACGGGCGAGGTCACCCAAATGGCGTTGGCGCTCGGCGCGGAGGCGCGCGATTTGGACGCGCTCCAGTACCACCCGAACGGCGGCGCCTGGCCGCCGAACATGCAGGGCTACTCGATCCCCGAGACGACGCGCGCCTACGGCGCCGTGCTCCTGAACGCCGGGGGCGAGGAGTTCACAGACTCGCTCGGGCCGCGCGACGCGGTCTCCCAGGCGATCTTCGAGGAGGTCGACAAGGGGAAGGGCGTGCAGACCCCGGACGGGCGGCCCGCCGTCCTGCTCGACACGACGAGGATCCCTGAGGCCGACGCGCAGGTCTCGCTGCCGTACATGCTGCGGCGCTACCGGGCGGCGGGAATCGACCCCCTGGCCGAGCCGATCTATACGTACCCTGTCCTCCACTACCAGAACGGCGGTCTCGTCATCGACGGCGAAGGCGAGACGACCCTCGACGGCCTGTTCGCCTGCGGCGAGATTGCAGGCGGGACGCACGGGCGCAACCGGATGATGGGGAACTCGCTGCTCGAGTGCTGCGTCTTCGGTCGGCGCGCTGGGACGGCCGCGGCGGAAAGGGCGAGATGAGCACATGAGCCGTAGGCTTGACGGAGGCGACCAGAGAGCGGAGGTGTCGGCTTTGCCGACGCCGGAGCGGGAACTGCTCGACACGGATCTCTACGGCGCCGTCGAGGACGCGGCCGCCCACCTCTACGTCTGGGCCCTGAAGGACATCCCGCAGGACCTGCGCGAGGCGCTGGCCGACGCGGCGGGCCGCGAGACCTCGGTGCCCGGGCAGCGCGTGCTGCAGACGATCTTGAAGAACGTCCAGGTCGCCGACTCGGAGCGTAATCTCGTCTGCCAGGACACGGGCATCGCTGTCTACACCTGCCGGGTCGGCGAGCACTTTCCGCTCCACCCGGCGCGGATCTACGCGGCGCTGAAGGCCGGCACCGAACGGGCGACGATCGAGCATCCGCTGCGCTCGAACGCGGTGCACACGATCACGCGCGAGAACACCGGCCCGAACACCGGGCACAGGCTCCCGATCGTCCACTGGGAGTTCGTCCAGGACTGGGACGGCCTGGACGTCAAGTGCGTGCCAAAGGGCTCGGGCTCCGAGAACATGAGCTTTCTGAAGATGTGCGTCCCTGCCGACGGCGTGAAGGGGATCAAGCAGTTCGTCCTCGAGTCGATCGTCGGCGCAGGTGGAAAACCATGCCCGCCCGGAATCGTCGGCGTCGGGATCGGCGGCAGTGCCGACTACGCGATGTACCTCGCGAAGGAGGCGATCGCCCGGCCGATCGGCACGCGCAACCCCGATCCGGTCGTGGCGCAGCTCGAGGAGGAGCTCTTCGAGCTGCTGAACGAGACCGGCGTCGGGCCGATGGGCCTCGGCGGCGACGTCACCGTCCTCAACTGCCACATCGAGCACGCCGACACGCACATGACTCTCAACCCGGTGGCGGTCAACTACCAGTGCTGGGCTGCCCGCCGTGCAACCGCGCACGTCGCCGCAGACGGCACGGTCGAGTTCGACCGGGAGGCGTGACCCTGAGCCTGTGGATGAAAAGTCACGCTGTCGCCACACCGCCGGTGCCAGGCACTGGTTGTGCAAAAGCTCGGAGGGACGAGGCCTAGATGGCCACGCACGAAGTCAGCTTCCCGGTCAGCGACCCGGAGGAGATCCTCGAGCTCCGCGCCGGCGACGAGGTGATCGTCCAGGGCCACGTCATCGGGATCCGCGACCGGACACAGATCCGGATCTTCGACCAGGGCGTCGAGCCCCCGATGGACCTCCGCGGCGCCTTCCTGCTTCACACCGCGCCGAACGTCCGCAAGGTCGGGCCGGGCCGGTACGAGAAGCTCTGCATCGGGACGACGACCTCCGCGCGCATGGTGCGCTTCACCGAGCCGCTCGGCGCGCAGTACGGCGTCCGCGCGATCTGCGGGAAGGGCGGCTTCCCAGACGAGGCGATCGAGCCGATGCGCAAGCACGGGATGGTCTACTTCGCGATCGTCGGCGGCGCGGCCGCGCTCGAGACGACCCAGATCGAGGAGATCGAGGAGGTCGCCTGGGAGGAGCTGATGCCCGAGTGCCTCTGGAAGTTCCGCGTCAAGGACTTCGGCCCGCTCACGGTCGGGATCGACGCGCACGGCAACTCGCTCTACCACGACGTCCAGGCCAAGGCGCAGGAGAAGCTGAAGGAGCTCTATGCCCGCCTCTAACTTCGACCTCGGCCTGAAGCGCGACGGCGGGCTCACCCACGTGCTCGACAAGGGCCTCGGCTCGCGTGCGTGGGAAGACGTGCTCGAGAGCGCCGGCGACTACATCGACATCGTCAAGCTCGGCTGGGGCACGTCGTACATAACGGGCAACCTCGAGCGCAAGCTCGAGGTGCTGAAGGAGAAGCCGGTCGTGATCGGCGGCACCTTCTTCGAGGTCGTCTACGCCAAGGACGCGATCGACGAGTACAAGCGCTGGCTCACCGAACTCGGCCTCACGCACGTGGAGATCTCCGACGGCACGATCGACATCCCGCGCGAGCGGAAGCTCCAGCTGATCGCCGACTTCGCGCGCGACTTCACCGTCCTCTCCGAGGTCGGCTCGAAGGACTCGGACGTCGTGTTCGCGCCCTATCAGTGGGTGCAGTGGTTGAAGGAGGAGAAGGAAGCGGGGGCGTGGAAGGTGATCACGGAAGCGCGCGAGACCGGCAGCGCCGGCATCTTCCGCAAGGACGGCGACATGCGCACCGGCCTGATCGAGGAGATCGCGCACGAGCTCGACGTCGACGACCTCGTCTGGGAAGCGCCGACGAAGGCGAGCCAGGCCTGGTTCGTCAAGCATTTCGGCCCTGGGGTCAACCTCGGGAACATCCCGCCCGAGGAGGTCATCCCGCTGGAGACCCTCCGCCTCGGCCTGCGCGGCGACACGTTGAAGGAGGTTCTTCTGGCGGGGGAACCCCTGGTTCCCCCGCGGGCCTCCTCGTCAGTAGGCGCCGACACCTCCGATGGGAGCGTGTAGAAGCTTGGCAACGCCCGCCCTGCAGCTCCCGCCTGAGACGATCTCCGCCGAGGACCTCCTCGTCTGGGCCTATGAGCAGTTCGGCGACAAGCTCTGCCTGAC
>JBKOVL010000147.1:0-43786 GCA_046723895.1 Actinomycetota bacterium | reverse complement strand
GCGTGACCGGGTCGGGCGGCACCGGGATCAGCCGTCCGAAGCCCCCGCCGAATCCTCCACCCGGGCTGCCCCGAAAACCGCGGTCGAGTACGCCGTTCGGAGTGCCGAGCGCGATCGTGAACACGGGAATGCCCGCCCGGCGCGCGCGCTCGGCGCCTTGGAGCGGCTGCAACAGCCCTCGCGTCTGATGGCCGTCCGAGAGGAAGAGGATCGAAACCGGGCTCCGGTGCTTCGGCTGAGCTGCCACCGTGTAGGCGATCGTCTGCGCACCCTCCGGAGGCGGCGGGTTGACGAGATCGACTGCGGCCGCGAGCGCGTCGCCGATCGCCGTGCCTCCGAAGCCGGAGAAGTAGCCGAGGGAATCGAGCGCCTGGCGGACGAGGTCGCGGTCGGTCGTCGGCGGCGCGGCGACCTGCGGGTCGCCGGCGAAGGCGATCAGCGCGACCTTGACCTTTTTCGGGACGCGGTCGAGGAACATGCGGACGGCGGCTTGGGCGGCGCCGAGCCGCGTCGGCTTGACGTCCTTCGCCTGCATGGAGCCGGACACGTCCACGACGAGGACGACCTCGGCCTGATCGGAGGGAACGAGCGTGCTCCGGTGCGGGCGCGCGAGGGCGATGCAGAGCGCGGCGAGCGCGAGCAGCGCCAGAGCAGGAGGCAGGTAGCGGCGGATCGCCCGCCCGCGCGAGACGGCGATCAGCAGGTCCACGTTCGTGAAGGTCATCGCGTAGCGGGGCGGGCGTCGCTCCAGGTAGAGGTAGAGGGCTGCCAGCGCCGGCAGTGCCAGCAGCGTGAGCAGGAGGAGGGGATGCCCGAAGCTCACTGCTCACCACCTGCGCACACCGCCGCAACCTGGACGATTCCGCGCCCGCGCCGGGCACGTGCGACGGCGGTCGCCGCCTCGCCGGCGACGCGGGCGGTCACGGACAGGCTCGCGACCAGCCCCTCGGGCGGCGGGTCCGGCGTGGCGAATGCCCGGCTTGCATACCAGTCGACCAGGCGCTCGTTCGCCCGGCAGGAGGCGACGATCCGCCTCGTGCCGTCGACACGAGCGGTGACTACGCGCCGCACCGTCGGCATCCCCGGAGGAGTGACGGCAGAGACGCCGGTCGGCGTCCGCCGGCCGCCGCCCATCGTGGGAACACACCCGATGTGAGGGCGAAAAGTCGGGGTCCGGGCAGACGTCCCGGTGTAGACGCCGACGAACACGAGGGTGCGCGAGGTCGTCACGCCTGGAGAGACCGGGCTGCCGGACGCTCCGAGGAAGGTGAGGTCGATCGCCTTGTCGGTGAGCTCGGCGTCCGTGCCGCCGACGACGAATCCGCGCGGGCAGCTGAGCTGGTACTGCGTCTTGACCCGCGGAACCGCCGGCGCGCCGGGTACGACCACCCACGGACCGGCGACGGCAACGCAGACGTCGAGTCCGCGGCACTCATTCGTGGCGCTCGCGGGCGCAGCAACGGTCAGCGCGGCCGCCGTCAGCCCACCGGCCAGAACGAGCCGTGGGACGGTCATGCCACCCTCCTGAACCAGTACGCCGACAGTCCGGCACCGACGATCAGCAGGAACGCGGCGCCGCCGGCGAAGAGGTCGGTGATCTCGCGCGACTTCCTCCTGTGGCCGAGCTTCGAGCCAAGGCCGTCGTACACCCGCTTCAGCTGCTCGTCGGTCGCGGCCGTGAAGAACTGCCCACCGGTCGTCCGCGCGATCATCTGCAGGGTCTCCGGGCTCGGCGGCACGCGGATCGTCTCCACGTAGCCGCCCGGGAGTTGGTGCTGGACGGTCCCGCCCGGGCTCCCCAGCGAGATCGTGTAGACGGGCACCTGCAGGCGACGGGCCTGCTCGGCGGCGGCGAGGGGGCTCGTACGGCCGCCGTCGCGCGCACCATCGGAGATGAGCAGCACCGAGGTCGGCGGCGTGCTCCCGTCCTTCGAGCGCTCCCGGAGCTTCAGCCGGGCGGCCAGCAGCACCGCGTCGCCGATCGCCGTCCCCTCCCCGGGGTGCAGCGTCGCGAGCGCCTCGTGCGCGAGCCCGCGGTCGTCCGTCGGCGCGAGCGCGAGCTGCGCCCTGGAGGAGAAGGAGACGACGCCGATCCGGAAGCGCTTCGGAACGAGGTCGACGAAGTGGTTCGCCGCGGCCTGGGCGGCCGCGAGGCGGGTCGGGGTGATGTCGTCGGCTCCCATCGAGCGGGACGCATCCATCGCGAGCAGGACCGTTGCCTCCTCGCGCGGGACGGTGACGGTCGCATGCGGGCGTGCGACGCCGACGATCAGGGCGGCGAGCGCGACGAGCAGGATCGCAACCGGCAGGTGTCGTCTCCGGCCGGGAGCACGATCGACGAGGTTGGGAAGAAGGGCAGGCGTCGTCCAGCGCCCGGCGAAGCGGTTTCGCCGACGGTCCCTGGCCACGTACGCGGCCACGAGGGCCGGAATCGCGAGCAGCCAGAGCAGGGTCCACGGCGACCCGAACGTCATCGGCCTCTCCGCAGGAACACGGCGAGGCTGCGCAGCCAGTCACCCGAGGTGGTGAGCACGGTATGGCGCACGCCGAGCGACGAAAGCGCAGACGCGAGGTCGCGACGCTCGGCCTCGGCGGCCTCGTCGAACCGCGCGCGAAGCCGCGCGCTGCGGGTGTCGACGCGCACGTGGCGACCGGTCTCGGCATCGATCAACCAGAGCTCCCCGGCGTTGACGAGGTGCTGCTCGCGTGGGTCGCGGATCTCGACCGCGACCACCTCGTGCCGCGCGGCGAGCTGGAGCATCGGCTTGTGCCAGTCCCGGGGCCCGCGGAAGTCGGAGACGATCACCACGATCGAGCGCTGGCGGGCGACCGCGGCCGTGCGGCGGGCCGCCTCGCCCAGGGACGTCCCGCCGACGCGTCCGGGGTGCTCGTCCGGCTGTTCGCGCAGCGTGGCCAGCAGGCCGAGCAGCCCGATCCTGCCCTGACGCACGGGAAGCCAGCGGTCGGAGCCGTCGCCGAACGTGAGCACTCCGAGCCGGTTCCCTCGCCGTGTCGACAGGTGGCCGAGTGCGATCGCCACCCCCTCGGCCAGATCCGCCTTCCGGCGGTCGGCGGTGCCGAAGAGCATCGACGGCGACGTGTCGAGGACGAGCCAGGTGACGAGCACCCGCTCCGCCAGCTGGACCCGCACGTGCGGCTCGCCGGTGCGCGCGGTGACGGCCCAGTCGATCAACCGGACGTCGTCGCCCGGTTCGTACGGCCGGATCATCGCGAGCTCGGTACCGGGGCCGAGAAGCGACGAGCTGTAGTCGCCGGCGAGCAGGCCCTGGACTCGGCGCCCGATCGTGATGTCGAGCGCCTGCAGGAAACGGTCGGGGATCGGCCCCGGGCCCGGGCGGGCAGGAGACCGAGCCGTCTCCAGTGCGCCCATGGCACTCACGCCGCGCTCGTCTCCGGCAGGTCGAGCTGGGGTACGGGCACGGCGGCTCGCACACGCTCGAGGATAGAGTCCGCAGTCACCTCCTCCGCGAGCGCCTGGTAGGAGAGCACGAGTCGGTGCCGGAGCGCGTCGCCCACGAGCGCGAGGACGTCGTCGAGGGTGACGAAATCGCGACCGTGGACGAGCGCCAGCGCCCGGGCGGCGACGATCAGGCTGATCGGCCCGCGCGGGCTAGCGCCGTAGGCAATGTACGGGGAGAGCTCGTCGAGGCCGTGCGCCGCCGGATTCCGGGTGGCGTCCGCGAGGGTGACCGCGTAGCTGATCAGGGCCGGGTCGGCGTAGACGCCGTGCACGTCGCGCTGGAGCCGCCGGAGCTCCTCCAGCGTCAGCATCTCGCGCAGATCGGGCGGGTAGTCCAGCTGTCGCTGGACGATCGTCAGCTCCTCGTCGTGGGTCGGATAGCCGATCAGGATCTTCAGCATGAAGCGGTCGACCTGCGCCTCCGGAAGCTGATATGTGCCCTCCGACTCGATCGGATTCTGCGTCGCCATCACCAGGAAGGGATCGGGAACCGGCGTGCTCGCGTGGCCGATCGTCACCTGCCGTTCCTGCATCACCTCCAGCAACGCCGACTGCACCTTCGCCGGAGCCCGGTTGATCTCGTCGGCCAGCAGGAAGTTGCAGAACACCGGGCCGAACTCCGTGTCGAACTCACCCTCGTTCGCCCGGTAGATCCGGGTGCCGACGAGGTCGGACGGGACGAGGTCGGGTGTGAACTGGACGCGCTTGAACGTCCCGCCGAGAACGGCGGCGGTTGTCTTGATCGTCAGCGTCTTCGCCAGCCCCGGTACGCCCTCGATCAACAGGTGGCCCTGAGCGAGCAGGCAGACGAGGACGCGCTCGAGCATCGCGTCTTGGCCGGCGATCACCCGCCGGATCTCGTAGAGCGCCTGCTTGAGGCGCTCCCTCGTCTCTGCGGGAGCGAACGGGGAGCGATCGTCGGGGGACGCGGGCACCGGCAGCCTCCTTGGTCGCGCAGCTGGAAGGATCGACCGACAGGTAATCAGTTTTTCCTGAGTATTGGCTGAGAGGCAGGGGCGGTTGCGGCGGCAGCCGCTACTGAGGCGGGCCACTGGCAAGGCGAACGCTCGCGGTCGACCGGTTGCCGAAACTGTCCACCCAGCTGAGCTTGATCGTGTCACCGGGCTGCTTGCGTCCGATCAGCCGGGCGACGCCCGAAGGCGTCGACACTCTCTTGCCGTCGATCGTGGTGATGATGTCGCCCGGGACGAGCCCGGCCCTGTCGGCCGGCCCACCGGACACGACGTTGTCGACGACGGCGCCCGGGATGTAACCGCCGCTGTAGTAGCCGGAAGGGTGAACGGCGACGCCGAGAAACGCCGTGGGGCCGACGTGGATCTCGGTGGTGCCGCGACCGCTCTCGATCTGCCTGGTGATCGAGAGAGCCCGGTTGACCGGGATCGCATAGCCCTCGCTGGCGGCGGACAGGAAGGCGAAGCCGATAGAGGCTGCGCTGTTGATCCCGACCACGCGGCCTGTCCTGTCGAGGAGCGGCCCGCCGGAGTCCCCCGGCCGGAGGTCGGCATTCGTCTGGATCAGCCCAGTCAGCCGCTGCTCGTTCCCTTCACCGTCCCCGACTGTGATCGTCCGCCCGATCGCCGTGATCGTGCCGTGGGTGACGACGAGCGTTCGAGTTCCGCCGGCGTTCCCAACCGCGGTCACCGGCTGGCCACGATGGATCCCGGTGGAGCTGCCGAGCGGGGCAGTCGCAAGACCGGACGCCTGCTGGAGCTTGAGCACGGCGATATCGGCCGTCACCGAGTAACCGAGCACTCGCGCCGTGTAGCGGCGCCGAGTGCGAGGATCGAGGACACGAATCCTCGTAGCGCCTCGAATCACGTGGTTGTTCGTCAACACCTCGCCTTCCGAGGTCAACACGACTCCGGTGCCGGCCGCCGCGGTGTTCTGGTAGGTGAGGGCCGTCTCGATCACGACGACCCCCGCAGTCGGCCTGGCTGCGGCGAGGCCGTTCTGTGGCGCCACCGGCGCAGCCGCGAGCGCGACGAGCACGGCGGAAGCGAGCAGCGCGCGGCGAAGCAGTCCCATCTACGCGGCAGGATGACCCATGCGGCTGAGAAATGCCTGAGAGCCGCGTTTGCACCCGGCGCGCGGCCCGTTCTATGGGTGGAGTCGAGCGATCAGGCTGCGGCGAGCTCCCTGTGGATGTGCCGCAGCTGGAACGCGGTGATGAAGCTGCTGATGCCGCGGAAGAGGGCGAACAGCGCCACCCACACGATCAGCAGGGTCGCCTTCCTGCCGAACTCACCGGACGCCCAGAACGCAAGTCCGATGCAGATGAAGCCGGAGATCATCCGGAGCCACCACAGCCCTCTCCGGTCCGAGAACGCGATGACCAGGTCCCAGATCCCGACGAGCAGGAACATGAAGCCGGTGATCTGCGCGATCGCGACGAACGCATCGACGGGTCGGGCGAACGCATTGATCCCGCCGGCGATCAGGATGACGCCGAGGACCGCATTCAGCGCCTTCCACCACCCGCTCCGGACGACTGCAACCATGAAGAACTCGAAGATGCCGGCGCAGACGAAGATGACGCCGGCCAGGATCCCGGTCGACTTCACCGAGGTGATGTCGAACCGGAACATGACGATCGACAGGATCAGCCAGGCCGTGCCCGTGATCAGCAGGACCCACCACCACTTGCCGAAATCCGGTTCGAAGAATTCTCCTTCGTCTAGTGCCATCGTGGACATTCGCCGCCGCTCCTCTCTCGCACGAGTTCACGACCCCTCGAGTGTGGAGCGTATCCGCCCCACCTGACGACGCCGGCGCGCCGTGGCGGTTCCTTCTCCACCCGCCGGGCACCCGCAGCTCATCGGCGATGGGGGAGGACTTCACGCAGACGACGGGCCCTACGGGAGAACGCCGAGCTCGTCGAGCGACTCGCGCAGCTCGTCGGGGTCGCGGTAGACCCGGAAGGCACCCGCGCGGGTCAGCTCGTCCTCGCCGTAGCCGCCGCTGAGCAGGCCGATGCTCAACATGCGCGCCCGGCGCGCGGCGAGCAGGTCCCAGACGGCGTCGCCGACGACGTAGCAGTCCTCCGGGGTCTCGCCGAGCAGCTCGGCGCAGGCGAGGAAGAGGTCGGGCTCCGGCTTCGCCCTCGAGACGAGGCCGCGCTCGACCACGACCGTCTCCTCGCCGACGCCGAGCGCCTCGAGCGACGCGTCGATCTCGGGGCGACGTCCCGACGTCGCGATCCCGTGGGCGACGTGCAGCCGCCGCAGCTCGGCGAGCAGCTCGACCGCGCCCGGTAGCGGCCGCCGTTCGGGCAGGATCGCGCGAACGAGCTCGCCGTGGCGGGCCTGGATCGCGTTCGCTTTCTCGGGGCTCAACGGCCGGCCCAGCTCGCGGGCAACGGCGCGCGTGAACAAGCCGCCGCTCATCCCGATGCGGCGGTGGATCCGCCACCCCTCGATCGGCATCCCCGCCTCGGCCAGCGCTTGCTGCCAGGCGAAGACATGGGCGTAGACCGTGTCGACGAGCGTTCCGTCGAGGTCGAAGATCAGCGCGGGCACGTCCCCAGTCTGACCCGGGCGGCGGAGGCTGTCGCGCGGTACGTGGCGACGCTGGCCGACCCGGCGGCCAAATGCGGAGGCGATGCGATCAGCGGGCTCTCGAGCTGACCACCGAATCGGTAGACGGCGTCCGCAGAGGACGCTAGCGTCCACCCGTTGAGGCTCTTCCACCGTAAACAGGGCTCGCCCGCGGCCGACATGTCTGCGGAGGCCGAACCCGCGGACGCCCTCGATCCGGGCCATCTGGCCCGGGTCTTCCGGCCGCCGGTCTGGCTGCGCGACCTGGGCCTCATGTCGTGGTTCCTCGTCGGCCTGCTCGCGCTTCTCGTCGGTGTCACCTGGGTTCTCGGGCTCACGTCGACGATCGTCGAGCCCGTCGCAGTCGGCACTGTGATCGCGATCGTCGCTGCGCCGCTCGTCGCCCGACTGCAGCGGCACCACGTGCGGCGCGGCCTCGGGGCGGCGATAGTGATCCTCACGCTGATCGCGATCGTCGTCGTCATCTTTGCGCTCGTGATCGGCGGGATCATCGACCACTCGGGACAGATCAAGTCGACCGCCGACCAGGGCCTCGACAGGATCGAGGGGTGGTTCCACGACGCCGATGCGAATCGCACGGGCCCCGCCCGGCAGGACGTTACGCACGCCGTCTCCAGCGGGGGCACAACGCTGCTGGAGGGGCTCGCGCAGGGAATTCGGGGCCTGACGTCACTGATCTTCTTTCTCACTTTCACGGTGTTCTCCGTCTTCTTCCTGCTCACCGACGGGCCGCGGATCCGGCGCTGGGTCGACCGGCATCTCGGCCTGCCGGTCGAGCTCGCGACCCTGATCACGACCAACGTGATGACCGCGATGCGCAGGTACTTCCTCGGCGTCACCGTCGTGGCGGCGTTCAACGCCGCGGTCGTCGGCATCGGGGCCCTCATCCTCGGTGTTCCGCTCCCCGGCACGATCGCGATCGTCACGTTCGTGACCGCGTACATCCCGTACATCGGCGCGTTCGTCTCCGGCGCCTTCGCCGTGCTGCTCGCGCTCGGCGACGAAGGCACGACGACGGCGGTGATCATGCTCGTGATCGTGATCCTTGCCAACGGCCTGCTCCAGAACCTCTTCCAGCCGCTCGCCTTCGGCGCCGCGCTCGACCTCAACCCGCTCGCCGTCCTGATCGTGACGATCGCATCCGGCGCCCTCTTCGGGATGATCGGCATGATCGTCGCCGCGCCGCTCTTCTCGGCGGCGACGCACGTCTCGAGGGAGATCGCCCGGGCCAGGGCGCGGAGTGCCCCCGAGCCGCCGCCGGCCGCGAGCGCTCCGCTGTCGTCGGGCCCCTAGGAGGGCTGGCAGTGGCGCCGCCAGCCGGTGAGCAGGGTGTGCACGGCGACGGCGCCGACGATCGGCTCGGCGGGCGAGGGCAGCTCGACGGGGTGGAGGATGAACGGGCGCGTCTGCGGGCCGCCGAGGCCGCCGTGGAACGAGATCAGCTCCTCGAACGCGCACGCCTCGTCGAGATCGGCGTCGTAGAAGCTGCCGACCAGGATGTCGGCGACGTGCAAGAACCCGTCCGTGCGCCGGAGGTGGGCCGGAGCATTCGCCGAGAAGGCGCCGAGCGGGTCCTCGCCCTCGACACGCCCGCCGGCGAGATGGCGGACGCCGCGGGAGCCGAGCGCGAGCGGCCCATGCTGCTTCGAGTGGACGAGCAGCCAGCCGATGTGCGGATGCTCGCGGAGCGCGGGGATGAGGCGCGGGTGGCGCTCGTCGATCTCCTCCAGGGTCAGGCGACGCTGCTCTTCCATCAGGTAGACGAGCCCGAGGTTGCCCGAGCCGAGGACGACCGCGTGGCGGGCGGAGACGTCCTGGGCGGGCTTTCCGGGCTGTCTCGCCTGCCCGGTCGCCTCGTGGAGGGCGACCGTGGCGATCTCGTCCTGCTCGTCGCCGCCGCCGACCCCGGTGACCGTCCCGGTCTCGAGCGAGTGGCCGACCAGCTCGTCGAGCCCGTAGCCGTTCCGCTGCTTGAAGGTCGCCCCCTGCGTCTGGCCGTGGTCCGAGAGCACGACGACGTGGTACGGGCGCGGCGCGTACCGGCGCGCCTGCGCGACCCGCCCGATCTGCTGGTCGAGCTTGCGCAGGGCCTCGAGGGTGTCCGGCCGCTCCAGCCCGGAGTGGTGGGCGACCTCGTCGTAGCTCGAGAGCGTGGCGTACACGATCGGACGCCCGAACATCATGTCCGCAAGGACGCTGTAGATGATCAGGTCACGGACGACGACGCAGACCGCCGCCCGGAGCAGCGGGTACTTCCCGCCCCGGTGCCCACGCGGTCTCACGTTACGCCGCGCCGCCCGGAGGGCCGCCGTGACCTCGAGCACGATCTCCCAGGCGAAGAGGACGAGTGTCCGCGTGACGTTGAACCCGTTCGCGAAGAAGGCCCGGTAGCCCGGGTTCGCCCGCTTCTCGGCGGCCACCCTGCTCACCGTCAGGATCACCTCGTCAGCCTCGCCCGAGAGCAGGTTGCCGCGGCTCGCGCCGCCGTTCGCGAGCAGGCCGATTCCGGTGGAGCAGGCCTTCTCGATCGCCTCGCAGTCCGCGGGGCCCGAACACGCGACCACCCGGCCGGTCGGCTTGTCCACCCACCGGAACGCCGGGATGTCGTCGTTCTTTCCGAGCAGGATGCCGGCCTGGCTCGCGCCCGTCTGCGAGGAGAGATCCGTCTCCCACTCGTGCAATCGGTGCGTCCCCTGCCCGAGCCAGGAGGCGAGGTTCGGGGCGTTGCCGTCGCGCATCGCCCGCTGGAGCACAGGCAACGCCAGACCGTCGATCTCGAGGAAGATCAGGCCCGGCGCGTCGGCTCTCTTTCCGCCGCCGCGGCGCCTGGCGAGACGCCGGGTCACACGGAGGGTGTAGGTGTCGTCGTCGTTCGTCCCGAAGACGATGTCGAGGAACACGCCGACCGCGGCAGCGACGAGCGCGGTAACGAGCGCCCACCAGAAGCTGTCGACCTTGATCGCCCCGGGCGCGATCGCGGAGACGGCCTGGAGCATCGCCGCGTCGACGAGCAGGATGATCCCGAAGCCTGCGAGCGCCATGAAGGGAATCCGCAGCGCGGCGACGAGGGGCGGGATGATCGCGTTCAGGACCGCGATCACGAGGGTCGCCGCTGCGGCCCCGCCGAAGTTCCCCACCTCGACCGCCGGCACGAGCTTCGCGGCGATCAGCAGCGACGCCGCTCCGAGCAGCCAGGAGACGAGCAGCCGCCCGGGATGGAAGCGCGGCCTGACGGGCTGCCAGGGGATCGTATCCTCGCCGTAGGTGATCGCGGACGTGGACATGGAACGTAGAGCCAACCAGAACGACGGCATCAGCGTCCGGGCGCAAGCGTCCGGGCGGATCACGTACCTTGGCCACTCGACGACGCTGATCGAGCTCGACGGCGTCCGCCTGCTCACGGATCCGATCCTGCGGGCGCGCGTGGCGCATCTCAGGCGGGCGTCGCCTGCGCCGGAGCCCGGCGAGGTCGACGTCGTGCTGATCTCCCACGGGCACCACGACCACCTCGACCTACCCTCGCTCGCCCGGCTGCCGCGCGGCGTTCGTGTGATCCTCCCGCGCGGCCTCGGCGGACTGGTGCGTGGGCGCGGCTTCCATGACGTGACCGAGGTCGAGGAAGGGGACGAGACGCCGATCGCGGACGGCGTCGTCCTCCTGACGACGCACGCGGCTCACCCGGGCCGGCCGTCACCGGGACGGACGCCGTTGACGGTCGGGTTCGCCCTCGTGGGCTCGCGTCGCGTCTTCTTCGCCGGCGATACCGATGTCTTCCCCGAGATGGAGGGTCTCGTGGACGACCTCGACGTTGCCCTGCTCCCGATCTGGGGCTGGGGAGCGACGATTGGCCCGGGCCACATGGATCCCGAGCGCGCGGCCGAGGCGCTGACGCTCCTCCGTCCCAGAGCCGCGATCCCGATCCACTGGGGAACCCTGCGGCCTCTGTACCGCAGCAGCAGGGCTCGATTCCTCCACGAGCCGCCCGCGGCCTTCGCCGCCGCGGCGCGGCGCCTCGCGCCGAAGGTCGCCGTCCACGTGCTCGAGCCCGGGCAGGGACTGGACATCCGGTGAGGCGCGAGCGCTTCTTCGCCGAGCCGATCCGTGCCTGTTGGGCCGGAGTCGCCCTGCTCGGGGTCGTCGCGCTGATGGCGATCCTCGTACCGGCGGAGCCGCTTGCGATCGATCGATCGTGGTCCGACGCGATGAGGGACGCGCACTCGGCGTTCCTCGAGCACACCGCGCTCGTCTTCAACTCCATCGGGCACGGGCTCGTCCGTGCGCTGACGCTCGCGGCGATCGCCGGCGTCCTGCTGGCCGCGCGCCGGTGGCTGGCGCTGATCGCGTTCGCGCTCGCCGAGGCCGTGGCGCCGTTACTCTCGTCCTTGCTGAAGGCGCTCGTCGACCGTCCCCGGCCCGCAGGGGCCCTCGTGCATCCCGCCGGCTCGTCGTTCCCCTCCGGGCACGCCGTCTACGCGGGAACGACCGCCGTCGCGCTCGTCCTCCTGTTCAGTCCACCGGGGCCGACCAGGGCGGCGTGGTGGACAGCCGCAGGCGTCGTGAGCGCCGCCATGGCGTGGAGCCGCACCTACCTCCACGTGCACTGGCTCTCCGACGTCGTCGCCGGGTCACTGCTCGGTGCTGGGGTCGCGCTGCTCGTATTCGGAGCGGCGCAGTGGAAGACGCCAGCGTGAGCGGCCTCGCCTCGGCGCCGCTCGGAGCGCCCGCAGGCTCGCGCCCGCGGCGGATGATCCGCGTCCTGGGGTGGATTCTCGGCGTCGCGCTCTTCTGGCTCGTCCTCGACCTGCTCGGGATCGACGTCTCCGGCTGGATCTCGGACCTCTGGGACCAGATCAAGCACATCTGGAACACGAACCCCGCGTACATCATCGGCGCGCTCGCCTTCCAGTCGGGGCAGACGCTCTTCGCGGGGCTCTCCTACTACGGGATCCTGAAGGCGGCCTACGGCCGCGAGGCACAGTTCTGGCCGATCGCGACCGCCTACGCGGTCGGCGTCGCGATGAACGGCTTCCTGCCGGCGAACATCGGCACGTTCGTGACCCTGTTCATGTTCGTGGCGATCATTCCGTCCTGCACGCTCGCCGGCGCGATCGCCGCGTACATGGTGCAGAAGATCTTCGTCACCCTCGCCGGGACGTTCGTCTACCTCTACCTGTTCCTCAGCGTCCCCGGCGCGTTCGACATCAGTTTCGGCAACCTGAAGGCGTACCCGATCCTGACCTTGAGCCTCATCGGGGGCGGGCTCGTGGCCATCGTGATCGCCGTCCGGGCGCTGAAGCGCCGGCTGAGCGAGGTCTGGGAGAACGCGAAGGAGGGCGGGGCGATCCTGGCGACGCCGAAGCGCTACCTGACCCGCGTCTTCCTGCCCTCCTTTGCCTCGTGGCTGTGCAAGCTGGCCGTCACAGGAATCTTCCTGGGCGCGTTCGCGATCCCGGTCACGTTCGAGTCGATCATGTGGGTCGTCGGCTCGGGCTCGCTTGCCAACGTCGCCTCGTTCACGCCGGGCTCCGTGGGCGTCACGCAGGCGACGAACGCGCTGGCGCTGAAGACGTGCTGCGACGTCGCAAACGACGTCGCGGTCGACTACTCGACCGCGCAGCAGCTGATCGTCACCGCCTGGAACCAGCTGCTCGCGGCGGCGCTCCTGCTCTGGGTCTTCGGCTGGACGGGCGGGAAGCAGCTCGTCGGTGAGTCGTACGCGGACGCGAAGACGAAGGTCGCCGAGACGAAGGAGGAGCGGCGGCAGAAGAAGGAGGCGAAGAAGGAGGCGCGCCGAGAGCGCCGGTCCGGCTAGGCGGTTTCCGCAACGGTCTCCCGGGCCCGGTGCCCGACCTTCCAGGTCGCCGCCGCGATCAGCCCGAAGACGAGGGTCGGGACGACCGAGAGGAATCGGTAGATCAGCGTCGCCGCGACGGCCTCGTCGTTGGTGGCGCCGAAGGCGACGAGCGCCCCGGTGAGGCCGAGCTCGACGAAGCCGACCCCGCCGGGAGTGATCGGGATCGAGCCGAGCACGCGCGCGAGCGCCCACGCAGCGAACGCCTCGACGATCGTCACCTCGGCGCGCGGGATGCCGACTGCACGGATAGAGACGACCAGCACGACGAAGACCGTGAGGTGGCCGGCGAGCGTCGCCAGGGTGAGAAACGGCCAGCGGCGGCGGATCAGCTCGATCGCCTCGTCCCGGAAGCGCACGAACGACTCGCCCCTCCACTTCACCGGGGCCTTGCCGACGACCCCCTTTGCCCAGCTGGCCAGCCGCGCAGCCCGGTCGCCCACCCGACGGGCGAGGCGTTTGCTCGAAAGGCCGACCGCGAAGCCGACGACGATCGCGACGAAGACGACCAGGGCGATGACGGCGACGATCTCGAGGGTGCGGTTGCTGCCGCCTTCGGCGACGACGCCGGCGAGGGCGATGATCGGGATGCCCAGTATGACGAGCTGGTTCCAGACGCTCGTCACGACGACGGCGAGACCGACGGGCCGGCCGCGGAAGCCCCAGGCTCTGAGCATTGCGAAGGACGTGGCCATCCCGACCGCGGCGCCGCCGGGCGCGACCATCGACAGCGCGGTCGAGGCCAGTGTCAGCCGCTCCGCCTGCCAGTACGGGAGGCCGGGCAGCGCGGCCATCCACGGCGGGCCGTACGTGGCGGTGTTCAGTAGGACCGACAGGACGAGTGCGACGATCCACGGCCACGAGATCTGCTTGATCTCGGCCCAGACCGCGCCGTAGTCGGCGATCCGCGGCAGCGCGAACGCAAACACGCCCGCGATGACGGCGACCGAGACGACCAGGGCGATGATCCGGCCCTTGCCGGTCTTCTTCTTGCGCCGCGCGCCGTCGATCTCGGCCCGGACGAGCTCGTCCTCGGGCTGCTCGGACAGGCCTGCCTCGATCTCGGCGGACGGCATGCATGCGCAGTATCGTCCGCCGGAAGGGATCCGGCGCCCCGATGGGAGATTGGCAACGGTGGTCGGCTAGGCGAGCGCGTGGCGAAGTGTCGCGACGGCGCGCTCGAGACCCTGTTCTCGGGGCAGGAGCGGGTCCTCGTGCTCGACCGAGAGGACGCCGTCGTAGCCGACCTCATGGAGCGCGCGGACGAGCGCGCGCCAGAACGGCACGGGATGTCCGTCGCCGACGGTCCGGAAGATCCACGCGCGGTCCGACGGGTGCTCGCCGGGAGTCGTCTCGAGGACGCCGTTGACGGCCAGGAGCCGGTCGTCGAAGCCCGTGTCCTTCGCGTGCACGTGGAAGATCGCCTCGGCGAGCACGCCGACGCAGGCAAGCGGATCCATTGACTGCCAGAAGAGGTGCGAGGGATCGAAGTTGACGCCCACCCAGCTCCCGGTCGCAGCGCGCAGGCGCAGCATCGACGCCGTGTTGTAGACGACGAAGCCCGGGTGCGGCTCGACGGCGACGCGAACCTCGTGGGAGCGGGCGAACGACGCGGCCTCGAGCCAGTAGGGGATGACCCGCTCGCGCCATTGCCACTCGAGCGTCTCCGGGTAGTCGTGTGGCCAGGAGCACGTCACCCAGCTCGGGCGCAGGGAACGCTCGGACTCGCCCGGACAGCCCGAGAACGTGATCACCGTGCCGACGCCCAGCGCCGCCGCGAGCCTCACGGTATCGCGGAAATCGCGGTCGGCGGCCTCTGCAACCGACCGGTCCGGGTGCAGTGGGTTCCCGTGACAGGAGAGTGCGGAGATGACCAGGCCGCGACTGGCCGTCGCCTGTGCGAGGCTCGTGCGGGCCGCTGCGTCGCGGAGAAGCTCGGCGGGCCTGCAGTGCGGGCTCGACGCCTTCGACAGGAGCTCGACCGCTTCGCAACCGGCAGTCGCTGCGGCGTCGAGCGCGTCCGGGAGCGGCCGGTCCAGGTAGAGGGCGAGGAAGAGGCCGATCCTCACTCCGCCGAGATCTCCGCCGTCGAGACAGGGCGGCGCTCGTCGACCGAGCGGGCGAGCGCGAGCGATGCCGCGAGGCTGCGCAGGTTGTCCGTCACGGAGCACTCAGGTGGTCGCGCCGTCGCGATCGCATGCTCGAGCTCGCGGAGCACGGCCAGCCGGTCGATGGCGGGCAGAGCGGGGAGCTCCACACGCGTGGGCGGCTCGCTGTACCGCTCGAGGCGGACGGTTCCCCGCAGCGCATCCGTCACACCGCCGGTCCACGTGGCCCGCGCCCGCATCCCCACGAGCTCCCAGTCGCCGTTCCAAGAAGTCTCGCGACCCGGCGTCGCCCACGTGCCGTCGTAGGCGACCGGCGTGCCGTCCTCGAGCGTCAGGAGCGCCTGGACCGTGGCCTCGTGGCGAAACGGCGCGTCGGGGACCTGCCACGCCCGGGCATCCACCTCGACGATGTCACGGCCGGTGATCGCTCGGAGCAGATCGACATGGTGGATTGCCATGTCGAGCAGGTAGGGATGAGCCATCCGGCCCCGCCAGTCGCGCCGGGAGATCGAGCCGGAACGAAGGTCGCGGCGGCACGTGACCCGGATTCCCAGGAGGCGCCCCAGCGTCCTGGTCCGGACGAGCTCACGCAGGGCCCGCGACTGGCGACGGAACCGGTAGTTCTGAGCGACCATCACATGGCGGCCGTGCTGCCGGGCGGCGGCGGCGAGCGCGTTCGCGTCGGTGATGTTCGTCGCAAGCGGTTTCTCCACGATGACGTGGCGCCCCGCCGCGAGGCTCGCCTCGGCCAGCGGACGATGTGTGGCGGGCGGGGACACGAGCAGGACGGCGTCCGAGTCGACCGACGCGAGCGCGTCCTCGAGGCGCCTGAAGGCCCGGACGCGGAGCGTCGTCGATCCCCACTCGCGCGCGGCACGATCAGCGTCGACCAACGCCGCGAGCCGGAGTTCCGGCGCGCCCGCTATGAGCTCCGCCCAGCTTCGTCCCCACCCACCGACGCCGACCTGGATGATCGAGAGCGTGCTCACCGCAGGCGAGGCTACCCGGACGGCCTTGACTGTGCGGCGCGTAAGGCCGCAGATTGACGAGCCGGAGCGCCCTCTGCCAGATTTCGTCTTCCGGCCTAAGCTTCAGGTACGCGGGTCCACTGCGCCTCGAAGGAGAGAGAGAATGACCGGGATCGTCATCGACCACGTCACCAAGATCTACCCCGGCGACGTGAGAGCCGCGGACGATGTCACGCTCGAGATCGCAAGCGGCGAATTCATGGTGCTCGTCGGGCCGTCCGGCTGCGGGAAGTCGACGCTCATGCGCATGGTCGCCGGACTCGAAGAGGTCACCGAGGGGACGATCCTCATCGCCGGGCGCGACGTGACCGAGCTCTCGCCTCGCCACCGCGATGTAGCGATGGTCTTCCAGAACTACGCGCTTTACCCACACATGTCCGTGCGCAAGAACCTCGGCTACGGGTTGAAGGTGCGCAAGGTGCCGAAGGCCGACGTAGAGCGTCGCGTCGCCGAGGTCGCGAGGCTGCTGGGGCTCGTCGAGCTGCTCGACCGTCGTCCCGCCGCCCTGTCCGGCGGCCAGCGGCAGCGCGTGGCGATGGGGCGGGCGATCGTCCGCGAGCCGGCCGCCTTCCTCATGGATGAGCCGCTGTCGAACCTCGACGCGAAGTTGCGGGTGAGCATGCGCGCGGAGCTCTCGCGCCTGCACAAGCGACTTGGAGTGACGACGGTCTACGTGACGCATGACCAGGTCGAGGCAATGACACTCGGCCAACGCGTCGCCGTGATGCGCGACGGGCGCATCCAGCAGGTCGACATCCCCCAGAACCTCTACAACGAGCCGGTGAACTTGTTCGTCGCAGCCTTCATCGGCTCGCCGTCGATGAACCTGGTGGAGGCGACAGTTGCGGACGGCACCGCGGAGTTCGCCGGTTTCCGAGTGGCGCTGGCTCCGGGACGCCGTCCCGCCCGCGAGGGCAAGGTCATACTCGGCATACGGCCGGAGAGCTTCGAGGACGCGGAGTTCGCGAACCCGGCGCTCCCCCAGATCGAGGCCGAGGTCTCGGTGGTCGAGGAGCTCGGTGCAGACGCTCACGTGATCTTCCCGATCGAGGCCCCGCCCGTCACGGCGGAAGAACTGCAGGCCGCAAGCGACGAGCCGCTCGAGGGCCTCATCGCCGACGACCCACACTCCCTCTTCAACGCGCGCGTGGACCCGCGGACGGGTGCCGTCACGGGTCAGCGCCTCCGGCTGACCGTCGACCCGTGGCAGTTCCATTTCTTCGATCCCGAGACGGGCACGACGCTCCGCACCCCCGCCGGGGCGACCGCCGCGGCCACCGATTCCAGGGCGGTGGCGACCGAGCCGTAGAGGCGCCGTGGCCGGCAGCCGGCGTCAGGAGTGCGCCCACAGCACGGCGAGGCCGACGAGCGCAACTGCCCCGAGCACGGAGGCGAGGACGACGGCGAGCACGTCGCTGTCGCCGCCGTCCACCAGTCGGCGGGCGGCGGCCGCGAACGGAGAACGAGCGCGACAGCGCCTGGAGGGTCAGATTCACCGCCGGAGCGTACCGCCGGATGGTTTAGGGTCTCGGCGCGTGAGCGTGTCAGCCGGAGCCGAGCGCAGCAGCCTGATTACAGCCTTTGCGGCGACGCGAGCTCGACTCGGCCTCGTCGCCCTGCTGCTCGGGCTAGCCGCGGCGGCGTGGTGGTGGACCACCGACCGCATGCGCGGAATGGACGACGGGCCGGGAACCGATCTCGGCTCGCTCGGCTGGTTCCTCGGGATCTGGGTTGTGATGATGGCCGCGATGATGCTTCCGTCGGTCTCGCCGACGGCCGCGCTCTATTCGCAGCTGACGCGCAGCCGGCAACCGCTCGCACCGCTCGTCTTCACGGTCGGATACCTGCTCGTCTGGGGAGCGACGGGGCTGCTCGCGTACGCGATCTCCGCGGGCGCCGACGCTGCGCTCGGCGGCGACGTCTCGTGGGATCGGGCCGGGCGGTGGGTCGCGGCCGCGATTGTGCTCGCGGCTGCGGCCTACGAGCTGACGCCGCTCAAGAACGCCTGCCTCGGGAAGTGCCGCTCGCCGCTCGGATTCCTGATCGGATCCTGGCGCGACGGCGTGTTCGGCGCCCTGCGGATGGGAGCGACGCACGGCGGGTGGTGCGTCGGCTGCTGCTGGGCGCTGATGGCAGCGCTGTTCGCGCTCGGCGTGATGAGCATCGCCTGGATGGCGCTCGTGGCGGCGGTCATCGCCGCGGAGAAGACGCTCCCGTGGGGCCGAGCGGCCACCTGGGGGACGGCCGCGCTGCTGTCCGTCCTCGGCGTGCTGCTCGTCGCGGCCCCGGATGCGATTCCAGGCCTGACGATTCCAGGCAGCGGCCCGATGAGGGCCGGGTGGCACCTCACCGGATACTAGGCGCGTTTCCGAGCCACCCCGTCGCCGCGCATCGGTGCGATGATCTGGCCGCTTTGCGCAGGTTTCACCCGGTCGCTGTACTTTTCGTCCTGGGGCTCGTCTCGGCCTGCTCGCAGGCCTCTGCGGCTACGCCGGTTCCCACCCCCGAGATCTCGATCTTCTACTACCCGTGGTACGGCACGCCCCGGCGCGACGGCGGCTGGGTGCACTGGACGATTCCGGCTACGACCTCCTTCGCCTCGAACTATTTCCCCGCCCGGGGGCTCTACTCGAGCTCCGACGCGCGCATCGTGCAGGCACAGATGCGCGAGATCGCGGCCGCGGGCGTCCAGGAGGTGGTCTCCTCGTGGTGGGGCTGGGGATCGCCGGAGGACGGGCGGCTGCCGCTTGTGATCAGGGCGGCGCGGGCCGCGCACCTCGCCGTTGCCGTCCATCTCGAGCCCTATCCCGGCCGCACGATCCTGAGCGTGCAGTCGGACCTCGGGCACCTGACTGCGCTCGGGATCAGGCGCTTCTACGTCTACCACCCGTTCGATATCGCGGATGCGGACTGGGCCGCGCTCCGCGACCGCATCCCCGGCGTGCAGCTCTTTGCCCAGACCGCCCTCGCCGGGCACGCCGCCGCGTCCCATTTCGACGGGATCTACACCTACGACATCCTCCACTGGGGCGGGGGTGATTTCGCGCGCATCTGCAAGGCGGCGCGCAAGCTCCGACTCCTCTGCCTCCCATCGGTCGGCCCCGGATACGAAGCCTCACGAGCCACGGGCGACAAGCACGTCAAGCCGCGGCGCCACGGCAAGACGTACGACTCGATGTGGCGCTCCGCGATCGCCGCGAAGGCGGACGGCGTGACGATCACGAGCTACAACGAGTGGCACGAGGGGACGCAGATCGAGCCCGCCCGGGCGACCGCGCCGGGGAACGCGGCCAAGCTCTCGTACTCGAGCTACGACGGCGCCTACCGGCTGCACGGCAAGGCTGCGCAACGCGCGTACCTCGACCGGACGGCGTTCTGGGTGCGGGCGTTCGTCCGCGCGCTGCGGCCCAAACCGCACCTCCCGCCGTAGGCGGGCTAGACCAAAACGTCCGCGGCGCAGCCGAAGACGAGGGCGTTCAGGACGTCTCCCTCGTCGACGCCGCGCAGCGACGGGTGGTCGAGATCAACGCTCGCGTCCGGCCAGGACTCGAGACCGAGCGAGGCGGCCCCCTCGTCGGAGCCGAAGCTGAGCAGCGAGCCCACAGCGATGACGCTGCGTCTGCCGGCTGCTCGGCGCGCGGTGCCCTCGAGCTCGCGCAGCTCCTCGAGAGGGTCGATGCGGACGTTCGAGTCGGAGCCGATGCAGATCCGGATGCGGCGGTCGCACAGGGCGGCGACAGGGACGAAGCCGTCGCCGAGGTTCGCCTCGGTCGTGGGGCAGACGCAGACGCGCGCTCGCGCATCGGCGAGCAGATCGAGCTCCGAGTCGTCCGCGTGTGTCGCGTGGACGACCGTCGTGTGCGGCGCGAGACAGCCGGTGCGGGCGAGGAGCTCGATCGGACGGACGCCGTGCTCGGCAAGACACTCGTCGATCTCCCGCGGCTGCTCGTCGGCGTGTACGTGGAGCGGGAGCCCCTCCGCTGCGGCGTACCGGCCGATCTCCTCCAGCCAGTCGGCCGGGCAGGCGCGGACGGAGTGGGGGGCCAGGCCGACGCGGACGCCGTGCCGACGCAGCGACTCGACCTGGTCGAGGTAGGCCCGTGGCGAGTCCTGGCGGAAGCGGGGGAGACCGCCCCGGGCGTAGGCGGAGAGGAGGAGCGTGAGCTCGATCCCCGTCTCGCGGGCCGCGTCGACGGCCGCGAGCGCCTCGTCGAAGCCGAGGTAATGGAACTCGCCGACGGCCGTGTACCCGGCCGCGAGCAGCTCGCGGTAGGTCTCGGCGTACTCGGCGCGGACGGTCTCAGGCGTCTGACGCTCGGCCTCGGCGAGCATGACCTCCCGCCACGCCCAGAAGTCGTGACCTTCCACGCGCCCGCGCAGGCGCCGCTGGAACGTGTGCGAATGGGCGTCGACGAAGCCCGGAAGGGCCAAGCGGGGTTTTTCGGCAGCGGCCACGAGGGGACTATCCTAGGGTGACGATGGCGGCCACAACCGCACCGCTTTCCGTGCTCGCGAAGCTGCCGAACGCGCTGACGATCGCGCGTTTCGCGCTCGTCCCGGTCTTTGTCGTGTTGATGGCGAAGGCCGACGGGGGGCACAGCTGGGCCGCCGGGATCGTCTTCGCCGTCGCTGCGATCACCGACCAGGTCGACGGCTGGCTCGCCAGGCGCTGGCACGTGGAGTCGGAGTTCGGGAAATACGCCGACCCGCTCGCCGACCGCCTGATGATCGACGCGGCCGTGATCATGCTCTTCATCGCCGACCGCTTGCCCTGGGCGGCGCTCGTCGTCATCGTCGCCCGCGACCTCCTGCTGGTGGCCGGAACGAGGTTCGTGCTCCCGCGCGGCTACGAGTTCTCCGTCAGCTTCCTCGGCAAAGCCGCGACCTGGGTCCTGTACGCAGGCGTCGCCTTCGTGATCGTGACGCCGGCGGGAACAGACTGGCCGCTCTGGATCTTCTGGGCCGGCCTCGGAATGGCAGTCGCCGCCGGCGTCCTCTACGGCGCGTCTGCGTGGCGCGCGATTCGCGGCGGGCGGCGCGTGGAGGTGACCGAGACTTGAGGGCCGTCGTCATGGCGGGTGGGGAGGGGACGCGGCTACGGCCGCTGACCTCGAACCAGCCGAAGCCGATGGTGCCGATCGTCGGCAAGCCGTGCATGGAGCACATCCTCGAGCTACTCAACCGTCACGGGTTCAAGGACGTGATCGTCACCCTCGCCTTCCTGCCGCAGGCGATCCGCAGCTACTTCGCCGACGGTGAGTCCCTCGGCCTGAACATCGAGTACTCGGTCGAGGAGTCGCCGCTCGGGACCGCGGGCTCGGTCCGGCTCGCCTCGGGGAAGCTCGACGACACCGTGCTCGTGATCTCCGGCGACGCGCTCTGCGACCTCGACCTCGGGGCGCTCGTCCAGTTCCACCGTGACCGGGGCGCTGCCGTGACGATCGGGTTGAAGGCGGTCGAGAACCCGCTGGAGTTCGGGATCGTCGTCACCGACGAGGACGGCCGGATCGAGCGCTTCCTGGAGAAGCCCTCATGGGGCCAGGTCTTCTCGGACACCATCAACACCGGGATCTACGTGCTCGAGCCGGAGGTGCTGAAGCACGTGCCGCAGGACCGGCCATACGACTTCTCCAAGGAGCTCTTCCCGCTCCTGCTCGAGATGGGGCGGCCGCTGTACGGGAAGGTGTGCGACGGCTACTGGCAGGACATCGGCAACCTCGACCAGTTCAAGCAGGCGAACTTCGATGCGCTCGACGGCGCTGTCGACGCCGAGATCCCCGGCATCCGGCTGCGCGGGAACATCTGGATCGGCGAGGGGGTCGAGATCGACGACCTCGAGGACGTCGAGGGGCCGGCGTTCATCGGCAACTACTGCCGCATCTCGCCGCAGGCCTCGATCGGCCCGTACTCCGTCCTGGGAGCGAGCGTGACGCTGCGCGAACGTGCCCGCACGGTCCGGTCCGTGGTCGACGCGAACACGCACATCGGCAGGAGCGCACTCGTCGAGGGCGCGATCCTCGGGCGCGGCTGCGACGTCCGGTCGCACGTCCGCATCCAGGAGGGCGCGGCGATCGGCGACGAGGTCGTCCTCGGCGCCCAGAGCATGGTGCTCCCGGGCGTGCGGATCTACCCGTACAAGGAGGTCGAGTCCGGGGCGCACATCCACGAGAGCCTGATCTGGGAGTCGCGCGCGACCTCCGCGCTCTTCGGCAAGGACGGCGTCTCAGGCCTGATCAACGTCGACCTGACGCCGGAGGTCGCCGTGCGCCTCGCCGCCGCACTCGGCACGGCGATGAAGCGTGGGGCGCGCGTCGTCGCGAGCCGGGAGTCTCCGCGTGCCTGCCGCACGATCAAGCGCGCGATGATCACCGGCCTGAACTCCGCCGGCGTCGACGTTGCCGATCTGCGCGTGCTGCCCTCCGCGGTCAGCCGCCACCTGATGAAGACACACGGATACGACGGCGGCTTCCACGTCGGGGTCAGCCAGAGCGACCCGGAAACGATCCAGATCCGCTTCTTCGAGCAGCCCGGGATCCAGATGACCTCTTCTCTCGAGAAAGAGGTCGAGAAGCACTTCAACCGGCGCGAGCTCCGGCGGGTTCCGTTCGGCGACATCGGCGGCGTCACCTACCCCGCGCGCGTGCGCGAGAGCTACGCCCAGGACCTCCTCTCGGAGCTCGACGTGGAGGCGATTCGTGCACGCGGATTCCGACTCGTCGTCGACTACGGGTACTCGGCGAGCTCGTTCGTGCTGCCGCTCCTGCTCGGCCCGCTCGGGGTCGAGGCGGTGACCGCACACGGCTTCACGACCGACGCGGCCGCGACCGCGGCATCGCTGCGCGAGTCGATCGGGCACACGAAGCGGCTCGTCTCCGCGATCGGCGCCGACCTCGGGGCCGTTTTCGACCGGGCGGGCGAGCGGCTGTTCCTCGTCGACGAGCAGGGACACGAGCTGCCGGTCGAGAAGACGCTGCTCCTCTTCCTGCGCCTGATCGGTGAGAGAGGCGACGGCGGCACGGTCGCCGTCCCGATTACCGTCACGAGTCGCGTCGAGGAGCTCGCAGCCGAAGCCGGGCTCGACGTCCTCCGTACGCCGGCCGCGCCGGCCGAGCTGACGCGTGCAGCCTCGCAGGACGGCGTCGCCTTCGCCGGCGCGATCGGCGGCGTCTACGTCTTCCCCCGGTTCCTCCCGGCCTACGACGCGGTCACGAGCCTCTGCAAGCTCCTCGAGCTGCTCGCCTCGGTCGACCGCCCGCTCTCGGAGCTCGCCGCCGACCTGCCGCGGTCCACCGTCCTGCACCGCCAGCTCGCCTGCCCGTGGGCGATGAAGGGGCTCGTGATGCGTGTGCTGACCGAGCGGCTAAAGGGGCGGGAGCTCGACCTCACCGACGGGATCAAGGTGATCGACGAGCGGGGCTGGGCGGAGGTCCTGCCCGACCCCGACGAGCCGCTGATCCACATCTACGCCGAGGGCGAGACAGAGGAGCTCTCCGCCGCGCTCGAGGCAGAGTTGCACGGGCTCGTCGAGGACGTGCTCCAGGGGCAGGAATCGGGGGTCGAGGCGCAAATCTCAAGCTGAGGTTGAACCTTGTCGCGGCGCCTGCTTCAATGCGTCGGGCGGCCCCAGCAAAGAGAAAGGGATTCGATGGAAGCGCTTCCGGACCTCGCAACCCTCTCCGACGCCGACCTGAGGAGCCTGATCCGCGAGCTCGAAGCCGAGGAGAACGAGATCTCCTATCGCCGCCGGCTGCTGCACGGCAAGCTCGACATCCTGCGCGCCGAGCTCGTCGCGCGCCTGCAGAAGAAGGGGGAGGGCGAGCTCGGCCAGGTCGACATCGCCCGCCTCACCGAGATCCTCGCCGGAAAGGCCGCTCCACCCGACCAGGAGTAATTTGGTCGCTCGCTTTCAGCTCGCTCTCGTGGGGGAAACCACGTTTCCCCCACGGATCCCCTTCTTTTCGAGGCGATGCTCATGGGGGAACCGCCCCGTTCCCCCCGCGCTGGAAGCGTCGCCGGCACAGCCGGCAACGCCCGGCGGGGAACGATGGGGCCCCCTCCACACTGATGGGCTAGAGAGCAGCCCATGAGCCACGTCTACTGTCCCGAGTGCGGGTTCCAGAACCTCGAATCCGCGAACTACTGCTCTCGCTGCGGCGCGCTGCTCGTCACGGAGGAGGTCGACAACCCCACGGAGACGATCTCCCTCGACGAGCTGGAGGAGGAGGGGCATGACGCGATCGAGGAGCTCGGGATCGAGGGGCCGGCGCTCGTCGTGCGCTCCGGCGGCGGGCGCGCCGGCGAGCAGTTCCGGCTCGAGCGCACCCAGACGACGATCGGGCGGACGCCGGACTGCGACATCTTCCTGGACGACGTGACCGTCTCGCGCCGTCACGCGATCGTCGCGCGCGGCGCGGGCGGCTTCACGCTGGAGGACCTCGGCAGCCTGAACGGGACGTTCCTGAACCGCCACCGAATCGAAAAGGCGGATCTCGAGAACGGCGACGAGGTCCAGATCGGCAAGTACCGCCTCATCTACCTGGCCCGATGACGACGACCGCGCAGGCACCCCGGTTGCACACGATCGGCGCAGTCTGCCGCCGTCTCCAGAGCGAGTTCCCGGACGTCTCGATCTCGAAGATCCGGTACCTCGAGGACCAGGGCCTGCTCTCGCCAAAGCGCACGCGCGGTGGGTACCGCCTCTTCGCGGAGGACGACGTCGAGCGGCTGGAGACGATCCTCCGGCTCCAGCGGGACGAGTTCCTGCCCCTACGGGTGATCCGTCAGGAGCTGGCCGCGCCGGCGGGGAAGGAGCGCCGGCGGCGGCGCTCGGGCCTGTCCGCCACGCAGCCCTCGATCGACCTTACCGACCTCTGCGACCGCGCCGGGATTCCGGCCCACCAGGCCCGCGAGCTCGTCGACTACGGCCTGCTCGAGGCGCCCTTCTCCGAGAGCGACGCCGACACGGCGGCCGTCTGCGCGAGCCTGATCGGCGCGGGGCTCGATGTTCGCCATCTGCGCAAGTTCGCCACCGCCGCGGGCAACCAGGCCGATCTCCTCGAGGCGCTCGTCCCCAAGCTGCGTTCGCGAAACCCGGAGGCCCGCCAGGGTGCGCTCGAGGATCTGCACGGGCTCGCAGAGCTCGCTCAGGAGCTCTCCCACCTCCTGTTCTGGCGGGCGCTCCGGCACAGGGTTGCAGCGACATGAGCGTGGCCTCGAGTTGACCGTCGACCTGGCCGCCAAGATCCGAGACGTCCCCGACTTCCCGAAACCCGGGATCGTCTTCAAGGACATCATGCCGCTGCTCGCCGACCGCGAGGCGCTGCGCGAGGCCGTCGACCAGATCGCGGCATGGGGGGGGCCGAAGCAGCCGGATCTCGTGCTCGGGGCCGAGGCGCGCGGCTACATCACCGGCGGGGCGCTCGCGTGCCGCCTCGGCTGCGGGTTTGTCGCCGCGCGCAAACCCGGCAAGCTGCCGTGGCGGACCGTCGCGGCGAAGTACGCGCTCGAGTACGGCTTCGACTCCCTCGAGGTTCACGCGGACGCGATCGTGGCGGGCCAGCGCGTCCTGATCCACGACGATGTGCTCGCGACGGGGGGGACCGCGAAGGCGACGGTCGAGCTCGTCGAGCAGCTCGGCGGCGAGGTCGTCGGGCTGCCGTTCATCATCGAGCTCGAGTTCCTGCACGGGCGCGAGCGGCTTCAGGGCCACGACGTCTTTTCGCTACTCAAGTACTGACCCAGCTTCCGCGGGATTGCTGCTCGCAAAGATGGCATAAGCTCACGCGAAACGGGTATCCCGCACGGAGAAGGAAGGTGGTGCAGATGAACGGAACCGTGCGTGGGATCTTCACGCTGGCCGGCGCGGGCATCGCCGGCCTGCTGATCTGGCTTTCGACCCAGATCGGCAAAGGAACGACTGGAGGCTACTGGGCCGTCTACGGCATCCTTGCCGGCGCGGGACTGACGATGGCGCTCTCTCAGCTCCTCGGCGGCTGGACAAAGGGGGGCCGGCCGCGGATCTCGGTGGGCGTCCTGCTGATCGGCTTCCTGCCGGCGCTGATCGCCGGGGGCTGGGTGCTGCTCGCGGGGCAGCCGGATGCGAACTGGTTCCAGCAACAGGTCGTCTCGTGGTCCGGCCATGCGGGCATCGGCGGCCTCGTCGGCGACCTGCGAGCGACGCTCGCCGTGATCGCGTTCGGGCTGGGCCTCGTCTTCGGGTTCACGTTCGACACGACAGGCCCGGGCGTGGCAGCCGAGCCGGAGCCGGCGGGCGTCGAAGAGGCGCCGCCGGTGGCGCGCACGCCCGCGCCGACCGCGGTCGTTCACCCGCCGCCGGTCGGGCAGCCCGACCGGGAGCGGGAGCGGCAGCCCGTCTAGCCTCACCTCGGCTCAGGATCGAGGGCGATTGCCGCGCCGAGCTCGGCGATGACCCGGCGGAGCGCTGATCGCGTCGCTCGTACGCGATCAGCTCGACGAGCGGCGGCGCGGCTCGTCCTCGCCGTAGAGCCGGACGTAGAGGAAGATCCCCAACGCCACGAGAGCGGCGACGATGAACGACGTCGCCTTCGAGATCCCGATCCCCAGCATGAAGAGCCACAGGAGCAGTCCGAGCACGAACGCCCAGATGAACGAGACGATGCCGTGGTCGACGCTGGGAGGACGGAGGCTCACCGTCTCGATCCTATCCGGCGCGAGACCGGGTGGGTTCGGACCAAGAATTCGCCGAGCCGGTGGCGCTTTCGTCCATCGAGTCGACTGACCTTCCGCTTGCGCGTACCGCCGCCCGACTCGACTTCGACCTACTCGCGCTCCGTGCTCGGCGCAAGGGGCAACCTAGCCGGTCTTCTGTGGTCCGACAAGAGGCCGAGAAACGAAAAGGGCGCAATTTGCGAGCTGCCCGTTCGGACGTCCTGACTTGACATAACGTCGATTCCCGTGCACGGCGGCGAGACTCGACTTTCCTGCGCGAACGTGTTTCAATCGCTCGCGGGGGCGGGTACATCCACGTACCCGCGATGATGGAAGCACCGATCGCCGCCATCGACAGCGTCGTCCAGACGGAGGAGCTGCAGCAGCTCTTCGAGGCCGCAGAGCTGGCAGGCTCCGTGCGGACGTCGGAGCTCTCCGAGGCGCTCGAGCCGCACGCGCTCGAGCCGCTCGAGGTGGACGCGATCTACCGGATGCTCGAGGAGCGGGGGATCGAGCTGGTCTACGACGGCGAGCGCGAGGAAGCCCAGGCGCCTCCCCCGCCTCCGGTCCCGGCGCCGCTCGAGTCCACGACCGATGCGCTCCAGCTCTTCCTGCGCGAGACCGGCCGCCATCCGCTGCTGACGGCCGCCCAGGAGGTCGAGCTCGCAAAGAAAATCGAGCGTGGCGACATGAGCGCGAAAACGCAGATGATCCAGTCGAACCTGCGGCTCGTGGTCTCGATCGCGAAGAACTACCGCAACCAGGGCCTGCCCTTCCTCGACCTGATCCAGGAGGGGACACTGGGGCTGATCCGCGCGGTGGAGAAGTTCGACTGGCGTCGCGGCTACAAGTTCTCGACCTACGCGACCTGGTGGATCCGACAGGCGGTCGCCCGCGCGCTGGCCGACAAGGCCCGGACGATACGCATGCCCGTCCACATCGTCGAGCGGCTCCAGAAGATGAACCGCGCCGAGCGTCACCTCTGGACGCAGCTCGGACGCGAGCCTACCCTCGAAGAGATCGCCGAGGAGGCGTCGCTGCCGCTGCACCAGGCCCGCGAGGTGCGCGCCGCGGCGCGCGCGGCGACCAGCCTCGACCAGCCGGTCGGCGACCAGGACGACGCCGTGCTCGGCGACTTCGTCGCGGGTGAAGGGCTCCTCCCCGAGGAGCAGGTGGAGCTCTCACTTCGCAGCCAGGCGCTCGCCGCTGCGCTGCAGGCGCTCGGCGACCGCGAACGCCAGGTGCTCGTCCTCCGCTACGGCCTCGCCGATTTCGAGCCGAAGACGCTCGAGGAGATCGGCCGCCGCCTCGGCCTGACGCGCGAGCGCGTCAGGCAGATCGAGGTCGAGGCCCTTCGTCGGCTCGCCACGCTGCGCGAGATCGAGGCCGTCGCCCACTGACCGAGGTCCCGCTCCTCACTACGCGCTAGGCCGTCTGCAGATACATGGAGAGCTCGGGCGCTTGTGAGCGCAGCTCTCGCAGCGCCTTCGACTCGAGCTGGCGGACGCGCTCGCGCGTGATGCCCAGCTCGGAGCCGACCTGCTCCAGCGTCTGCGGTGCCTGGCCCTCGAGACCGAAGCGGCGGGAGATGACGAGCCGCATGCGCGGGGTCAGCTGCGCGAGCGCGTTCGCGAGCTCCCTGGAGCGCATCGCCTCCGCCGTCGTCTCCTCGGGCAGATCCGCGTTGTTGTCCTCGATCAGGTCGACATAGCTGCTCTCGCCGTCGCCGATCGGTGTCTCAAGGCTGAGCGGATCCTCGATCAGCTGGAGCAGGTCACGGACCTTCACCTCGGTGAAGCCGCTCTCCTCGGCGAGCTCGCGGAGCACCGGCTCGCGATTCAGCTTCTGCGAGAGGATCCGTCGTGCGCGCATCACCTTGCGCACCTGGTCGGCGACGTGAACCGGCAGGCGAATCGTGCGGCCCTGGTTGGCCAGCGCTCTCGTCACCGCCTGGCGAATCCACCAGGTCGCATAGGTCGAGAGCTTGTAGCCCATTCGCCAGTCGAACTTCTCGACCGCGCGGATCAGTCCGAGGTTCCCCTCCTGGATCAGGTCCAGCAGCGGGACGCCGGCCTTCGTGTAGTTGCGCGTGATCGACATGACCAGGCGCAGGTTTGCTTCGACCAGCTTCCGCTTCGCCTCCTCGTCCCCTTCGTCCTTGCGTTGCGCAAGCTCGCGTTCCTCCGCCGCCGTCAGGAGTCGGCCGCCGCCGATCTGGCGGACGTAGAGCTTGAGCGGATCCTGAACCGCCGCCGGCCGGTCGAGCGCGTCGAGATGCTCCGCGGCCCCGGCGTCCGGCTCGTCGAGCGCCGGCACGAGCTCGAGTTTCGGCTGGTCGGCTTCGAGGACAGCTTTGTTCGTGGAAGTCTGCTCCATCACCGAAAAAGGTATCGGCATCTACGCTTCCCGCCTGTCCCCCATTGGGGTGACCTTTTTCGAGTGACGCACTGCGCCACCCGGGACCTCGGAAAACCGACTACGATAAGTAGGAGCGTCGGTGCCTGACCTCAGACAGGCTCCGACTGGTTTTCGTATGTGCGGCATCGCCGGATACAGCCTTGCGAGCACGAGCACCGTCGACCGGACGCGTGCGGCCCAGGCGCTGCTCGCGGCGATCGCCGAGCGCGGCGCGGACGCAGTCGGGTATGCGCACCGCTCGCCGGGAGCGCCGATCGTCCTCCACAAGCAGCGCAGCGGCGCGAGTGCCGTCCTCGACCGGATCCAGATCCCCGCCGACGCCCACCAGGTGCTTCTGCACGTGCGTGACTACACGAAGGGCCATCCCGACATCGAGGCCAACAACCACCCCGTGCGCCACGGCGCCGTCGTCGGCATCCACAACGGGACTGTGGTGAACGACGACGAGCTGATGGCCCGCCACGGCTTCGAGCGCGCCGAGCCGGAGATGAGCGTCGATTCCGAGGTGATCTTCGCCGTTGCCGAGGCGAACGGCGGCACGTCCGCCGGGTTCGAGGAGTTCCGCGGCTCGATCGCCGCGGCCTGGCTCGACGAGCGCCACCCCGACCTGCTCTACCTCGCCCGGGGCATCGGTCGACCCCTCTGGGTGGGCACCACCCGCGGAGAGCTCGTCTTCGCCTCCACATGCGAGGCGCTCGAGATCGCCGAGCGCTACACAGGTCTGCGCCTGCGCAAGCGCGAGGTGCACGAGGGCAAGCTGGCCGCGATCAAGGGCGCCCGCTCAGTGCGGGTCGAGAACTTCGTGCCCGACCGGACCTATGAGCCGGACCCGCTGCCGGCCGTACGCGCCCCGCACGAGGGCGCCTCGTGCCTCCAGCGCCTCGATGTCATCGCCGCGGCATAATCGCCGCGACGGTGCCGCGCTCGCGGGCGGCTAATCCTCGAGCCGGCCGTCCCGGCCGACCTCCGCCCTCTCCTCCCGCAGCCGCTGCCGGACGAGGAACTGGAATGTCGACCACGCCCCGCGCCGGGCGTCGAACATGCGGTAGACCTGCCATTCGGTCAGGAGCGCCGGGTCGCTCCGCCGCGCGTCCGTCCAGTCGTTGAACTTCGGCAGCCGCCCGAGCCGCCGCGCGAGCGCTGCACCCTGGTCGATCGCGCGTTCCAGCCGCTCCTCCCCCACCGGCACGTCGAACCCCGCCTCCCGCAGCGCGTTCGTCAACGAGCCGAACGTGTGCCAGTAGAGCGACTTCGACGGCATCCAGCCCCGATTCGCGTCGACGTCCCTGGCCGTCGGAACACGGCCGAGCCGGCGGCCGAGCTCCTGGAGCTGGCCGATCAGCTCACCGCGCGTCGCGTTGCGGCGAGGGACCAGGCCCGCCTGCCGCTTGGCCTTGTTCCAGCTGCCGAAGTGCTCGATCACCGTCTGCGGATGGACCCGCGTCTCGGGATCGTCGGCGAACTCCTTCATCGTCGGCGACCGGCCGAGCCGGGCCGAGCATGCCCGCAGCTCCTCGAGGATGTCCTCGTCGGAGTACCGCCGGCGCAGGCCCGACTGGAAGTCGGCGAGCTCGGCCGGGTCGATGCTGGCGATCGCGCGATACTGCCGCTTCCGTGGCACAGGCAAACAGAATAGAGCGTCCTGGGCCGTTTGCAAAGAACCTGGTTCAACTAGATCAGAGCGAGTTGAAAAGTCTGCAAACCCGGGCTAGCCGAGGAATCGAGAGGCGGGATCTAGACTGGCCGCATGCGGCTCGCCGCCGAAGTGGCTCTCGCCCGACTCGCCGGGCGCCTATCGCGCCTCGCGGGCCGCGGCGGCGGCACGACGATTCCCGGCAAGGTGCTCGCCACGATCGATCCCGGTGCGGTGTCCAGGCTCGCGGCGCGGCTGCCGCTCGGAACCGCCCTCGTCTCGGCCACCAACGGGAAGACGACCACCGCGTCGCTTGTCGCCGGCATCCTCTCCCCACGCGTGCGCGTCGCGCACAACAGCTCCGGCGCGAACCTCGTGTCCGGCGTCGCCTCGACCCTGCTTTCTGCGGACGGTGCCGAGCTCGGCATCTTCGAGGTCGACGAGGGCGCGTTCCCGGACGTCGCCCGTCGGATTCGGCCGCGGGCGGTCTGCCTCGGCAACCTCTTCCGCGATCAGCTCGACCGCTACGGCGAGCTGGAGCGAATCGCCGAACGCTGGCGCGAGGCCGTACGGGAGCTTCCGCAGGGCTCCACGCTGGTCGTGAACGCGGACGATCCGCAGGTTGGCGATCTCGCCTCGGAGCGCCCGGGCGCGATCACGTTCGGGCTCGACGACCCGGCCCAGGCCCGGCCTTCCCTCCAGCACGCCGCCGACTCGAAGTTCTGCCTCCGCTGCGGGACGCCGTATTCCTACGCGGCGGCGTATGTCGGCCACCTCGGGGACTATCACTGCCCCGCCTGCGGTCACGGTCGTCCCGCCCTCGTCCTCGCTGCGCGGGCGATTCAGCTCGACGGGCTCGAGGCCGCGTCGTTCGACCTCGTCGCGCCGGAGGGGACTCGGCGCGTTCGGATCGCGCTTCCGGGGCTCTACAACGTCTACAACGCGCTCGCAGCGGCTGCGCTCGCCCGCGAGCTCGGGGCGGGCCTGGACGCGATCGAAGTGGGCCTCGCCGCCGCGCGGCCGGCCTTCGGGCGCTTCGAGCGGATCCCCGTCGGCGACCGAACCGTGTTGCTCCTCCTGATCAAGAACCCCGCCGGCGCAAACGAGGTCGTCCGCACCCTCGTCGACGACGCGGGGCCGAACATGGCCGTGATCGCGCTGAACGACGCGATCGCCGACGGTCACGACGTCTCCTGGATCTGGGACGTCGACTTCGAGCCGCTGCTCGAGCGGCTCGAGCGGCTCGTCGTCACCGGCGAGCGCGCCGCAGAGCTCGCATTGCGTTGCACGTACGGCGGCATGCCCGCGAGCGCGATCGAGGTCGTCCCCGGGCTGGAGCGCGCGCTCGACCGTGGGCTCGAGCTCACGCCCGCCGGCGGCGAGCTGACCGTGCTGCCGACCTACACCGCGATGCTCGCGCTCCGGCGCGTGCTTGCCCGCCGCGGCAGCGTGCCACAGTACTGGGAGCGCGCGGCGTGAGGATTCGCGTCGGCCACCTCTACCCGGACTACCTGAACATCTACGCCGACCGCGGGAACATGGCGGTGTTCGCGCGGCGGGCCGCAGCCCGCGGCCTCGAGCTAGAGGTGGCCGCGATCGGTCTCGGCGAGCCGATCCGGCCGGGCGACCAGGATCTGCTCTACGTCGGCGGTGGCCAGGATCGCGAGCAGGCGCTGATCGCGACAGACATCGCTGCGAAGGGCGAGGGGTTGCGCGAGGCGGTCGCCGGTGGGGCCGCCGCGCTCGCCGTCTGCGGGGGTTACCAGCTCTTTGGCCGCTTCTATCGGGACCGGTACGGCGGCCAGCTCCCCGGCGCCGAAGTGCTCCCGCTGGAAACCTTCGCGGGCGAGCGGCGGATGATCGGCGACGTCCTGCTCGAGTGCGAGCTCGAGCCCGGCGCGCGCCACACGCTCGCGGGCTTCGAGAACCACGCCGGGCGGACGATCCTGGACGAGGGGGCCGAGCCGCTCGGCCGCGTCGTGGCCGGCTTCGGCAACGACGGGCGAAGCGGCTACGAGGGCTGCCGGGTCGGCCGCGCGGTCGGCACCTATCTCCACGGGCCGCTGCTGCCGCGCAACCCCTGGCTCGCGGACTGGCTCCTCGCGCAGGCGGCGGCGCACCGCACGAGCGGCGAGCCGCCGGTCTTCGAGCCGCTCGACGACTCGCTGGAGGCGCAGGCGCACGCGGCCTCAGCGGCGCGCGCGAAGGCTCGCGGGGGGCGCTACTGAGGCGCCTTAACAGTGCCAGGCACTGTTAAGGCGCCCACAATGGTCCGAGGTACACGATCGGATCGCCCGGCCGCCAGCGCGCGAGGAAACGCTGGATCGGCGGGTGCACGACGATCTCCTCCAGCTCGTTGAGCCCGAAGAGCCGGTGACCGCGGACGGCCGCGTCGGCCGAGGTGACGGCCTCGAGCGATCGCCCGCCGAGGTCGCCCGAGAAGATGATGTGGACGACATGCTTGGCCGCGAAGCTCTGGGCGGGCGCGATCGAGTCGACGATCGCGATCGGGCCCTCGAACGGCACGTCGTGGATGCCCACCTCCTCCGCGAGCTCGCGGCGCAGCGCATCGACGAGCGACTCGCCCGAGTTGACCCCGCCGCCGGGCAGGAGCCAGTACTCCTTGCCCGGCTTCTCGTGCCGGCACAGGAGGATGCGGTCGCGCCACCGGAGGAGCGCGGAGACGCGGATGCGTGGCTCGACGCTCACCGCTTCCCTGACGAGCCGAAGCCCCCGGCACCTCGCAGGCTCGCCGGCAGCTCGTCGACCTCGCGCAGGCCCGCCTCCGGGACGGCGACCACGACGAGCTGGGCGATGCGCATGCCCGACTCGACGACGAAAGTTGACTGCCGGTCCGTGTTGTGAAGAATGACACGAAGCTCGCCCCGATACCCGGAATCGACGAGGCCGGGCGTGTTCACGATCGTGATCCCGTGCTCGGCGGCGAGCCCGGACCGCGGGGTGACGAGGCCTGCGTGGCCGGGCGGGATCGCGACGGCAATCCCGGTGCCGACGAGGGCCCGCTTGCCCGGACCGAGCTCGTGGCGCTCGCAGGCGACGAGATCGAGGCCCGCGTCGCCGGGGTACGCGCGGGCCGGCAGAACCGCGTCGTCCCGCAGCCGCGTGACGGGTATTTCGATCACGCCGCGGGCGTGGCGCGTCGTCCGCGGGGCTCGGCGACGAGGAACCGCGCGAAACGCCTCACGTCGCGCTCGGGCAGGCGCGCCCGGATCAACACCCCGTCCGCCCGGTCGCTACGCGATTCGATCGGCGGGCCGAGCGCGTACAGCTCTGCGAGCTTCCCGCCGTCCTCGTAGGGGACGAGCAGCTCGACGAGCTCGTACCGGTCGGCGAAGCGCTCCGCGATCCGCTCCTGCAGCGCGTCCAGGCCCTCCCCGGTCCGGGCGGAGAGCTGGAGCGCCTCCGGGAAACGGTTGGCGAGCCGCCGACGACGCAGCGAGTCGACCGCGTCGATCTTGTTCAGGACGAGCTCGACGGGCAGCTGGGTCGCCCCGATCTCCTCGAGCACCGCGTTGACGGCGGCGAGCTGGCCCTCCAGGCGGTCCTCAGGCGCGGAGGCGTCGGCGACGTGGAGAACGAGGTCGGCGACGAGCGTCTCCTCGAGAGTGGCGGCGAAGCCCTCGACAAGCTGGTGCGGGAGCCGACGAATGAAGCCGACCGTGTCGGTGACGAGGTAACGCCGGCCCTCGTGCTCGAATCCACGCGTCGTCGGGTCGAGCGTTTCGAACAGGCGGTCGTCGACCGAGGCGCCTGCGCCCGTGATGGCGTTCAGGAGCGTCGACTTGCCCACGTTCGTGTAGCCGGCGAGCGCGATCGTCGGCGTCTGCGAGCGCCGACGCTGCTTACGGCGCGTCTCGCGCTGCCTGCCGAGCTCCTCCAGGCGCTCCTTGAGCAGCGAGACGCGGCGACGCGCGAGCCGGCGGTCGGTCTCGAGCTGCGACTCCCCAGGGCCGCGGGTGCCGACGCCCCCGCCGAGCCGCTCGAGGTGCTGCCACATGCCCCGCATGCGCGGCAGGTTGTACTCGAGCTGGGCGAGCTCGACCTGGAGCTTGCCCTCGGCGCTGCGCGCGTGCTGGGCAAAGATGTCGAGGATCAGTTGCGTGCGGTCGACGACTCGGGCCTGGAGCAGGTTCTCGAGGCGGCGCTGCTGGGACGGCTCGAGCTCGTCGTCGACGAGCAGCGACTCTGCCCCCGACTCCGCGTAGGCGCGTTTCAGCTCCTCGAGCTTCCCCTTGCCGACGTAGGTGCGCGGGTCCGGGCGAGAGCGGCTCTGGACGAGCTCGAAGACGGGCTCGACGCCTGCCGTGCGCGCGAGCTCGCGGATCTCCGCGAGCTCCTCCGCGGGATCGACTCCCTTGCCCAGCACGGCGACGACGAACCCACGCTCCGGATCCGCCCCGGGGGCGGGATCGGGCTGGCGTTGGGTCACGCGCTGATTCTACGCGTCCTTTCTAACAACCAGCGAACGGCGGGCTAACCTCACCGCCGTGGCTCCCGATCTCGCCGCCCGGACGCTGGAACTCGTAAACATCCCGTCGCCGAGCCGGAGTGAGCAGGCGCTCCTCCGGCACGTGGCCGGCGCGGTGTCGCTCCCGCTTGGCTATGCGACCGACGAGGCGCTGCTCTTCGCAGCGGAGCGTTCCGGACGCCCGCTCGTGCTGCTCGCCGGCCACCTCGACACCATCCCCGAGCAATCCAACCTCCCCGGGCAGATCGAGGACGGCTGGGTCGCAGGACTAGGGGCCAGCGACATGAAGGGCGGGCTCGCCGTGATGATCGAGCTCGCGAACTGGGCCGCGGCCGGGCCGGAGCTCGGCTGCGACGTCGCGTTCCTCTTCTTCGTCCGCGAGGAGCTCACCGCTGAGGAGAGCGCGCTCCCTCGGGTCTTTGCCGAGGCACCGCTCGTGCTCGACTCGGACCTCGTCGTCATGCTCGAACCAACCGACACCGAGATCCACGCCGGCTGCCTCGGCAACCTGAACGCGACGGTCGTCTTCCGCGGCGAAAGCGCCCACTCCGCACGCCCCTGGCAGGGCGTGAACGCGATCGCGCTCGCCGTCGAGGGACTCGCGCCGATCGTGTCCTGCCCGCCGCTGGAGGTCGAGGTCGGGGGCCTGACCTTCGTCGAGGTCCTGACGGCGACGCGAATCCGCGGCGGCGTCGCGGACAACGTAGTCCCGGATACCGTCGAGGTGCGCCTCAACTACCGCTACGCACCGAACCGGACGCGCGAGCAGGCGGAGGCTCGGCTGCGCGAGCTCGTCGCCTCAGAGCTCGAGATCACGTCGAACTCTCCGCCGGCGCACGTCGCCGCCGAGTCGCCGCTCGTCCGTCGGCTCCAGGATCTCGGCGGCCTGGCGATCGAGCCCAAGCAGGCGTGGACGCCCGTCGCCGAATTCGCAGCCCAGGGGCTCGACGCGGTCAATTTCGGCCCGGGCGCAACCCGGTACGCGCACCGGCGGGACGAGCGCGTCGAGATCGCGTCGCTCGAGCGCTGCTACGAGGCGCTGCGGCGCTTCCTGACCGGCTAGCGTTCGGTCGTGCCGCTCTCCCCCGTTCTATCCGCCCAGGGGACGTATCCGTTCGTCCGCATCGAGCGGGCGAAGCGCGAGGCGGCCGAGGCCGGAATCGAGATCCTCGACTTCGGGCAGGGCGACCCGCGCGAGCCTACGGACCCGTCGATCCGGCAGGCGCTCGTCGACGGCCTCGAGGAGCGGATGGGCTACCCGAAGGCAGAAGGGCTGCCGGAGCTCCGGGCGGCGATCACCGGCTGGTTCGGCCGTCGCTTCGGGGTCGAGCTCGACCCCGACGCCGAAGTGATCCCCACATACGGGAGCAAGGAGGCGATCTTCAGCTTTGCGCAAATGGCCGTCGACCCGGCGAGCGTGAAGGACACCGTGGTCGTCACCGAGCCCGGCTACCCCGTGCCGGGCCGCGGCGCGGCCTTCGCGGGCGCTCGGGTGGAGACGCTGCCGCTGCTCGAGGAGAACGGGTTTCTTCCGGATCTCGACGCGATCGTGGACTGGGAGCGGATCGCGCTCTTCTGGGTCAACTACCCGAACAACCCCACCGGGGCGACCGCGACGCTCGCCTTCTACGAGCAGCTGAGCAAGCTCGCACGCGAGCACGACTTCCTGCTCTGCTCGGACGAGGCCTACAGCGAGCTCTGGTTCACCGACCCGCCGTGCTCGGCGTTCCAGGTCGCCGACCGTACGAACGTCGTCGTGTTCCAGACGCTCTCCAAGCGCTCGTCGATGACCGGCTACCGCTCGGGCTTCGTCGCCGCCTCGCCGGAGCTGATCGCGGCCCTCCGCACGTATCGGCCCTCGACGGGCTCGGCGCCGCAGGAGTTCGTCCAGCGTGCCTCCGTCTTCGCCTGGAGCGAGGAAGCACACGTTGCGAGGGCGCGCGAGGCCTATCGGCGAAAGCGCGAGGTGTTCCTGCCGATACTCGAGCGGAACGGCTGGCGCGTGGCGGCGAGCGAGGCGACGATATATCTCTGGGTCGAAGTGCCGGGCGGCGAAAGCTCGGAGTCGGCCGCCGAACGGTTGCTGGCCCACGGCATCGTCGTCGCTCCGGGGGCGTATCTCGGTGCTGCCGGCGACGGCTACGTTCGGCTCGCGCTCGTGCCGACGCTTGCCGAGTGCGAGCGGGCGGCCGAGATCCTGGAGCAGGTCCTGTGAACGCAGACCGCGTTCTGGAGACGATCGCCGCTCTCGACCGCGGCGAGGTCCGCGTCGCCGAGCGCGACGACGACGACTGGATCGTGAACGAGGAGGCGAAGCAGGCCATCCTCGACTACTTCCGCCTCCGCGAGATGCAGCCGATCGAGCTCGGCCCGTTCGAGTACCGAGACAAGATCCCGCTCAAACGCGACTACACCGCGCTCGGCGTCCGCGTCGTCCCTCCGGCAGTTGCGCGCTACGGGTCGTTCCTCTCGGAGGACGTCGTGATGATGCCGAGCTACGTCAACATCGGCGCCTGGGTCGGCCCGCGCACGATGATCGACACCTGGGCGACGGTCGGGTCGTGCGCGCAGATCGGTGCAGACGTCCACCTCGCGGGTGGGGTCGGCATCGGCGGCGTGCTCGAACCGGTGAACGCACGGCCTGTCGTGGTCGAGGACGGCGCCTTCATCGGCTCGCGCTGCATCATCACCGAGGGCGTCCGCGTCGGCGAGGGCGCGGTGCTCGGTCCGCTCGTCTCACTGACGGCGACCGTCCCGATCATCGACGTCACCGGCCCCGCGCCGGTCGAGTATCGCGGTTACGTGCCACCGCGTTCTGTCGTCGTCCCCGGCACGCGACCGAGGGAGTTCCCGGCCGGCACGTATCAGCTGGGCTGCGCACTGATCATCGGGCGGCGAAGCGAGTCGACAGACCTCCGCGTGTCGCTGAACGACGCCCTCCGCGAGTACGGGATCTCGGCGGGCTAGGCGAAGGCTGCGCGCAAGCAGCGCTCTGCTGGGTTGGTCTGGCCGACGAGCGGTAGACCGGGGTCGGACCGACGCGATGCCCTACCCAGCCTGCGAAATGCGGGACCGTGCACGCGGCCCTTGTGAGCCTGACGGTGGATTCGGAGCAAGCGCCGGCGGCGGCTGAGGCGCTCATGAGCGACATCCCGGTGACCAGCACGAACAGGATCGCCCGGAGCACTGCGGTCATCCACGCGCGGCCGCCCGCCGCGCGGGGTCGGGTTCGCCTCCCCACGCCAGCACTCCCCAGCGGGGTTCTGAGACAGCTCCTAAGCCGGGGCGCCGGGCGTAGGTCCCATCCCTAGCCCCCACCCACCCTGGGGATTCAAACGGGCGGGACTTCCAATCTAGCCTGCGGCGGTGTGACGCGTGTGTGCCGATTGCGTGCCTATTCGACACGCTCGACCGGGCCGGTCAGCCGCGCGCGGCCCTCCGCGATCCGAACGCGCAGGTCTCCGCCGGGAAAAGAGACGACTACCTCGCCCTCGCCGTGCGTCGCTGCCGCCACGGCGACCGCGCTCGTCCCGGAGGACGCGGTCTCCCCCACGCCGCGCTCCCATACCCGGGCCGTCACGCGCCCGGGGCCGTCGACTCGCACGACCTGGACGTTCGTGCGCTCGGGGAAGCGTGGATGTGTCTCGAGCAGAGGGCCGATCAGCGGGAGATCGTCCGGGTCACCGACCACGACCGCATGGGGGTTCCCGACCGAGACCGCGACGACGTCGAGCCCGGCGATCCGCTCGCGCTCGTAGACCTCCACCGCGCCGAGCTCCTGCTCGATCTCCCCACCGGCCAACAGGTGAGCGACCACCTCGCGGCGGCCCACGCGGATCCGCAGCGTCCCGCCGCCGCTACGCTCGGCAAGCCACCGCGCCGCGATCCGCGTCCCGTTGCCGGACATCTCCGCGGTCGACCCGTCCGGGTTCCAGACCACGATCTCGGCCTCGCCTCCGGCCACCCAGACGACCTCGAGAATCCCGTCCGCCCCGCCGAGCTCCGCACGGACGCGCTCTGCGGTCAGCGGCTCGGCGAGCTCAGCCCGCTCGACGAGCAGGTACTCGTTGCCCGCCGCGCGCCAGCGCGAGAATCTCATCCGCCACCTCGTCTGGGGACCGGTCCGCCCGCACGCTAACGAGGCCCGGAATCCGCCGCATCCACTTCCGCTGGTAGGCGGCAAATCGCCGCGTCCGTGCGGTCAGGGCGGCGATCGCCTCGTCGCGAGGCAGCTCGGCGACCTCGCGCAAGCCGATGATCTTCCGCGCAGTCACCGACAGCGGCCGCGCGAGAGCGGCAGCCACCTCCTCTTCCACCCCCGCGTCGAACATCGTACGCGTCCGCTCGTCGATCCGCCGCTCCAGCTCCTTGCCGGGAACGTCGAGTCCGATCACGAGCGTGGGGTGACGTGCCTCGTCCTCCCAAAGCCTGTCGCCGCCGAGGGAGTGGCCGGTTTCCGCCAGCTCCAGCGCCCGCACGACGCGGCGCCGGTCGTTCGGGTGGACCCTCGCGGCGGCGGAGGGATCGCGGTCGGCGAGGAACGCGTGCGCCGCCTCGCCGCCCAGCTGAGCGTAGAGGGCGGCCCACCGCTCGCGCGCGCCCGGCTTCGGCGCAGGCGGGACGTCGAGCCCGCCGAGCGCCGCGCGGAAGTAGAGGCCGGTGCCGCCCGCCACGACCGGTGTCCGCCCGGCGACCAGGGCTGCGTCGATCGCCTCGTGCGCGAGCTCCTGATACTCCGCGACCGACGCCTCGTGGTCGAGCTCCCAGATGCCGACGAGGAGGGCAGGCGACTGGTTCGTCAGGAGCGGCACGCCGCTGTAGAGCTGGGCCGAGTCCGCGACGACGAGCTCGGCCGGGACCCTGCGGGCGACCGCCTCGGCAACCGCGCTCTTGCCGCTCGCCGTCGGCCCGAACAGCCCGAGGACCGCAGGCTCAGACGGCTGCGGCGACGAGTTGTGCACCGCTGAGCGTCGTCGAGGTGGCGCCGTGGATCTCGACGGGGACGAGCTCCCCGGCCTGCGCGGTCCCGGTGAAGTTCACCGTCGTATTCCGGCGGGTGCGGCCCCGCTTGAGGGCAGGATCGGTGCGGCTCGGCCCCTCGACCAGCACTTCCTCGACGCCTCCGAGCCGCTCCGTGTTGCGGTCGGCGGCCGTCCTCTGGACGACCTCGATCAGGCGCTCGATCCGGTCGCGCTTGACTTCCTCGGGCACCTGCTCGGGCATCGTGGCCGCCTCGGTGCCGCCGCGCGGCGAGAAGACGAAGGTGAACGCACCCTCGTAGCCGACCTCCTCGACCGCAGAGACCGTCTCCAGGAAGTCTTCCTCGGTCTCGCCGGGGAAGCCGACGATCAGGTCGGTCGTCAGGGCGAGATCGGGAATCGCCGCTCGAAGCTCCGCCGCGAGCCTCAGGTAGCGCTCGCGCGAGTACGTCCGCCGCATGCGCTTGAGGACGCGGGTCGACCCGGACTGGAGCGGGAGGTGCGCATGCTCGCACACCGAGCCGCAGTCCGCCATGGCCGCGATCACATCCGGGCGGAAATCCTTGGGATGCGGGCTCGTGAAGCGGATCCGCTCGATCCCCTCCACCGCATCGACGGCGCGCAGCAACTCGGCGAAGCCGGCCCGCGTGTCGACCGGAAGATCCCGGCCGTACGAGTTCACGTTCTGGCCGAGCAGCGTGACCTCGCGCACGCCGTCACGCGCCAGCTGCTCGATCTCCGCCAGGATCTCGCCCGGCCGCCGACTGGCCTCGCGCCCACGCACGGCCGGGACGATGCAGTAGGCGCAGATCGAGTTGCAGCCCATCGAGATCTGCACCCATGCCTGGAACGCGCGCCCGCGGTGCAGCGGCAGCGTGGCAGAGAACCGGCGCTCGTCGGCCGTGCCGAACGCTCCGCGTGGCGCATGCCCCCCGGCTCCGAGCCACTCGCCGAGGTGTGGGATCGAGCCCGGTCCGAACGCGACGTCGACGAAGGGGTACCGCTCGAAGATGAGTTCGCGCTGCGCCTCGGCGTAGCAGCCGCCGACCGCGATCACGCGCTCCGGGTCTCGATCCTTCAGCGCCTTCGCCTGCGCGAGGTGAGCGGCGAGCCGCTGGTCGGGCTTCTCGCGGATTGTGCAGGTGTTGAAGACCAGGACGTCGGCCTCTTCCTGAGCGACCGCCTCACCGAGCCCGAGCGACTCGAGCATGCCCTTGATCCGCTCGGAATCGTGGGCGTTCATCTGGCAGCCGAAGGTCGTGACGTGATAGCGCTTGTACATATGGAGCTGGGAGGTGGGCACGAACAGCAACGCGAAGCGTAGCCGTCGGCCAGGCCCCATCACTCGGCTGCGTGTGGAGCCTGCCCGCTTGGAGGCGAGTACCTCGCTGGGCTTTGTCCCTCTCCCTCGACGTTCCCGTAGCGGTGGCGCCATTGCGCGATCTCGGTCTTCGCTGCCTGCAGCTCCAGTTTGGCTTTGAGGACTTCGAGTCGGAGCGCCTCCGAATCCAAGTACGTGCGGTGCTTATGGTGGACGGTGTAGGCCTTTAGCGTCGACTGCTCCAGGAGCAGGATCTCGTCCCGGTGCTCGGCGATCACCGTGTTCTGGAAGCGCGGCCCGGTTCTCGTCTTGTCGTGGCCGAAGCGCGTTCTCGGTCGGATCCGGTCGAGTGCGCGGTCGAGGATCGGGTGTCCGGCGACCGCGCCGAAGAAGTAGAAGTTGGTGACTCCCGACCCGCTCAAGGCCGTGAAGAAATTGGATTCTCCTATGAGCTCCTCGATCGGGCGCAGGCACTCCAGGTCTGTATCGAGGTGGACTCCGCCGAAGCGCCAGACGACCTCGAGCCGCAGGATGTCACCGCGCTCGGCCGGGATTCGCAGCCGTTCGGCGGCCTCCGGGCGGCGTAACGGCTTCGGGAGGTTGTCCTCCGTCCAGAGACGCATCTCCCAGCCTGGGTGGTGACGAAGCCAGGTCTGCTGGTACGCCGCGTACTCCTCCGGGAACGGCTTCGGCCCCAACCAGATCTGATGGAAGATACGGGGCACCCGCACCGATGCTGTCGCCGTTTTGACTTCGTTCGCAGCGGTCGCTCGCGGCTCGGAGCGAGACCGCCGCAGGACTTTTCGAGCCGGCAGTTGCGCCGCGACCTCCTCGTATTTGGCCCGCCACTCAGAAGCTTCCTTCTGAGCAGCCTTGACGCGCCCCTCCGCCTTGAGCAACGACTGCCACAGCCGCTCGAGGGTGTCCCCTCTGGCTGCCGCTCCGCCGACGGCATACGCCGTTTCGACATCTTTGGGTCTACTCGGGTTGATGAGGGCGCGGTCGATATAGGTCACACCCGGTTCGTCTGCCAGAAGTCGGTCCAGGAACCTCGATCCGGTCGCCGACTTGTCGTAGCCGGGGAACTCACGTGGCCGGATCTCGTCGAGTGCCCGGTCGATGATCGGGTGCCCGGCGACGGCGCCGAGCAGCGCAGTGTCGACGCGGCCACGCTTCGCCCGACCGACGAAGAACTCGGCGTCGGCGATCAGCGGCTCGATCGAGCGCAGGCACTCGAGATCCGCGTCGACGTAGACGCCGCCGAAGCGCCAGAGAACCTCGAGGCGGAGGACATCGCTCCGCTCCACGGGCGTCCGCAGCCGCTCAGACGCCTCGACCCGGCGCAGCTCCGCACGCTCGGGAAGGTTCTTTTCGGTCCAAAGGCGCAACTCCCAGGTCGGGTGATGCTCGAGCCAGGTCGCCTGGCGGTGCCTGTACTCGGCCGGGAACGGTTCCCGGTCCAACCAGATCTGGTGGAAGACGCGCGGAATCAGCAAGGCTTGGCCCCGGCCTGGATCGGCCCGCGCCGAAGCCTAGCGGTGGAACCTGCGACCTGGCTCGACGTGCGGCATGCGACCTCCCCTGGTGCGGATTCCGGCCGGAACGTACCATCGCCCTGTGGACACCGAAGCCGCCGCGCGCGCGTGGGTGGAGGGCTGGACGAAGGGCTGGGAGAGCTCCGACGCCGACACGATCGGAGCGCTCTACGCCGAGGGTGCCCTCCATCGCTCCCATCCCTTCCGCGAGCCGGAGAAGAGCACGCGGGACTACGTGCTGCGTGCATTCGCGGACGAGGAGCTCGTCGAGTGCCGCTTCGGCGAGCCCGTTGTCGCCGGCGACCGGGCGGCGGTCGAGTACTGGGCGATCCTCAGCGTGGAAGGTGACGAGGAGACGCTTGCCGGCGTCGCGCTGCTCCGCTTCGGGCCGGACGGCCGGGTCGTCGATCAGCGGGACTACTGGTCGATGGAGCCCGGGCGACGCCCGCCGAACTTCTAGGAACCGCGCTACTTCGCGTACTCGACGGCACGTGACTCGCGGATCACCGTCACCTTGATCTGGCCTGGATACTCGAGATGCTCCTCGATCTCCCGCGCGATCTCGTGCGAGAGCAGCACGGCCTGGTCGTCGTCGATCTCCTCGGGCTTGACGATCACGCGGATCTCGCGGCCGGCCTGGAGCGCGTAGACCTTCTCGACCCCCTTCCTCTGCGCGGCG
>JBKOVL010000283.1:0-7750 GCA_046723895.1 Actinomycetota bacterium | reverse complement strand
CCCGGTATGGAGGGGGTCACGCGGAGGCCGGTTTGCAGGGCTTTTCCGCGTTCGATTGGTGGAAAGCGGGGAGACGGGGAACTGTGAGGGAGCGTCAGGCGGCGTGAGTCGACGCCAACCGGGGCTTGCCGGACGCCGCCGCTCGCCACGCGCGACCATACCTGGGCGCCTGCGTGGACCACATCCTAGGGGCGAAACTCATCCAGGCCTCGCTGGTGTGGAGGCCGGCTGCGGTTGTTGCTCGCCGGCCCGGAGAGCTCGGCGGGACGGCCGATGCGGGACGGCCGCAGGCCCGAACCTGGTGGTTGGAACCGCATCCACTTCGTGGTCGACGACGTCGAGAGCGAAGTCGAACGCCTCCGCCCTCAGGGCGTGAGCTTTCGCAACGAGATCATCAGCGGGCCGGGCGGCAGGCAGGTTCTGCGCGACGATCCGTCCGGCAACCCGATCGAGTTGTTCCAGCCGGCAGACTCGACTGCCGGGCGCCCAGCTTCCGGCCACCGAACGGCGTCAGGGCGATAGCGCGGACGGCGAGGCTGCGCCTTCCAGCACAACGACGGAGGTGGCGTTAATGGATGTTCAGTTCGTCGCGAGCATCGCTCCGATCGTCTGCGAAAAGGCGCGAGGCTTCGGGTCGTCCAGCAGCTCGTCCCTGGAGCCCGAGTGGAATCGGCCGATGACCTTCACAGGTCGCTGAGGTCGTATCGTTCGAGACCACGCGAATGGAGGGTGGAATGACCGATCCTCAGGTTGTGTCACGCGATGAGTGGCTCGTCGCGCGCAGTGGGCTGCTGGCGAAGGAGAAGGAGTTCACCAGGCAGCGCGACGCGCTGAACGCCGAGCGACGCCGGCTGCCGATGGTCGAAATCGACAAGACGTACGTGTTCGAAGGTCGGGATGGGACGGCGAGCCTGCTCGACTTATTCGAAGGCCGCAGCGAACTGCTGACCTACCACTTCATGTTCGACCCAGACTGGGACGAAGGCTGCCCCTCCTGCTCGTTCGTGGTTGACAACATCGGCCACCTTGCCCACCTTCACGCCCGCGACACAACCCTGGTGCTGGTGTCGCGCGCGCGGATCGAGACGATCGAGCCGTACCGGCGGCGGATGGGCTGGACGGTCCCCTGGTACTCGTCCTTCGGCAGCGACTTCAATTACGACTTCCACGTCACCCTCGACGAGGCGGTCGCTCCCGTCGAGTACAACTACCGGGCTCTCCCCGACCTCGGCCCGACCTGGCAGGGATGGTCCGGTGAGATGCACGGCATCAGCGCCTTCCTCCGCCGCGGCGACCGCGTCTTCCACACCTACTCCAGCTTTGCCCGCGGCACTGATCTCGTCGTCGGCACCTACAACTGGCTCGACCTCACCGCGCGCGGGCGCCAAGAAGACTGGGAGCAACCGCCTGGAAGAAGCGACGGCCCATTGATGGGCTGGCTTCGCCGCCACGACAACTACGGCACCTAGCAACCGAAAAAGGGATCGAGGGTGAATGCGGCGATCGGTCAGCCAGCGTCCGTGATGACCCGGTGGAGGGTGCCGGCGAACCCCTCTGGGTCGCCCTGCTGGCCGAACCCGCCGTGGTGGCTGGGGAAGATCACCGCCGCGGTTCCGAGTCGCTCCGCCACGGCCAGCGCGGCACGGTGGGGGAGCGTGCCCTCTCCCTCGGCGGCGGCCGCGACGACGATCCGCGTGGAGGCCGCGCGCAAGCAGTCGAAGTCGGGCTCATAACGGGTGACGTAGACCATGTGCAGGCCTAGCAGCGGGTGGTCGCGGCTGCCGTCGTCCTCGGTCGGCAAACCGAAGTCGGCCGGATTGGGAGCCTGGTTTCGGAAGCCGGACGGGGTCGGTCCCCTCAGGCTCGTGAAGGCGATGAACTTCGCCATCGCGGCTCCGAAACCCTCACGCCCAAAGGTCTCGTGGATGTCCTCGGCGACCGCCAACGCCTCCTCGCGATCCGGCAGCACCGTCGCGAGCGGCGGCTCGTGCGCGACCAGGATGCGGACCTGCTCCGGATGCCTGCTCACCAACGCGAACGCGTTCACCGCTCCCCCACTACTGGCGAAGACGTCCACCGGCCCGGCGGCGAACTCCGAGATCAAGCGGTACAGGTCCTCCGCGTGCTCGTCCGGGGCTGCGCAGCTGACGCCGTCGGCCCGGGGGCTGCGCCCGACCCCTCGCGGGTCGTAGGTCACGACCGTGCGATCAGGAAAGTGGCTGGCCAGCGCCGTGAACCCGCTCGCGTCCATGGGCGATCCAATCATCAGCAGGATCGGCTCGGCAGTCTCGACCTCCGCCTCTCGGACGTCGTAGGTAAGCGTCGCGCCAGGCAGATCCAGGGCTTGAGTCTTTGGCTCGGTCATCGCTGTCCTTGCTCGATGTCTAGTCATACCGACCCACCGAAGCGCCGGGACTCATCGGTCGACGGCTCCTTCCGGCGCGAGGAGCCGCGACCAGTGCCGCAGTTTTCAGTCCCAAGCGGTGAATCCGCCGCTGATCGTGTCGCTATTGCCGGGTCTTGAGCTTGCGCCAGCCTCCGGCGCGGTTGTTGGCGATGATCTGCTTGAGCATGGCGGTCAGGGGTCGGGCTTTGATTGTGTCGCCTTCGTAGAAGGAGATCATCCGGGCCGCCCTGTTGTTGTGGCCGCCTGTGATGATCCCTTCCGGGTCGGGGACGATTGCGCCGTCGTAGAGGAAGAGGTTGACGTGGTCCTTGGCGGCGAGGAGCGCGCAGACGTTGCCCTCGAGCACGAAGTAGGGCTGGACGGTGCGCTTGATGGTCTCGACAACCTCCGGGTCGGCGCGGTGGATCAGATCGCGGAGCTGCCGGCAGATCTGTTGCTGCCAGAGGGGCAGCCGGTTGATGTACTCGTCGACGCGCGGGTCAGGCGCGTAGGCGGCACGGGAGCGGCTCATAGACACAGCCCGACGATCACCGAGATAACTAGCAGCTTGAGCAGCCAGTCGCCCGCGTGGAGCAGTGCTGTCACCGTGGGCACCAGGTCCCAGATCATCGTGCCGGTCAGCAGGACGAGGGGGAAGCCGAGCCACAGGCTCGTGCTCCCCCTCCGCACCGACCTCGAAGACACCGCCTCCGAGCAAGGCCCGATTCGAATCCAGCTCGACGCAGACGACGAACCGATCGTCGTCGAAGCCGACGGCGGCACAGTCACGGTGCACATCGGCAAGGCCCGCAACCCCGACCTCACCTTGCACGGCTCCGGCCGCACGATCACCCACCTCATGCTCGGCAGGATCACCCTCGCCCAAGCGCGCAGGCGTGGTCTCAAGCTGGAAGGAGACGCACGACTCCTCGAGCGTCTCCAAGTCAAGCAAGCGCCGGCGTAATCGGTCGCTCACAATGGAGCGCGGCGAGGTCGCACCAGGGTCACACGACCGCGCAGAACGCGGCTACGCCCGACGTCTTCCGCGTAACCGGGTAATCGTCGGCCGCTGGTTGTGAGCGGAAGGCGCGTCATGGGTAAGGAGATCAGGATGAGCAACTGGCGCAAACCGGCTTCGTCGAGCGCGGTTCCCGCGGAGGTTGCTGGCATCAACGAGCCACGCGCACGAGCCGGCCACGCCGAAACGGATCCGCGCGCGTCGGCAGCTAGCTTCGTAACGACTGAGCACTTCGCACTTCAAAGCGCTCGAGCGGCCACGATCTCCGAGTCGACCGGGCGGGCAACAATATTCCTCACCTCGGCCTCCGGCGGCCTGATTGCGCTCGGGCTGGTTGCAACCGCTACGGGCGTTGGGACAGCCTTTTACGCCTTCGGCCTCGTCCTGCTCCCCACGCTTGCCTTCGTCGGCCTGGTCACGTTCGAGAGAGCGCTCCAGATCGGACTCGAGGATTACCTCTTGATGCGCCGCATCGCCCTGCTCCGCGAGTACTACTTCCGCGAGGCGCCGGAGCTTCAGCAGTACCTGGTGAGTGCCCAGCTATCGGAAGTCCTTACCGCAGGAAGCCTCCTGGCCGGCCGTGGGCAGTTTTCATTCCTGGGGCAGTCATTCCGGACAATCGCCGGCATGGTTGGCGTGATCACGGCCGTGCTCGCCGGTGCAACGGCCGGCCTGGTCGCAATCGCGGCCTCCAGCCACTCACTCGCCGCGGCGCTCATCTCAAGTGTCCTGGTCGCTCTCGCCGCGATCACTGTGCTGATGCGCTTCCAGGTGCGCGCCTACCGGCGAGCCGGAACAAGACCGCTGCTCGCCGACCTCGACAGCGGTGACGCGCAATAGCAGGGTCGGTACAAGGTCGGAGCCGATCGGCTGCTTGACCACTGCAAGCCGCCCAGCCTCCTAGACCGTCGGTCCAAGAAGCCCCCACGGCCTCAGGGGATCGCCACGGGCAACGCTGAGTGTCCACACGAAGGGAACACTGAGGGAACACCAGCGCGGGCAGTCGCGGACACACGCGGTCACTCGTCCGCGGGCGATTCCGTCTTCTTGCGCGGCTTTTGTACCGTCCTGACTAGACGAAGGGAGGCCCGCTCGATGGCGATCTGTTCCGCGTGCGCGGCCGCCAGCTGCTGGCGTGGCTCGGACTGCCCCAGCCCTGGTCGGGCACGATCGAGGCGAGCCTGCGCCTGATCGACGCGCTCGACCGCGAGATCAACGACATCGAGCGGGAGCTGCGACGGCTCGGCGCCGACCACCGCTACCTGCCGCTGCTGCTCACGGTGCCGCAGATCAGCTCGGTGCTCGCATACACGATCGCCGCCGAGATCGGCGACATCAGCCGCTTTGCGAGCCCGGGCGAGCTCGCCGGCGACAGCGGCCTCTGCTTGGCTATCCGAGCGTCCGAGTCACCCCCTCAGTGCGCCGAGCCCGCACCGCCGCAAGCACTCCGCTTCCGAGAAAAAACCTACAGATCGCAAGGATCAAGGCTGAACAGCAGCAGGTCCGTCCGCTCCGATTACTCCCAGGACGGTTCTCTGCGGGCGCGGTCACGGTTGCCCAGCGCTCGGCGATTTTGTCTCCCTCGAAGCGTCAGAGCACGAAGCCGGGGAACCCGATCTTCTTGCCCGACTGCGAGTCGGTCCAGCGCCAGGTGTTTCGGCAAACCACCTTGTCACCCTCCGCATCTGGCGGCTCGGTGTCGGTCGACAGGTTCGGCCTATGGCCAGCTGGTCCCTCGGCTCGTGCTCGAGCTCAGCGAGGCGGCCGCGAAGATCCTTAACCGAAGAGGTGCTCGAGGTTGACCTCGATCTCGCCGCTGGCGGCAGTTCGAACGGGCGAGGTTTCAGCGTTGTCTTCGCCTGGGTGGCGCACGACGTCGCAGAGCGCTTGCAGACGTCCGGTGAGAAAGCGCGACGGTTTCCCGTAGCCGTGGGAGTCGTCGCGCGCATAAGGACGGTGGTAGTAGCGCAGGGGCACGTACACCGAGAGTGACCGTCGCGGCCTCGTCAGCGCGACATAGAAGAGTCGGCGCTCCTCCTCGAGACTCTCGCGTGTTGAAAGGGCCATGTCCGAGGGAATGTTTCCGTCGCTAGCGTGGATGACGTGGACGTGGTCCCACTCGAGGCCTTTGGCCGAGTGGATCGTCGAGAGGACGAGGTAGTCCTCGTCGAGCCCGGGCGGGCCGGCGAAGTCGGCGCTCGACGCCGGCGGGTCGAGCACGAGCTCGCTGACGAAACGTTCGAGCGTCGCCGCTGTGGCAGCCGCGCCGACGAGCTGCTCGAGATCGACGAGGCGCGTTTCGCCATCCGGATAGGCAGCGCGGATGACCGGCGCGAGCGCTCGTTCGAGTCTGTCGGCCTGCGCTGCGGCAGTCAGATCGATCGAGGCGGCGAGGGCGTCGACCAAGCACTGGCCCGGGTCTCGTGCCGTGACGGGAACATCCGCCTTCCGCCAGCGGTGGGGTAGGTCGGCGAGGGCGGGCTGATCAGTGAGGAGTCCGTCGATGAGCCTCCTGGCGTGCACCGGTCCAACGCCGTCGAGGAGCTGCAGAACGCGGAACCAGCTGAGCTCGTCCCGGGGGTTGACGGCGATCCGTAGGAGCGCGACGAAGTCTTTGACGTGCGCGGCTTCGAGGTAGCGAATGCCACCGTACTTCCTGAACGGAACGTTGCGCCGCGCAAGTTCAAGCTCGAGCATGTCGGAGTGGTGTCCGGCGCGCATCAACACCGCTTGGTCCCGAAGCAGCGCGCCTTGCTCTCGTCGGTCGAGAACGCGATCGCAGACCTCGATCGCCTGGCGCTGTTCGTCGAGGCAGAAGACGAGCTCCGGCCGAGTGTCGCCATCTCTTTCGGCGGTCAGACGACGCGCGAACGAGCGCGTGGCCTGAACGGCGACTTCGTTGCCGGCATCCAGCAACGCCTGTGGCGAGCGGTAGTTCCGCTCTAGCTTGATGACTGTCGCAGCGGAAAACGTCGCTGGGAAATCGAGGATGTGCGCGGGATCGGCCGCCCGGAAGCCATAGATCGCCTGCATGTCGTCGCCGACCACGGTGGCGTTGTCGTGTTCCGAACAGAGGCAGCGCACAATCTCGACTTGCAGCGCATTGACGTCCTGATACTCGTCCACAAGGACGTGGTCGTACTCGGCGGCAAGCTTCGCCCTGAACCGATCGTCGCCGACCGCGGCGTGCCAATACAGCAGCAAGTCGTCGAGATCGAGCGCGTTCAGTTTGCGTTTGCGAGCCGTGTAAGCACGGAACAGTCGTGCGATCTCTTCGCCGTCATCGGCACACCACGGAAACGACTCGGTGAGAACGTCGCGCAGCTCGTGCTGCGAATTCACAACGCGCGAGTAAATGTCGAGGAGCGTGCCCTTGCGCGCAAAGCGACGATCACGCCCGGCGAGTCCGAGCTCCTCGCGCAGCAAATCGAGCAGGTCGGCCGCGTCGGTTGCGTCGAACAGGCTGAAGCCCTCGAGCCCGAGCACAGGGGCGTGGCGCAGGAGGGTCCAATAGGCGACCGAGTGAAAGGTCCCGCCGACGACAAACCTCGAGCGCATCTTCCCGCCGAGTTGGGCGCGCACCCGCGCCAGCATCTCGCGCGCTGCTCGTCGCGTGAACGTCAAGAGCAGGATCCGCTCGGGCGACACGCCGCTTTCGACAAGCCACGCGACGCGACCACAAAGGGTCGTGGTCTTTCCGGTGCCGGCGCCGGCGAGGATGAGCAGTGGACCACCGGGATGGGTGGCCGCTCGCTTTTGCTCGTCGTTGAGACCCTCGAGCGGGCCTGCGAGCCTGGAAGCGAACATATGTTCGTGACTATAGACCCGTGTCCGGAGGACAGCAAACATTGCTTTGCCTAGGGCCGTGCGGCTTGGCTCGATCGCGGCGTGAGGCGTGCGGGGTGGGTCACGATCTCGCCGGCGCGGCGGCCGGCAGCCTCGAAGTAGCCCCTACATAGCGCCCAGCGGACCGCCAAGAAGATCCGCTTCGCGCCCCGTAGCAACAAGCCGCCATTCCGGATCGCGGAAGCTGACGTCCGCGTATGCTCCACGAACTTCAACCAGGAGGGAGAGCATGTACGCACGCGTTGCCACCTTCGAAGGCGATCCCGCGAACGTCGACGAGGCGATCAGCCGCGTCAGAGGCGAGGTCGAGGGAGGGAGCCCGCCGCCGGGTCTGGAGAACGCTAAGGGGATGATGATGTTCGTCAACCGCGAGAACGGCAAAGGCATGGGACTCACGTTCTTTGAGAACGAGGACGACCTGAAGCGCGGTGATGAAGCCCTCAACAACATGAATCCGGGAGGCGGCGGCCGGCGCACGTCCGTGGAGTTCTACGAGGTCG
>JBKOVL010000093.1:0-8408 GCA_046723895.1 Actinomycetota bacterium | reverse complement strand
CATGGGACTCACGTTCTTTGAGAACGAGGACGACCTGAAGCGCGGTGATGAAGCCCTCAACAACATGAATCCGGGAGGCGGCGGCCGGCGCACGTCCGTGGAGTTCTACGAGGTCGCCATTCAACGCATGTGACGCACGATTGCGGGCGGGGGCGCCGAAACAGGAACCGACCGGACGAGCGGCACCCGGTGATGGTCCCTCTTTAAAGAGAAGGGACGGCCTGCCAGCCGTACGAGTCCGAGTCGCCGGGCGGAAGTTGTGAGTGCGCAGACCGGGTCACGGTGCCCGCGGAGCGACTGCGTGTCGGTTAGGGTGGCTTTGCCGTCCACCGACGCGACCGGCGAGATGAGCGAGAAGCTGAAAGCAGCCGTCCGAGAGTTCTACGACCGAGGCTGGAACCAGGGCGACCTTTCGGTTATTGATGAACTGTTCTCTGCCCAGTATCAGGATCACGATGCTGCCGCGCAGACCGGTACGAGCGGCCTCGAGGCGGCGCGCCGGTTCATCGAGACGTTCCGCGCAGCGATCCCGGATCTGCACGTCTCGATCGAAGACCAATACGCAGAGGGCTCGACGGTAACCACAAGGTGGACCGCCACCGGGACCCACGAAGGCGCACTGATCGGAGTGCCCGCAACCCACCGGCGTGTCGAGGTCGGCGGGATCTCGATCGATCGCTTCGACGAGGAAGGTCGGTTCGCCGAAGGCTGGGGTAACTGGGACGGAATCGCGCTGCTCCGGCAGGTCGGGGCGTTGCCCAGTACTGCGCCGTAGTCGTCACGCAACCTAGACGCGAATGTGACTGACGATGATGGCGTCGGCGGCGCGTGTGTGCAGCGGGATACCGGTAGTCGGGAGAGGCGGGACGGCACGCCTGCTGCGCAGCGTCGAACAGCGCCCAGCGCACCAGCTCGGAGCCTTCGTGCGAGACGTGGCCGGGCGCGCGCTGGCGGTCCGACTGATGCACGGTGACGTCGAGGCCGCAGTTGCGGACGGCGTCGTCGGAGCAGCCGAAGCGGCGCGCATCGCCCGGTTCAGCGGCGATCGCGGTCGCCGTCACCGGCCCCACCGAGTGCTTTGGCGATCTGCACGGCGAAGGTGCTGACGCCGCCCGACGCACCGTTTGACCAGGACCTCTCCCGGTCGCACCTGTGCCCAGTCCCGCACAGCCTGCAGCGCTGTGACGCCGGAGACGGGAAGGGACGCAGCCTGCTCGAACGTGATCGTCGCCGGCTTGGCGCAGATCATGTCGCGCGGTGCGCGCGCGTACTCGGCGAAGCCGCCGCCGTTGACGGTACGGCCGCACCAGCCCGAAGACCTCGTCGCCCACGTCGACATCGGTGACCTTCGCGCCGACCTCGGCGATCGTGCCAGCGACCTCTCCCCCTCGGACCGGGTGCCTCGGTCGCCGCAGTCCGGCGGCAAGACGGACGACGTAGGGGATGCCGCTCGTGGCGACACCGTCCGGGTAGCTGACGCCGGCCGCGTGCACGCGGATCAGCACGTCGTCATCACCGGCCGCCGGCGTGTCGATCTCCCTCAGTTCGAGGACGTCAGGCGGGCCGTACTTGCCCTGGACGATCGCCTTCATGGTCCGGACCGCGTCAGCGAGGTTTGTCGTCCCGGCTTGAGCCGGCGCGGGCGACGAGGGTGCAAAGGAGCGCTAGCACGAGGGCCAGCGGTCCGAAGATGAAGTTCTCCAAGCGGCTTTGGGAGGCGAAGTTCACGAGCGCCGCGAGAACGCTCACCGCGGCGAGGAACCACGTTCCCCAGCGAAAGACGAGCGCCAGTCGGGGGCCGCGCGCCCACAAGCCGGCCCGTCCGAGCACGATCAAAATGGCGGCCGCCCAGACGATGACCGCGACCGCGCTGCCAATCCGCTGCGCCGTCGAGAGCTCGGCGTGCTCGCCACCCCGAGCGGCGTGACCCAAGGAGCGCCGAGCGCCAACGCGGCCTCGAAAAATGCGACGCCGACGAACCCGGTCGCGGCCAACACAGCCGCGATCTCCCCGGCACGCAATCGCGCGACAGCGGTCGTCTGCGCTACCGAGCCGCTGTCGACCACGCGAGCAGAATCCACACGCACACCGACCACCTCCGTTGGCAAGGGCCGCCATCAGGATCCCGCCGCCGGTCGTCCGAGTCATCGGTGTCGACCCGAAATGGCCTGGTCTGCCCGCTCTCGTGCGTACTGATGATCCCGGCGATGGGACAGCGATGCTGTTCCGGCCCGACGTCTATACGATGCGGCACGCGCACGCGGCGTAGTTCGAGTTATGGGCGGCCGTTGATCAAGGCTTACCGCGCGCCGTCAGTCTGCGGTAGCGCGCTCGACGACGTCGGCGAGGCGCGCCCTCACCTCGGCCGCCACGGTCGCGAGTTCGTCGTTTTCGACGATCGAGAGCATGCGCTCGGGATCGACGGCGGCGATCTGCGTCTCGCCCGACTGCTGGTAGATGACGACGTTGCAGGGCAGCAGCACGCCGAGCTCCGGCTCGGCGGTCAGCGCCCGGTGTGCGAGCGGTGGGTTGCAGGCGCCGAGGATCAGGTAAGGCTCCTGCTCGACGCCGAGCTTCTCGCGTAGCGTCTCCTGCACGTCGATCTCGCACAGGACGCCGAAGCCGGCGCTTGCCAGCTCGGCCCGGACCCGTTCGACGGCGGCCCCGAACGGCTTGCTCGTTGTGCGGCTCAGTGTGTAGCCGGTTCTAAGCATTCGCACTGCTCCTCCAGGTAGCGGCGGCGCGCCTTCGCCGCCTTCGCACGGTGCGCCTCGGCCTCGCGCGGCTCCTCGAAGTGCCCGTCGAGGTAGAGCACGATCGCGTCCTCACCCACGATCGGCGTGTCGCCGCCGACGAGGAGCGTCGGGATTGTGTCGCTGCCGGTCGCCGCGAGTAGCGCTGCTCGCGCCTCTCGCTCCACCGGGACCTGATGGATCAGGTAGTCGACGCCGAGCTCGGTCAGGTGCTCGCGGACACGGCGCGAGGCGGGGCACCACTCGGTCTGGTAGAGCTCGAGCATCAGGCGCTCACCCCTGCGACGAGCTGGCGGAGCGATTCGACCTGCGCTTGCAGGCTCCCGCAGACCGATTCGCAGAGCGAGAGGACGCCCTGGTCGACGATCCGGTAGTAGGCGAAGTTGCCCTGCTTGCGGCGGGCGACAATCCCGGAGCGTTGCAGGACGCCGAGATGCTTGGAGACGTTCTGCTGCGTGGTTCCGATCAGCTCGGTCAGCTCGAGCACGGTCGCCTCCCCCTCGCGCAGCCGGTCGAGCAGCTTGATCCGGGTCGGCTCGCTGAGCACGCGGAAGCGCTCGGCGATCAGCTCGACCAGGTCATCCGGGAGCGGGTGGGTAACGGTCATCGGCGCCTATCCTTGGTCGCCCCTGCGCGCCTGCCATCCGCAGGCGCGCTGATCGTGGTGCGGACAACTACTCAGCTGAGTAGTTGTCCGCACTCGGTTCCGCGCTGCCCCCGATGGCGCGCCGGCCCAGCCCGGGCAGGCTTGGGTGCAGACGATGAGTCTGACCGCGACAGCCCATTCGATCCCCGGCACGCTCCGGCAGGAGGTAGTCATCGACGGTCAGCATCGTTTGATCACCGACCAGCCCGAGCGGCTCGGCGGCGAGGGCAGCGGCCCGTCGCCGCACGAGCTCTTCCCCGCCGCGCTTGCGGCCTGCGTGACCGTGACGCTCGTGCGGTACGGGCGCACGAAGGGCTGGGAGCTCGGCGACGTACGGGTCGCGGTCGACTACGACCATCACTCCACTCCGCGCAAGTTCGAGGTCTCGGTCGAGCTGGGCGGGGATCTCACCGACGTCCAACTCGAGCGACTAGCCCGGGTCGCGCGCGCGTGTCCGCTTCGCCGGGCGATCGAAGCAGGGATCGAGTTCGCCGAGACGATCTCGCGCCGCCCGCGCGAAGCCAATCGGGCGCTCGTCGAGGCAGGAGGTGCATCGTGAGCAGAAAACAGATCGTGATTCTCGGCGGCGGCACCGGCGGCACGATGACCGCGAACCGGCTGCGCCGCCGCTTCGAGCAGGATGAGGCGGAGATCCACGTCGTCGACCGCGATGACCGGCACGTCTACCAGCCCGGCCTGCTGTTCGTCCCGTTCGGGCTGGCCCAGCCGGGTGAGATCGTCCGCCCGCGTCGGCGCCAGCTGCGCAGCGGGATCGTCTTCCATGAAAGCGAGGTCGAGTCGGTCGCGCTCGACCGGGACGAGGTCGTGCTCGCCGACGGCAGCGTGCTGCACTACGACGTGCTCGTCGTCGCCAGCGGCGTCCGCCTGCAGCCCGAGGAGACGGAGGGACTGAGCGGGCCGGGCTGGAACGAGCGCGTCTTCACCTTCTACAGCCCCGAGGGGGCCGAGGCGCTGCGGGGCGCGCTCGAGCGCTTCGACGGCGGCCGCCTGGTCGTGAACCTGGTCGACATGCCGATCAAATGCCCGGTCGCGCCGCTCGAGTTCGCCTTCCTGGCCGACTGGTACCTGCGCGAGCGCGGGATCCGCGACAAGGTCGAGCTCGTCTACTCGACGCCGCTCGACGGCGCGTTCACGAAGCCGATCGCCTCCGAGCAGCTGGCCGGCCTGCTGGCCGGGAAGGAGGTCGAGCTGGTGACCGAGTTCAACGCCGGCGAGGTCGACGGGATCGGCGGCAAGCTGACCTCCTACGACGGCCGCGCGCTCGACTTCGACCTGCTCGTGACGATCCCGCTGCATGGCGGCGCCGCCTACCTCGAGCGCTCCCCCGGCCTCGGCGACGCGCTCGGCTTCGTCCCCACCGACAAGCGGACGCTGCAGACCATCGCCAGGCCGAACGTGTTCGCGCTCGGCGACGCCACCGACCTGCCGACCTCGAAGGCCGGCTCGGTCACCCACTTCGAAGCCGAGATCCTGGCCGACAACGTCGTACGCCACCTACGCGGCCAGGAGCTCGAGGCGGGCTACGACGGGCACGCCAACTGCTTCATCGAGACCGGCTTCCAGAAGGCGCTGCTGATCGACTTCAACTACGAGGTCGAGCCGCTGCCGGGCCACTTCCCGACCGCGTTCGGGCTGCCGCTGCTGCGCGAGTCGCGGCTCAACCACCTCGGCAAGCTGCTCTTCCAGTGGGTCTACTGGCACGCCCTGCTACCCGGACGCGACATCCCCGGCGTCGGGCCGGCGATGCCGAGGAGCGGCAAGAAGCAGACCCCCGTCCCCGCCTGAAAGGAGCAACGAGATGACCATCACCCCGATCGCCGATGCCCCCGTCGAGGTCGACGGCGAGGGCTTCATGGCCAAGCCCGAGCAGTGGAACGAGACGATCGCCGCAGCGATCGCCCGCGAGAACGGCATCCGCGAGCTGACCGACCGGCACTGGCTCGTCGTGCGCTTCATGCGCGAGCGCTACCTCGCCACCGGCAACGCGCCCTCGATCCGCTCGCTCGGCAAGGAATCCGGCGTCCCCGTCAAGGAGCTCTACCAGCTCTTCCCCAGGGGCCCCGCCAAGCTCGCCGCCAAGATCGGCGGCATCCCCAAGCCCAAGGGCTGCATCTAGCAAGGAGCACACGATGACCGAACTGCTCGACAAACCAGACCTCGCCCTCCCCGAGCCGGCGACGATCGAGAAGGTCGCGCTCGTCGTCTCCAAGGGCTCGCTCGAAGGCATCTACCCCGCCCTGATCATGGCCAACGGCGCCCGCATGGAGGGCATCGAGGCCGACCTCTTCTTCACCTTCTTCGGCCTCGACGCGATCCGCAAGGACCGCTACGACAAGATCAAGGTCGCGACCGTCGGCAACCCCGGCATGCACCTGCCGACCTGGATCGGTGCGATCCCCGGCTTCTCAGCACTCGCAACCCGGATGATGGAGCGGCAGATGGAGAAGATCGACATCCCACCCATCCCCGAGTTCATCGAACTCGTCCACGACTCGGGCGTCCGCCTCTACGCCTGCAAGGCGACCGTCGACATGTTCGGCCTGACCATGGACGACTTCGTCCCCCAGGTCGAAGACATCATCAGCGTCGGCGAGTTCTACGAGAAGGCAGCGGGCGGCCAGATCATCTTCACGTGAGGAGGTGACAAGGGAAGTGATGGACTGGAACGACAGCTGGGCCTGGTTCTGGATGGTTCCGATGATGCTCCTCTGGATCCTCGTGCTCGGAGCCGTCATCTCCACGGCAGTCAGGTTGGCGACCCGCGACTCTCGCCAGCACTAGCGCGGCGTGCCCACACGCCGCTCAGCTTCCGAGACGGTTCGATGTCTCCCTGAGCTTTGTCGCCAACACTGGCAACTCAGGACGGAGCCGTTATTGAGCCCCATGGTTGCAACCGGTGGCAATCAGTGGCAAATGCGCGGCGCGGCGTTCAGACTGGGTGCCGGCGCAGGCGGCGCACTGGTGAAGGAACGGGCCTAGCGCTGGATCATCCTGAGCACGTCGGGGTGCTCCTCTGGCTTCCAGTCCCTGAGCAACTCCTCGAGTGCGTTGCATCGCGCTCGCATCAGAGCGTCCGCAGCCTCCTCCCCGGCGGAGGTCAGACGGCGCGGTGAGCTCGAGACCGGCCAGGGGGTGGGTGTGTCACTCGACGACGACGAGGAACGGCTTGCCCTTCTCGACGACGTAGGTTGCGAGCTCGGTTCCGCCGCCGCGGACGGCGTGCACGGTCTCTGCGGGGACGAGCAAAGCCTCGCCGGCGCTGTACGCTCGTGGCTCCCTGCCGTCGATCTGGTACTCGAGCGAGCCCTCGAGGACATAGATGATCTCCTCGCCCGGGTGCTTGTGCCTGACGAGCGGCGCCTCCGGGCTGATCTCGACACGGTTCTGGATCACCTCGCGCCCGGGTACGCTGAGGTCGTGCCGCTGAAGATCAGTCCGCTTGATACCGGGTGTCTGTGCCTGTGCCGCACTGGTCAGGCCCTGTTCCGTGGTGGTCATGTCGATCTCCTCCTGGTTAGTTAGCTGACGACGCCGAGGATTGCATGACGGGCTGCCGGTCGCACCCGTCGGTGTCCCCGCTCTCGTCACTGGCCGTTGGAGAGAAGAGCAGCCGGAGCAGTTCTCTCAGAGGAAATCTGAGCAGCGTTTAGATCGCTGCGATAAGGGAGGTTGAAATGAGCACCACCGTTGAGTCCGCGCACGAGATTCGGCCGTTCCACGTCGAGATGCCGCAAGACGCGCTCGACGACCTGCATCGGCGCATCGCGGCCACACGCTGGCCCAGCAAGGAGCTCGTCCCGGACCGGTCGCAGGGCGTCCAGCTGGCGACGCTGCAGGCGCTCGCCCGCTACTGGGCGACCGAGCACGACTGGCGCAGGGCCGAGGCGAAGCTCAACGCGCTGCCTCAGTTCATTACGGAGATCGACGGCGTGGACATCCACTTCATCCACGTCAAGTCGGCGCACGAAGGCGCGCTGCCGCTGATCATCACCCACGGCTGGCCCGGCTCCGTGCTCGAGCTGATCGACTCCGTCGGCCCGCTGACGGACCCGACTGCGCACGGCGGCCGGGCCGAAGACGCGTTCGACCTCGTGCTGCCGTCCCTACCCGGCTATGGGTTCTCGAGCGAGCCGACCGAGATCGGCTGGAACGTCGGCCGGATCGCGCGGGCCTGGGCGGAGCTGATGCACCGCCTGGGGTACACCCGTTACGTCGCCCAGGGAGGCGACGTCGGCGCCGCCGTCACCGACGCGATGGGCCGGCAGGCACCCGACGGGCTGATCGCCATCCACCTCAACTTCCTCCGGACAGCGCTCGCCGGCGACACGCCGGGGCCGACGGAATCGGAGGAGGAGCTCGCAGCGGTCGAGGCGATCGCCACGTTCAGGACGAGCGGCTTCGGCTACTTCATCGAGCAGTCCACGCGACCGCAGACGATCGGCTACGCCCTACTCGATTCGCCCGTCGCCCTGGCGGGCTGGATGCTCGACCACGACACAGACAGCTACTACAAGATCTCCCGGGCCTTCCTCGACGGGCAGCCCGTCGGCCAGCTCACGCGCGACCGGATCGTGGACAACATCACGCTGTACTGGCTCACATGCACCGGCGCCTCCGCCGCCCGGTCGTACTGGGAGAACGGGCGGGCTCAGGCCGCGGCGGCCGGCCAGGCGACCCCGGACGTCTCGCTTCCGGTCGCCTTCACGATGTTCCCCGGCGAGATCTTCGCGGCCCCGCGCAGCTGGGTCGAGAAGGCCTACCCCAGCCTCGTCTACTTCAACGAGGTCGACCGCGGCGGGCACTTCGCCGCCTGGGAGGAGCCGCAGCTCTTCAGCGAAGAGCTCCGGGCAGCGTTCAAGACAATCCGTTGATCACACGCGAGATCCGCGGCCTCACGCCCGCTCTTCATGAGTCCGCTCGGTCCCGGCGGCTGCGAGGAACAGGCCTTCGATCGTCATCATCCGGACGATCTGGGCGCGGGTGGACCC
>JBKOVL010000038.1:0-10925 GCA_046723895.1 Actinomycetota bacterium | reverse complement strand
GCGCCCGACGCTCGCGGCGCTGACGGCGCCGTCGACGTCGGCGTCGTCCAGGACGATCATCGGGTCGGAGCCGCCGAGCTCGAGCGTGACGCGCTTGACGCCGCGCGCCGCGAGCTCGGCGACGTGCTTGCCGACGGGGGTCGAGCCGGTGAAGGCGACCTTGGCCACGCGGGGATCGGTTACGAGCGCTTCGCCGAGCACGGATCCCTTCCCGGTCACGACCTGGAAGACGCCCTCGGGCAACCCGGACTCACCCATGATCTCCGCGATCCGCAGCGTCGTCAGCGGTGTCGTCTCGGCGGGCTTGGCGACGAGCGTGTTGCCGCAGACGAGGGCAGGGCCGAGCTTGTTGCCGAGCAGCGTCGTCGGGAAGTTCCACGGCACGATCGCGACGACGACGCCGAGCGGCCGCTTGACGACCAGGCCGTGCGCGCCGACGTCGAGGTTCGGGACGTAGGCCCCGCGGAGGCTCTTTGCGAGGCCCGCATAATGCTCGATCGTGTGGACGAACCGAGTGATCTCGATCCGCGCCTCGCGGAGCGGCTTGCCCTGCTCGAGCGTCAGCTGCAGCGCCAGCTCGTCTCGCTCCGCGAGCACTGCCTCGGCTCCGGCTCGAACGAGCTCACCGCGCTTCCCTGCCGGCGTCTGCCACCAGCCCGGAAACGCCTCCGCCGCGCGCCCGACCGAGTCTGCGGCTTCGGCCGGACCCGCCTGCGGCACGCGCCCGACCTCGTCGGCCGAGGCGGGGTTGCGGACGACCGTGACGCCGCTCTCGAGCGTAGTCGCCATCATGCTCCTTTGAACGCGGGCTGCCGCTTCTCGGAGAAGGCGGCGAGGCCCTCGCGACCGTCCTCGCTCAGGAACAGCTCCTCGACCAGCTCGCGCTCACGCTCCAGCCCGCGTTCGAGGCCGTCGTCGATCCCCTCGTTGACGGCGAGCTTGATGTTCCCGATCGCTTTCGCGGCGCCGGAGGCGAGCTTCTGCGCGTACTCGAGCGTCTTCTCGTGTAGCTGGTCGGCAGGGAAGACGGCGTCGACGATTCCCAGCTCGTACGCCTCCAGCGGCGTCACCGTTCGCCCGGTGATCATCAGGTCGAGCGCGCGGCTCCTGCCGATCAGCCGCGGGAGACGCTGAGTCCCGCCGTTCCCGGGCAGGAGACCGAGCGTCGCCTCCGGCGTCCCCAGCCGGTACTCGCCCTCCGCGGCGAAGCGGAGGTCGCACGCGAGTGGGATCTCGAGCCCGCCGCCCAGGGCGTGACCGTTGATCTCGGCGATGAAGATCTTCGGGACGCGGGCGATCGACGAGAGCGTCCGGTGCGACGTCTCGATCATCGCCATGTTCCGCTCGTGCGGCCCCGCCTGGAACGCCTTCACGTCGGCGCCGGCGCAGAAGAACTTCTCCGAGGCGCTGCGGACGAGCACCACCTTCACCGCGTCGTCCTCGGCCGCCTGCTGCACCGCTGCGTCGAGCTCCTGCACGTACTCGAGGTCGTACGAGTTGGCGGGCGGCTTGTCGAGCGTGATCGTGCCGATGCCCTCGTCCGCAGAAAACGTGACAGCCATCAGTTCAGCCCTCCTATGACCACGGACTTCGTCTCGAAGTAGTAGTCCATCATCGCCTCGGGCCCGTGCTCCTTCCCGAGCCCGCTCTCCTTCAGGCCGCCGAACGGCAGCTCGTCGTAGCCGTAGTGGATCTGGTTCACCCACGTCATCCCCGCCTCGATCTCCTGCGCTGCCCTGTCGATGTAGCGAGCGTCGCGCGTCCAGATCGACGAGCCGAGGCCGTAGCGTGTGTCGTTCGCGAGCCCGATCGCCTCGTCGATGTCGTCGACGCGGAACACGGGCAGGATCGGACCGAAGACTTCCTCCTGCACGAGGCGCGAGTCGTGCGGCGCGCCCTCGACGAGCGTCGGCTGGAAGAAGTAGCCCTTGTCCTGGTCGGCCGGCGGGCCGCCGCCCACCAGCACCTTCGCGCCGCGTGAGACGGCGTCCTCGAGCTGCTCGGCGAGCTCCTGTTGCCCGCTCTTCGTGTGCACGGGCCCCATCCGCAGCTTCGGCTTCTCCGGCTTGGTCCAGCCCGTGCCGCACTCGTAGCGCTCGAGCGCCTTCGCGAGGCCGCCGACGAACTCGTCGTAGATCTCGTCGAACACGTACAGCCGCTTGGCCGCGAGGCACGACTGGCCCGCGTTCCAGAACCGTGCGATGACAGCGCTCTTGATCACCGCCTGTACGTCGACGTCCGCGCAGACGATCATCGGGTCGGAGCCGCCGAGCTCGAGCGAGATCCGCTTGAACGACGGCGCCGCGAGGGTCGCGATGTGCCGTCCGGTGCCGGTCTCGCCGGTGAAGGCGACGCGCCGGATCAGCGGGTGCGTGACGAGTGCGTCGCCGATCGTCGACCCGCGGCCCGTGACCACGTTCAGCACCCCCGCGGGCAAGCCCGCCTCGTGGAAGAGCTCCGCGACCCTCAGCGTCGCGAGCGGCGTCGACGACGCCGGCTTGACGACGACGGTGTTGCCGGCCGCGAGTGCCGGGCCGATCTTCGTCCCCATCAGGGTCAGCGGGTAGTTGTACGGGACGATCGCCGCCACCGGCCCGACCGGGCGCTTGATCACCATCCCGTAGGAGCGCCCGAGCGTCGAGGGCAGGTCCTGGTAGACGCCGCGGACCTTGGTCGCGAGGTCGGCGTAGTAGTGCATCCCGTGGAGGAAGTGCTGAAGCTCCCCGGCGGCCTCCGTCGTCGGCTTGCCCTGCTCGTGCGTCAGCGTCTCGGCGATCTCGTCCGTGTGCTCGGCGACGAGGTCGAGCGCCTTGCGGATGATCTCGGCCCGCTGCTCGGCATCCGTCCGCGACCACTCGCGGAAGGCGGCGTCCGCCGCCTGCGCAGCGAGCTCGACGGAGTCGACGCCGCCCGCGGGAACAGTCTCGTAGACGTCCTCCGTCGCCGGGTCGACCACCTCGAGCTCGTCCGTCGCGGTCGCGTCGGTCTGCTCGCCGGCGATCAGCATCTTCACCATCCCAGCTCCTCTCTCACGGTCAACTCCTCCAGGTAGCGGCGCCTCAGCTCCCGGTAATGGGCGGCGGCGTTCTCGATCCAGCGGCGCGACGAGCCGTCGATCTCCTTCTTGACGACCGCGGGAATGCCGGCGGCAAGGGCGCCGGCGGGGATCTCGTCGCCCTCGCGGACGACGCTCCCGGCGGCGACGAGCGCTCCGGCGCCGACGCGGGCGCGTTGCAGGACGATCGCGCCCATCGAGATCACCGCGCCGTCCTCGATCACACAGCCCTCGAGCAGCGCGGCGTGGCCGACGGTGACATTCGCGCCGACGATCGTGGGCAGCCCGTCGGCGGCGTGGAGGACGGCGTTGTCCTGGACGCACGACCCCTCGCCGACGACGATCCGGTCGAAGTCGCCACGCAGGACGGCGCCGAACCAGACGCTCGACTCGGACCCGAGCTCGACGGCGCCGACCAGCGTCGCGTTCGGGGCGACGAACGCGTCGCGGGGAACCTGAGGCTCGTTGTCGCCGAGCGGGTAGAGCGGCATCAGGTCAGCACGGTCCCGTCGAGCTCGAGCGTCAGCGCTTGCGAATCCACTCGAAGGGACTGTGGCAGTCCAGGCACATCCACTGCTCGGTCATCAGTCCCGGGCCGAACTCGCCGAGCCGCTCGACGTTGGTCGACGCGCACCAAACGCACGTCACGACCTCGCCGTCGCCGGAATCGCCGCCAGCCGGCGCTCCAGGCTGCTCCACTGACTCCATGGCAACTCGGGGTAGGTCCACGTTCCGTCGCCGTCGCGGCTGATCGGGAGCTCGACTCCGGCCGGCCCCGTCACCGACACGAGCCGCGAGAGGAACGTCTGACGCAGCTCCTCGTTGGGCTGCGAGACGATCCCCGCCTCCACGAGCAGCTCGAGCCCCGGCTCGCGGGCGGGACCGAACCAGCACAGGGTCTCGGGCAGCAGGGCCTCGAGCTCGCGCTCGAGCGCAGGCGACTCGGCGAGCTCCCGGACGCGTCCGTCGGCGTAGCGCTGGTGGAACCGCTCGTCGGAGAGGATCCGGACGGCGCGCTTCCGCAGGCCTTCGAAGCTCGAGTCGGCCGTGGCCTCGAGGAGGACCGTGAAGGCGCGGTCGGCAAGCGTCAGTGCAGCGACACCGCGGACGAAGGACGCCGACGGCTCGAGAAGGTATGCGAGCGCGTACTTCCGCCGACGGTCCTCCTCGCGCTCGAGCGGTCGCGGTGCTACGTCCAGCGGGAAATCCTCGAGCAGCGAGTAGAGGCCGCGAGCGTGGCCCGCTTCCTCCTGCGCGATCGCCGTGCACGCGACGGCGCTCTCGAGCGTCGGCGCGCCGACGCCCCACGTGGCCAGGCGGTGTGCCAGGAAGTACTTGTTGTCGGCGAGGGCGACGACGACGTTCGCCGAGGCCCGAGCGACTTCCGGCGAGAGCTCAGGCATCCTCGATCTCCTCGCCGTCGCGAATGATCCACTGCATCGCGACCTCCGGGAACGTCACGAGCTCGACCCAGTCCCCCACGTAGGCGGCCCGGACGTTGCTCTCGTCGTCGATCGTCCCGAGCTCCACGAGCGGCTCGGCGTACTCGGTTCGGCCGTAGACGCGCAAGGTCACGCCGGCGTCACCACCTGCTCGATCTCGCGCCGCGGCACGATGAACATGTCCGTCCACTTCCATTCCTCGTACAGGGTCACGGCGAACACGACGGCGTCGTCGAGCGTCGCCGCGTCCACGCGCCCCACGTGACGGAGGGGAATCTGCGAGTCCTGCCGGGCGAAGACCTCCCAGGGCTCGGCTTTCACGCCACCCCCACGCGACGCAGCTGAAGGAGGCCGTTGCGCGAGACGTGCTGCCTCGTCCACGGCTCGAACGACTCGACGACCTCGACGCGCTCGACGCCGTCGAGCTGCAGCAGCCGCTCCTCGACGTCATGCTCGATCAGCCCGATGCAGGGACAGCCCAGTGAGCAGTAGGAGATCGCGACCCGGGCCGTCCCGTCGGCGACCTCGACGTCGCGGACGAGACCCAGGTCGACGAGGCTGACCGGGTACTCGGGGTCGAGCACCTCAGCGAGCGCGTGCTCGACGTCGGCGCGCGTCGCCGTCACGCCGCCACCTCCGCCAGCTCGACGCGGCCGCGCTGGATCATCCAGACGAGCTCCTCGTTGGCCGGGCCACGACCTCGCCACCGCTCGAGCACAGCATCCCATGAGATCTCGCCCTTCTCGGTCAGCCAGCGCTTCTCGCGCTCGTCGAACTGCTGTGGGAACGGCGTGTCGATTACGTATTTCCCGGTCTCGGCGTCCAGGTGCGCCGGGACGTGGATGCCGATCGACTCGCAGAACGGAACCGCGGTGGACATCCAGATCTGGCGGAGCTCGTCGTTCGTCTTGCCCTTGAGCCCGAAGTCGATCTGCTCGCGATGCCGCTTCAGGTCGTCGGGGAGACCGAACCACTCGAGCGTCATCAGGAACATCCAGTCGACGGCCTGCTGGAGCTCATCGTGCGTCGCCGGGTCGGCGGCGAGCGTCTTCATCCACTGCTCGCCGTGACGGAGGTGGAATCCCTCCTCTCGATCGACTTTGACGAGCGCCCGCTTCCAAGGGGCGTAGCTGGTGTGCTCGAAGACGTCGCTGAGGAGGACGAACCCGGCGCGGTCGTAGAAGCCGTTCGCGACCACCATCTCCGCCCAGCTCTCGAGCGGCACGTCGAACGCGTACGGGTGGCGGAAGTCCGTGGAATCGCGTTCGTAGATCAGCTTCTCGGTGTCGACGCCGAGGTCGCGCAGCATCCGGTAGGCGATGTGCGCGTGACCGAGCTCGTCCTGGATGATCCCCACGACGGAGACGAAGGACTGGAGCCGCGGCGCGTGCGCCGCCGCCTTCAGGTATGCGGGGGCGCTGATCAGCTCGGTGTCCCCGGAGACGATCAGCGTCCGCGCAAGGCCCTTGACATACTCCTCGCTCGCGTGCTCCGGACGTTCGACGAGCCTGCCGCTCGCCAGCCGTTCGAGCAGGGCGGCGTTGTCCACCCCGGGAGTTTGTCTGACCGGACGGTCAGCGTCAAATGCTACCGGTCGAGGAAGGTGATGATCGAGCGCACGCAGAGGTTCTTGTACTCGGCGTGCCGCGCCTCCCAGTCGGGTTCCTCCAGCCACTGGAGGAACAGTCCGTCGATCAGCGCCCGCACGATCATCGCCGACTCCGCGACGGAGCGCTTCGACCGCTTGTTCGTACTGCCGATCACCGCCGCGTACTGACCGGTGACGATCTCTCGGAACCAGTCGTTCAGGGCGGCGAAGCGTCGATTGCGCGACGAGTGCGCGATCAGCTCCGCGTACACGACGTAGAAGGTCCGGTTCCGCTGTGGGTCGAGGAAGATCGCGTCGATCATCGCCTTGATCTTCGCGTCGCGGCCGGTAGCCGAGGCTGTCGCCTCGACGATTCGCGCGGTCACACGCTCCAGGACCCACTGCATCGACCTGAGAACGAGGTCCTCTTTCGTCTTGTAGTGGTAGACGACGTTCGCCTTCGACATCCCGGCGGCGTCGGCGACGTCCTGCAGCGTCATCCGGTGCATCCCCTTCGTCGCCATCAACCGGTACGCGACCCGGAGGAGCTCCTCCTGCCGCGCCGACTGCCGGCCGGCCGGGGGCGGAGGACTGACGATGTTCCCGGTGCGACTCATGGGTCGATCCCAGTATCGCTTCGCGACGGCCAGACCGGCCCGGCCTGGCCTTCGCCGGGAACGCCGAGCCGGGGCCAAAACCGACGAACCAGGATCGTGACGGTGGGGACCACGCCCCGTCTGAGCCCGAGGAAGATCGCGACCACGAAGGAGCCGTAGAAGACTTCCCGCAGCTGAAGGCTGGTGCTGAGCCACTCGTCCACCACCGCGAACACGGCCGCACCGATCACAGGGCCGACCAACGTGCCGAGGCCCCCGAACGCCACGACCACGAGGACACGGACGTCGACCTGGTCGAAGGCGTACGTCGCCGGGCTGATGAAGCCTGCGCTGTAGGCGTAGAGCGCGCCGGTCAGGCCGATCATCGTCGAGCCCACCGTCCCTGCGTAGATCCTGTAGCGCGCGACGTCCACACCCGCGAGCTCGGCCGCTACCTCGTCGTCGCGGAGCGCGCGGAACGCCCACCCGACGTGCGACAGCTGGAGCGCCCGGAAGACGATCAGAAAAGCGACGAGCACACCTGCGAAGAAGTAGTACGCGCCGACCCGATCGTCGGCGAGGTCCCGGGCGGCACCGGTCAGGACCAGACCCGTCTCGCTCCCCGTCAGGTCGCGCTTGCCGAGGAGCAGGTTCGCGAACGCGAGCGAGAACACCAGCGTCACGATGCCGGTGAAGATCACTCCGAGCGAGCGCCGGACCGCAACCCAGCTCAACACCCCGCCGACGATCGCCGCGCTCGCCGTACCCACGGCGATGCCGGCCCAGATCGGAAACGAGGCCTGCTCCGAGAGGACGGCGGCGCCGTAGCCACCAACCGCGGCAAGGGCGCCGACGCACAGGAAGAGCTGGTTCGTGCTCCCGAAGATCAGGTTGAACCCGACGCCGTAGCAGGCGAAGACGAGCGCCTGCACCGCCAGTCCCGTCGTATAGCGCGAGTCGCCGAACCAGACCGACGGCAGGATCGCGAGGATCACGGCCGTGCCGACGATCGGTAGAGGCCCCCAGCCTATGTTTCCCTGCATGACCGCGCCGAGCCGCGGCAGCCTCGTCGTCCTCGGCATCGCTCTTACCGCCCGAGCAGCCCGCGCGGCCGGATGAGGATGGTCACCGCGGCAACACCGAGAAGGATGACAGTGGTGATGTATTGCCCGATGTAGTGGGCGCTCATCGTGTTCACGATCCCGAGGAGAAGGCCGGCCAGGAACGCTCCCGCGACGCTGCCGAGGCCGCCCACGACGGTGACGATCAGCGCGAAGACCGTGAGCTCGAAGCCCGCGGTCACCGTCACCGGGCCGGTCATCGAGCTCGTGATCGCCACGATCCCGGCCAGCGCGCCGCTGAGCGCGAAGATGACCGTCCGGACGAACGACGGGCTGATCCCGACGAGGCGGGCGCCGGTCTCGTCCTGGATCACCGAACGGACACCGCGCCCGAAGGTCGTGGCGCCGAAGAAGAGCAGGAGCGTCGCCCCCACGGCCAGCGCGATCACGGAGGCCCAGATGCTCCCCATCGCCATCGGTACGCCGAGGATCGAGATCGGCTCACCGCTGATGTTGATGTACAGCGCCTCCAGCGGGTACTTCCAGTTGAGCAGTCCCGCGATCACGAACGCGGCCCCAAGGGTGAGCAGGAGGCCCATGAGCGTCCGCTCCTCGCCCTGCCGGCGGTAGACCGGCTGCATCAACGTGAGGTCGAGCAGCACGGCGAGGCCGACGGCTACCAGTACGCCCAGGACTGCCGCCAGAGCGGTCGGAACGCCGTCGTCGATCAGGAGCGAGATGACGATCGCCCCCAGCACGACGATCTGACCGTAGGCGAGGTTGAGGACCCCCCCAAGGCCGTAGATCAGCGTCATCCCGACGCCGAGCAGGCCGAACGCGAGACCGAGAACGATCCCATCGAGGATCGCCCCCGTCATGCGACACCCAGGTACGCGTGTTGCACCTCCGGGTTGTGCACGAGCTCGTGGGAGGAGCCCTCGAGCCTGATGCGGCCGTTCTCGAGCACGTATCCGCGGTCGGCGACCGAGAGCGCGAGCGGGACCTGCTGCTCCGCGATCAACAGCGTCATCCCCTTCTCCTTGAGCCCTGCGAGCGCTTCGAACGCCGTCTCCGCGATCTTGGGCGCAAGGCCGGTCGTCGGCTCGTCGAGCATGAGCAGCCGCGGCCGCGCCATGAGCGCGCGACCCACTGCGAGCATCTGCTGCTCGCCGCCGCTCAAGGTTCCCGCCTGTTGGCGCTGTCGTTCCTTCAACCGCGGAAAGAGGTCGTAGACGAGCTCGAGCGTCTCGGGATCCGGCCGACTGGGGTACGCGCCGAGCACGAGGTTCGTCTTCAGCGTCATCGCGGGAAACAGGTGGCGCTCGGCCGGGACGTACGCGATGCCTGCGCGCGCGACGCGGTGGGCGGGACGGCGCGTCAGATCCTTGCCGTCGAGCACGACCCGGCCCGCCATCGACCGGAGCAGCCCGGCAATCGCCCGGAAGAGCGTCGTCTTGCCTGCGCCGTTCGAGCCGACGATCGCGACCGCCTCGCCCGTGCGGACCTCGATGTCGATCTTGTCGATGACCCGCTCACCCAGGTAGCCCGCCGCTAGTCCCGCTACCTCAAGCAATGCGCGCCCGCCCGAGATACGCGTCGACGACCTGGGGGTCCCGCATGACGACCTCGGGGGCGCCCTGGGCGAGGACCTTGCCGAAGTTGAGGACGATCGCACGTTCGGCGAGCTGGATCACGGCGCTCATCACGTGCTCGACCCACAGGATCGCCGTCCCGAGCTTGTCGCGGATGTTGCGGACGGTCTCGATCGAGTGGGCGAGCTCCGTCTCGTTGAGGCCCGCCATCACCTCGTCGAGCAGCAGCACGCGCGGCCGGCCCGCAAGCGCCTTCGCCAGCTCGAGGAACCGCTGCTGATGGAGGTTCAGGCTCGAGACCGGGTGGTCGGCCCGCTTCTCCAGCCCGACGAACGCCAGCGACTCGGCCGCCTGCCGCCTCGCCTCTCGCTCGCCGACGACGCCGTGACCGACGCCGAACATCGCGGCGAGGACAGCGTTCTCAATGACTGTCATCGAGCCGAACGGGAGCGGCCGCTGCATCGCCATCGCGATCCCCTTGCGCCTGAGTTGGTGGGCGGTCAGACCGTCGACTCTCGCACCGTCGAGCCGAACGCTGCCGTGTGTCGGGCGCTCGAGCCCGACGATCACCTTCAGGAGCGTGCTCTTGCCGGCCCCGTTCGGACCGACGACGGCAACAATGTCGCCGTCGTCGATCCCGAACGTTACGCCGTCGACGGCCGGAAGGCCGCCGAAGCGCTTGGTGACCGCATCGACCTCGAGGAGCAGATTCGCCTCCGAGGCTACGACGGCGGCCGATACGGGGGCAGCGGCTTCGACTTGAACAACACCCTCGGCCACCAGCTCCCGCCGGTGTTCAGTCCGGGGCCGGGGGTCGGGCCCTTGGTCAGGACGGCGAACTGGATCGTCGGCCCGGCGAGCTCACCCCACGCAGTCCACTTGAGTGGGAACGCGTAGCCGGGGATGGTGAACGTGTTGGCATGGACATAGGTCGCGATCCTCTGCGGGTTGTCTCCGACCTTGCTGATCGCCTCCGCGATGATCTTCACGTACGCGTAGCCGGCGAGCGCGTCGTCCTCGAAGAACTGGTTTTGCGGGAATGTCTTCAGGTACCGCCGCGCGAGCGCCTTGTACCCGGCGGTCGCCGTGGCCATGCACTTGAAGTCGCTCCAGCGACCGTACGCCGCGTCCCCTGCAGCCTTCACGGTCAGCGAGTACGGCGAATATGCACCCACGACCGGCACCTTCATCCCGAGCTGCCCGCTCTGCGCCAGAATCGCCCCCGCCCCCGGCGGATCACCCGTCGCCACGATCAGGGACACGTCGCCCAACGCGCGCAGGTACGGCGTGAAGTTGGTCGTCGACAGCGGCGCAACCTGGATGCTGAGGTGGACGTTCGGCGCGGCCTTGTCCGCGTCCTCGAGCGCCGACTTGATCGACTGGCCCCACGCGTAGTCCGCGATGACCACCCCGACGTTCCTGAGCCCGCGCCGCTGCGCGAGCTGCACGATCGGAGCAGCCACCTCGGCAGCAGCGGGCAGACAGGTGCGGAACGTGTAACGGCTTCCTTGCGTCAAGATCTCGTTCGCACCCGCCTTCACCAGGAACATCGGCACGTGCGCCTGCTCGGCAAGCCGCGCGGTCGCCAGCG
>JBKOVL010000222.1:0-3457 GCA_046723895.1 Actinomycetota bacterium | reverse complement strand
AGACGTGAGCCCCGACGAGCTCTTCGCCGCAGTCGCAAAGGAGGTCGCCGGCATCATCGACATTCCCATCGTGGGCGTCCACCGCTACGAAGCCGACGGGACCGTCACGACGCTGGGTGTTGCTGGCGAGACCAGCTTCACCGTCGGCACGCGCCTCCGGGTCACGGACAGGGGGATCGCCGCAATGATGCTCTCCACCGGTCGGCCCTCGCGGATCGATGACTACACGAGCGTGCCGCGCGATGCCGTGCGGGACGACCTGAGGCTTCCGATGGTCGGCGTACCGATCGTCGTCGAGGGCAGCATCTGGGGTTTCATGGTCGCCGCCGACAGTTCCGGGCCGCTCCCCGCTGACACGGAGAAGCGGCTCGCGCGGTTCACGGAGCTGGTCGCAACGGCGATCGCGAACAGCCAGGCGCGCGAACGCGTCGTGCAGCTCGCCGACGAGCAGGCGGCGCTGCGTCGAGTCGCGGCGCTCGTGGCCGAGGGGGCATCATCGACTGCTGTCTTCGATGCCGTGGCGCAAGAGGTAGCGCAGCTGGTCCAGTTCACGCCTACCTTGGTCGCGCGCTACGCGGACGATGGCGAGACGTTGACGGTGCTCGCGATCTGTGGCCCACATCCGGCCTCGTTTGCGCCCGGCTCTCGCCATCCGCTCGATGGCCCGACGGTGGCGGCGGAAGTGCTGCGCACCGGCCGTCCTGTAAGGCTCGAGGACTACACCGATCTCCCCGGCACCCTCGCCCACGAGGCGCGCGAACACGGCTGGACCAAAACTGCAGGCGCGCCGATCATCGTCGACGGTCGGGTCTGGGGCCTTGTTGCCGCGTCGGGACCGCCGGACGAGCGGCTTCCCGACAACCTGGAGGACCGGCTCGCGAAGTTCACCCAGTTGGTGGCGACCGCGATCGCGAACGCCGAAAGCCGCGCTGACCTTGCTGCCTCCGAGGCTCGTGCGCGTGAGCTCGCCGAAGAACAAGCAGCGCTTCGCCGAGTCGCGACGTTGGTCGCGCAGGGCGCGAGCCCGGACGAGCTGTTCTCCGCCGTCGCGAAGGAGGTGGCCGGCGTAATCGACGCTCCCGTTGTGGGCATCAACCGCTACGAAGCCGACGGGACGTACACGATCCTTGCAAACGCCGGCGAGTCAAGCCGCTGGATCGGCACGCGCTGGCCGGTCGCGGACAAGGGGCTCACTGGAATGATCCTCGCCACGGGTCGCCCGTCGCGGCAGGACGACTTCATAGGCATCCGGGGCACGCTCGGCGATCCTGTGCCAGACGCCCTGACGCAGTCTTGGCAGGAGACGCGCTCAGTGGTCGGCGTACCGATCATCGTCGAGGGCGGCATCTGGGGCATCATGTCCGCGGCGGCGGAACCGGGAAAGCTCGTCCCGGCCGGCACGGAGGAGCGGCTCGCGCGGTTCACGGAGCTGATCGCGACGGCCGTCTCGAACGCGACCACACGCACCGAGCTGTTGGCGTCGCGCGCCCGCCTCGTCAGCGCGGCCGACGAGTCGCGCCGCCGGCTCGAGCGCGATCTCCACGACGGCATCCAGCAATGGCTTGTCGCGCTCGCACTCAGGGCGCGGAAGGCTGCTGGCGTCTCCTCGGCGGACGAGTCGGCTTCGCAGGAGCTGTCTGGTCTCGCCGACGATCTCGTCGCGGTGACGGATGAGCTGCGGGAGATCTCGCGCGGCATCCACCCGGCGATCCTCTCCGACGCCGGCCTTGACGACGCACTTGAGGCTCTTGCTCGGCGAAGCACGATTCGGATCGACCTGGACGTCAGCTTCCAGGGCCGATACGACTCGACCCTCGAGGCCACCGTTTACTACGTCGCGGCGGAATCGATTACGAATGCGGTCAAGCACGCGCAGGCATCGGCGGTCACAGTGCGCGGTGGGCGGCGCGACGGTTCGATCGAGCTCGAGATCACGGATGACGGCGTCGGAGGCGCCGATCCGCGTCGCGGGACCGGATTGATCGGCCTCAGGGATCGGGTCGACACTCTCGGCGGGACGATCTCGTTCGCGAGCCCAGCCGCCGGCGGCACCACCATCCGCGTCAAGCTGCCCGCCGGTCCACGAGACACGGAGGATTTGCCCCTCCCGCGATCGGACGAGGCCGCCTCGGGGCCCACTTCGGGTTAGCCCGAACCGCAGACTCTCGGGCTGGCCCGACCACGAGTTTCCGGCTGGCCCCGACGACAGCGGCTGCTCCTTTGCACAAGCTGGTGGCCTCACCCGTCAAGGAGGTCGAGATGCCAGCGGGCCGCGCCCACAACCGAAACCGTGTCATCCCGTCCCGGCTCCGGCGAGGCTTGCGTGGCCTCGTCGCCTGCTCCGTTTGCCTGCGCGTCCGAGAGGGCCGGGCATGGATCGAGGCAGGCGAACTGATCCGGCGGCTGCGGACATTCGAGCACGACGACGTCGTACGGCTGCGCGGCGCGCTCTGCGAGGGCTGCGAGACGGAGCTTCGGCTTCGGCGGCGGAGCGGCTCGGAGGAGCTCGCCGCCTAAGAGGGCCCAACTGACCACAAGGAGACGAGAATGACCACCACCCAGTACCTGTCGGCCATCGACGCTGGCGCCCGGGCCCGCCCGGCTGCACAACCCACCCGGGAGGACCTCGAGATGATCGATCGCACGCGAGGAGCGCGCGACCTTCTCTCGTCGAAATGGAAGGTCGATCTGCTTTACCTGCTGGCCCGCGGCGTTCGCCGCTACAGCCGCCTGTACGACAACCTTCGCGGCGCCTCGAAGAAGATGCTCACCGACTCGCTCCGAAGCCTCGAGCGCGACGGCCTCGTGGACCGACACGTCTACGCAGAAGTGCCGGTTCGGGTCGAGTACTCCCTCACCACGCTGGGGTGGTCCGCGACCGAGCTGCTGTTGGCGCTCGCCGACTGGGCCGAGGAGCACCTGCCGGACGTCCAGGAAGCACGGAGCCTGTACGACGAGGTCGGCCGGGAGGCGCCGGTCGCGTCGACGCGCCAGTCGCCGCTGCCGGCGGTGGCGTAGCCGTGGCAAGGGAGCGCTGCGCACTTGCAGGAATCCGGATCGGCCCACGGTGACGCATACGTTTGGCGCGTGACTCGGATTGCGGTCATCTACTACAGCGCGACGGGAAACGTGCACGCACTTGCCCGCGCTGTCGCGGACGGCGCCGCGGAGGAGGGAGCGGACGTTCGGCTCCGGCACGTCGCCGAACTGCCGCCGGAGATGCTCATCTCGTTCAAGCAGCACTGGGGACGACACCGCTCCGAGCTCGAGGATCAGACTGACGCTTCGATCGAGGATCTCGAGTGGGCAGACGGCATTGCCTTCGGGACGCCGACTCGGTTCGGGAACGTCGCCGCGCAGCTGAAGGTGTTCCTCGACCTCGCCGGCGAGCTCTGGGAGCGAGGAGCACTCGTCGACAAGGTCGCGACCTCGTTCACCTCCTCGCAGACAGAGCACG
>JBKOVL010000262.1:0-6831 GCA_046723895.1 Actinomycetota bacterium | reverse complement strand
GATGGCGTCCGACTGGCCGTGGGCGAAGTCGTACAGCGGATAGATGCACCACTCGTCGCCGGTCCGCGGGTGGGTCGCGTGCAGGATCCGGTAGAGCACCGGGTCGCGCATGTTGATGTTGGGCGAGGCCATGTCGATCTTCGCCCTGAGCACTCTGGCGCCATCCGCAAACTCGCCCGCGCGCATGCGCTCGAACAGGTCGAGGTTCTCGTCGATCGCGCGCTCGCGCCAGGGGCTGTTCTTGCCGGGTTCGGTAAGGGTGCCGCGGTACTCGCGGATCTCGTCAGCGGAGAGGTCGTCGACGTAAGCCTTGCCGGCCCTGATCAGGTAGACGGCCCAGTCGTAGAGCGGGTGGAAGTAGTCGGAGGCGTAGTAGAGATGCTCGCCCCAGTCGAAGCCGAGCCAGCGGATGTCTTCCTGGATCGAGTCGATGTATTCCTGCTCTTCCCTCAGCGGGTTGGTGTCGTCGAAGCGCAGGTGGCAGCGGCCGCCGAACTCCCGGGCGATCCCGAAGTTGAGCGCGATCGCCTTGGGGTGGCCGATGTGGAGGTATCCGTTCGGCTCGGGCGGGAAGCGGGTCACGACCTCCGAGACCCTGCCCTCGCGCACGTCGGCGGCGACAATCTCGCGGATGTAATCGCTTCGTTCGGGAGTCGCTGCACTGTGGGCGCTCACGCCACTGCTACTCATCGTCTCGAAGAGAGCGTAGTGCAGTACGTCGCCGTGTCCGGGCGCAGCGAGTGTGGTTGGCCTGAGGCGTGCCTGGGCGTCCGCGACAGCTCCCGCCAGCGACTTCCCTGGCCGGAGTAACCAATCTTGAGCTGCCGTTCATCGCGGCAAAGGTCTTGTTGGCCGGATAAGCGGCCGGCAACGCGAGCGGACCCGCCTCCCATTCCTCGATCTCGTCGTGGTCGCCCTCGACGTTGGCCCAGAGAAGCCCTGAGGCCGTTGCGCAGCCGCCTTTTCTCGCTCTTTGCGGTGTTTTCGTGGTCGTCTACGCGCATGGAATGACACTGGTCGGGTACCCGCGGTGTTGGCACCGGACCAACCCGAAAGGGGGTGTGCAGTAGTGCCGGAGACGACGGTCAAAACCTCGCTCGTCCACCACTACGCGTCGATGACGCCGAGCGAGTTCGGCAAGAGCATCGAGCCGAAGTGGCAGGTGGCGAGTCAGTTGGTCGAGAACGTCCGCTTCGCCGTGGAGAAGAAGCAGCTGACGCCGCTCGACGGCGCCCGCGTGATCTCCGCGATCGCGGCCACGTTGTTCGGCTACGACGAGTTCATCCTCCGCGAGATCTCGCCAGAGACGTTGCTCGCGGCTGGATCGCCTCGCCGCTAGACCACTAACGTCGCCTTGGCGCACGGAGGGAGCCATGCTCCTCCGCGCGCCGAGGCCCCCGTCGCTGTCCCCGACAATGGCTGCACCGAGTGCGCCCTCTGCGAGTTCGACCCGCCAGGGCGCCACGGCTCATTAAGAGCGCCCTTCAGAAAGAAGGGATCCGCTGATCGGCGGGAAAGCGGGTTGCGTCCACTTCGACTAGGAGGATGGGGCGCGTATGACAGATTGACGGGGTGTATGACCGCCTGGCCGGGCTGTCCCTGAGGATCGACGATTACAGACTCGAGCGGCTCGAGCTGCGGGGCACGACCGATTTCGCCCGCGTCACGACGACCGTCGTGATGCGTGGCGGTGGCGTCGAGGGCCGCGGTGAGGACGTGACCTACACGGCATCCGACCACGACGACTACCCGGACCGTCTGCCGCTCGACGGGCGCCGCGGCCTGGACGCGCACTCACGGTTGCTCGATGACTGCGAATTGTTCCCGAACGGTGCCTCGATGCCCGCCGCCGTCGACTACCGCCGCTGGGCGTTCGAGAGTGCTGCGCTCGACCTCGCGCTCAGACAGAACGGCCTGACGTTGGGCGATGCACTCGGCCGTGAGTACCGGCCCGTGCGCTTCGTCATGTCGACGCGGCACGAGATCGAGCCGTGGCTCCAAGCGAACTCGGAGCTCGAGTTCAAGCTCGACCCGACCAGCGACTGGACCGATGCCCGGATGCGTAAGCTCGCCGCGCTCGATCGCGTCCGTGTCCTCGACCTGAAAGGGCACTACGAGGGCACGCCGGTCGACCAGGATCCGGACCCGAGGCTCTACCACTCCGTCGCGACTCTCTTTCGCGACGCGATCATCGAAGACCCTGCACTGAACGACGCCACGCGTGACGCGCTGCGTGGGAGCGAGGCCCGCTGGAGCTGGGACGCGCCGATCCATTCGCTCGACGACGTCCGGGCACTCGAACGCGAGCCGCGCTTCCTGAACATCAAGCCCTCTCGCTTCGGCACGCTGTCACGACTGCTCGAAACGATCGACTGGTGCGAGCAGAACGGCGTCGTGATGTACGGCGGCGGACAGCTCGAGCTAGGCGTCGGGCGCCTGCAGATCCAGACGCTCGCAAGCCTCTTCTACGCCGATGCGCCGAACGACGTAGCGCCTTCCGTCTACAACGAGGGAGATCCCCACGCCGTGTTGCCGCGCAGCCCACTCGAGTCGCCGAAAGTGTTCTAGGTCAGGACGCCCTCAGGCGACGAGCCCCGGCGACGCGATGTGTGGCCCGCGCCGGAAGCCTCACAGCGCGAACATCACTCCTCAGAGGCGGCATCAGACGCTGACCCGCGCCTGACCCAACCGCGCGATGCAGCGTCAGGTCAGGGATTTCTTGGGTGACCACCTACTCCGTTGATAGGGAGCTGCGCAGGGCCGAGCCATCACACCCACCCCTGAACGATGAGCCTCTCCGCTGCCAGGAGTCCCCGGTGGCGTGCCCGCGCATGAATATGATCGGCGCTCTCCGGTGGGCGGCTAGAGGTGGACGCCCGAGTTTCCCCAAAGTCCCGGGTGGCTGCAGACAACCGAAGTTCAGAAGCGACGAAGGCGAAAGCCGCCGTCCACGGGAATTGTCGCTCCGGTTACAACTGCAAATGCCGGGCTGCAGAGAGCCGCAACGATGTCCGCTACTTCGCTCCGCGTGACCAGCCTGCCGGCCGGCGTCGCCTCGATCGCGGCGGCGACGCCTCGCTGGCGGGCCAGGTGCTCGAGGACGCGGACATCCTGCGCGAAGCCTTCGATCGGGTCGAGGAAGCGGTTCCCTGGGCCGATGCGGCGAAGCCGCGCCGGCCGAACGGCAAGCTGCGGGGGGTCGGGCTCGCAGCGTGCACCTGGCTGACGAACCCGCTGCCGGGGTCCGTGACGCTGAAGGTGAACGAGGACGGCGCGATCGGCGTCGTCACGGGCGCGACCGAGAACGGCTCGGGCGCGGTGGCGATGGGCGTCACCCAGATCGTGGCGGAGGAGCTCGGCGTGTCTCCCGAGGACGTGATCGTGCTGATGCCCGACACCGACTCCGCCGCGTACGACGCCGGCTCACAGGGCTCCCGTACGACCCACATCGTCGGACGTGCAGCGACGAAGGCGGCGGCGGAGGTGCGCGAGAAGGTCCTGTCGGTCGCGGCCGACCTGCTCGAGGCGACCTCGAGCTTGCCGGCGGTCGCGTGATCGTCAAGGGCGACCCGGCGTCGGGAGTCACGCTCGCGGAGGTTGCTACCGCCGCGACGTTTACCGTCGGGCCGATCGCGGGCACGGGCTCGTAGACGACCAAGCCGCCTGCGATCAATCCCGCCTGCGCCAGCGGTCTCCTGTTCCCGATCTTCCCGACCCCGACCTACCACGTCCATTTCGCGGAGGTGGAGGTCGATCCGGTCACCGGACACGTCGACGTGGTTCGCTACGTCGTCGCGCAAGAGGTCGGAAGGGCGATCAACCCGGACGGGATTCGCGGGCAGATTCAGGGAGGGGTTGCTCAGGGTCTCGGCTACGCCCTTTACGAGGACATCCAGATCGTGGACGGCCGCTACCAGGAGCGGCGGCTCGAGACCTACCGCCTTCCGCTCGCGGTCGACGTCCCGAACGTCGAGATGATCCTGCTCGAGCATCCCGAGGCCGAAGGGCCCCATGGGGCCAGGGGTGTGGCGGAACCACCGATCGTCCCGGTTGCCGCCGCCGTCGGAAACGCGGTGGCGGACGCCATCGGGCGGCCGATCTCCCGTCTTCCGATCACCCCGGACGCGATCCTGGAGGCGCTCGCTCAGCAGCCGGAGCAGGCCTGAGGCTCAGCCGGCAGGCGTCCCGGCCGCCGCCAGGAGCTCGCGCGCCAGTCGCCGAGCCCAGGCGCGGCCGCCGCGCGTGAGCGCGCTGCCGACGGCGACTGCCGAAGCCCCGGCCTCGAACCAGGCGGCTGCGTTCTGCGGCCCCACGCCCCCGGTCGGGACGAAGGCGACGTCCGGGAAGACGACCCGTAACGCCCGCAGGTGGTCGGGGCCGTAGGTGCTGGCGGGGAAGAGCTTGACGAAGTCGGCCCCCAGGCTGCGGGCCCGCATGATCTCCGTCGGGGTGGCCGCTCCCGGCATCGCGGGGACACCAAGGCGAGCGGCCTCGCGGACGACGCCTTCGTCGAGTCCCGGCGAGACGATGAAGCGCGCGCCAGCCCCGACGGCCTTCCGCCCAGTCGCGGCGTCCAGCACCGTGCCGGCTCCGACGATCCGGCCGTCGTCGACCGCGGCGAGCGCGCTGATCGCGTCGAGCCCCTGCGGCGTGGTCAGCGCCACTTCGACGAGCGTGAGGCCCGTGGCGACGAGTAGCTCCCCGACCTGCACCGCCTCGTCCGCGGACGTGGCGCGGATGATCGCCACGACCCGCAGGCCGTTGATCGCATCGACGGTCCGAGAGCGTGCGAGGGCGGTCACCGATCCACGTCCATCCCTGCCGGGACGGTGACGAGACCCGCCGATCCCCACGGAAGACCCTCGATGTCGCCGGTCACCTGGACGGCGGCGGCACCGGTGCGGCATCCCTGCTCGAGGCAGGCCGACGGGGACTCCCCGACCAGTGCCGCGGCAAGATAGCCGGCGACGAACGCGTCTCCTGCTCCGATCGGGTCGACCGCCGAGACCCGGTGCCCTTCGGCCTCGACGGTGCGGCCGGGGTCGAAGGCGATCGCGCCCTTGGCCCCGCGCTTGATCACCACCGTCCCGACCCCCGATCCCAGCGCCCACTCCGCGCCGCGCCGGACGTCCGTGTGCCCGGAGAGGACGGCGAGCTCCTCCTCCGTAGCGAAGAGAATGTGCACCCTCGGCACGAACGACCGGAGAACGCGGGCCGTCTCCTCGTCGGCCCACAACCGCCGGCGGAGGTTGGCGTCGAAGGAGACCTGGACGCCCGCTACGGAGGCGAGCTCGAGGGCGCGCTCCACCGCGGCCGCTGCGGTCACCGACAACGCCGGCGTGATGCCGGTCACGTGGAGTACGCGCGCGGATTCGATCCAGTCGGCGTCGACGTCGTCGGGACTCAGCGCCGAGCCCGCCGAGCCGCCCACGGGCATAGGCGACGTTGATCCGCTGCTCGCGGTGCCGGTCGCGCACGAGGACGCCCGTCCAGCCGTCCTCGTCGACGATCGCGCGAGAGATGTCGACTCCCTCCCCGCGGAGTCGGTCGAGGATGGCCAGCCCCAGGGCATCGCCTCCGACGCGTCCGCACCAGGCTGTCCTCAGGCCTAGCCGGGCGACGCCGATCGCGACGTTCGACTCTGCCCCCGCGACGGAGCGAACGAAGGTGTGCGCCTGCCGCAGCGGGCTCGGCGGCTCTGTCACGAAGAGGGCCATCGTCTCGCCGAGCGCCACCAGGTCGAACGTCTTGGCCGGATAACCGCCCATCGCTCCTAGAAGGTGCCGAAGCGCTCGTAGGCCTCGAGCGGCAGGACACCCGTGCTGACGGCGTCCCTGATCTGGCTCTCGGTCGCCACCTTCGCCTCGGCTCGTTCGAGGACGTCGAGGAGGACGTGCTGGGGGACGACGACGATGCCGTCCTCGTCCGCGACGACGTAGTCCCCGGGGGCGATCCGAACCTCCCCGATCGTCACCGTGACGTCGCCGTGTGCGACGAGCTCCCAGCGGTACGTGCAGTCCTGCGGCGTCGTGTAGCGTGCGAAGACCGGGTAGTCCTCGCGGAGGATGAGCTCGACGTCCCGGCATCCTCCGTCGATGACGGCACCGGCGCAGCCGCGTACCTTGAGCGAGGTCACCGACAGCTCGCCGAGGTGGGCGGACCTGCGGTCGTTGGTCTGGTAGACGGTCACGTGGCCGGGCGGCACCTGCCCGAGCATGTCCAGCAGGCGGCGGATCGACGTGTCGTAGTCCGGCTGCTCGCGGGGCTCGCCCACGACCGAATAGGCGGGCCCGGCAAGCCGCATTCCCTTCCGAAGCGGCGCGATCTCCGGCGGCAGGGTCTGCAGAAGGAAGCCCATGCCGTCGAGGACGTCCGTGATCGCGCCGGTGTAGAGCGCGCCGAAGCGGCTCTCGAGCTGGTGCAGATCCACCGACGCCACAGCATCCATAGGCTAATCGGCTGCCATAGGCGGCTGTACCGGGACTCGGGCCGACCACGAGTGCCCCGGGGACTCCACCGCGCCAAGAGGCTTCATAGAGCGCAGGGAGCCGCCTGGGCCGCGCGAAAGAGATGTCCAGGAGAACAAGGTCGCTGCAGGCGCGGAGGAGCAATGCCTCATCGTCAAAGTGCCGGTCAAGGCTGCCGCGATCCTGCGCGCTTGCGGAGTGACCTCCTATTACGTTGATAGGCGCAGCCGGCTTCGTCCACCCATCTCAGTGCCGAGCCTCTCCCGCTGCTGGAGTCACTCGGGCCAGGTGAGGCGGACCCTACCCCGCGCGGTGATGAGCCTCTCCCGCGAAGGTCATCGAACGCAGGACGGGCCCCGACGGC
>JBKOVL010000301.1:0-4597 GCA_046723895.1 Actinomycetota bacterium | reverse complement strand
ATGCTCCCTCGTCGAGCATGCGCGTCGCGGCGCCGACGTCGATCGCGTCGAGCACTTCGTCGTCCACGTAGAGGCCCGGCACGTCGGTCAGGAACACGAGCCGCTTCGCGCCGAGGCCGAGCGCGAGAGCGCCGGCCGCGTCGTCGGCGTTCACGTTCAGCGGCCCGACGGCGAGCGGCGCGACGGCCGGGATCCGCCCTGCGGCCAGCGCGTCGAGGACGGCCTGCGGGCGGCTCGGCTCGGGCACTCCGACGTACCCGAGCTCCGGAACGCGGGTCGCGCGGAGTCCGATCTCGTCGCCGACGAGACCGATCGCGCGGTCCCCGAGCAGCCAACAGAGCTTGCGATTGACATCGAGCAGTGCCCGGCGCACCACCCCGAGCGCCGCCTCCTCGGTGACGCGCCGGCCGCGGACGAAGGAGACGGTCAGGCCTGCGCGCTCCATCGCGGCCGAGATCTGCGGGCCGCCGCCGTGGACGACGACGGCGTCGTCGAGCTCGCCGATCTCCGCCGCGCCGGCGACCGCCCCTCCGACCTTGACGACGCTGATGCCGCCTCCGGCGGCATCGCGACATCGCCTCGCACCAAGGCCGGCAGCTCCGCTGCCGCCTTTCTGCTCGGCTTCGTCTCTCACGTCGTGTACTCCGCGTTGATCCGGACGTACTCGTAGGTCAGGTCCGAGGCGAGGTACGCCGCGCGGGCGCCGCCGAGGCCGAGGTCGAGGTCGATGCGGCACACGGCTCCCTCGAGCGGCACCTCGGCGCCGGTGGGCTCGCCGCCCGCGAAGACGGTCACGCCGTCGATGCGCAGCGTCAAGCGCTCCACGTCGACCTGGGCGAACCCGCCCGCGCAGAAGGCCGACCCGGCGGCGGCCAGGATCCTGCCCCAGTTCGGGTCGCGGCCGAACGCGGCCGTCTTGACGAGCGGGGAAGTCGCGATCCGCCGCGCGACCGCATTCGCCTCGCCCGCGGTCGGCGCACCGGTGACCTCGATCTCGAGCAGCACGGTCGCGCCCTCGCCGTCGCCGACGATCTGCGCCGCGAGGTCCGCCCCGACCTCGCCGAGCGCGGCGGCGAACTCGCGGTCGGTCGCCGGCGTGCGGGTGACGCCGCTCGCGCCGTTCGCGAGCATGATCACCGCGTCGTTCGTCGAGCACTCGCCGTCGACCGAGATCCGGTTGAAGCTCTCGTTGACCGCACGCTTGAGGAAGCCGTGCGGCTCGCCCGGCCCGAGCGGGTAGTCGGTGGTGACGACGGCGAGCATCGTCGCGAGGTGCGGGTGGATCATCCCGGCACCCTTCGCCATCCCGCCGACCGTGAAGCCGCCCCGGTGGACGACGGCCTCCTTCGCACAGGTGTCGGTGGTCAGGATCGCCTCTGCGGCGGCACTGCCCCCGTCGGTCGAGAGCTCGATCTCGCCCAGGCCCGCGAGCAGCTTCGGCATCGGCAGCTTCGCGCCGATCACTCCGGTCGAGAGGACGAGCACCTGCTCCGGCTCGAGGCCGAGCAGCTCCGCTGCCTCGGCGGCCGTCGCTCGCGCGTCGAGCTTGCCCTGCCTGCCCGTCGCTGCATTCGCGACGCCCGAGTTGATCACGACCGCCTGCGGCTCGGCTCGGGCAAGGTGAGCCTTCGAGAGGACGACCGGTGCAGCCTGGACCTGGTTGGCCGTGAACATCCCGGCACCCACCGCCGGGACGAGCGACCGCACGACCGCGAGATCGAGCCGCGCGCGGCGGATCCCGGCGTGCACGGCGCCGGCGGCGAAGCCGCGTGCGGCGGTGACGGCGCCGGTCGCGGACTGCGGGCGGGCGACTGCCACAGCCACTAAACGGTCACCCCGCTCAGCCGCAGCCCCGCCGTCTCCTCCAGGCCGAGGGCGAGGTTCGCGTTCTGCACCGCCTGGCCGGCGGCGCCCTTGCCGAGGTTGTCGAGCGCGCAGATCACGATCCAGCGCCCGGTCACGCGGTCCGCGAAGGCCGCGACCTCGGCGGCGTCGGTGCCCTGGAGCCGTGCGAGGTCGGGCACGGAGTCGATCACGTCGACGACGTGCGACTCCGTGTACGCACCTTCGAGCAGGGGACGCGGGTCCTCGGACGTGCTCACGTAACAGGTGCAGACGAGCCCCCGGCGCAGCGGGACGACGTGCGGCACGAAGCAGACCGGGAAGCCGAGCAGCTGCTCGATCTCCGGTGCGTGCCGGTGGTTGCCCACCGCGTAGGGGGTGACGTTCTCGAGCACGGCGGCGGCGTGCGAGCTCTCCTTCAGGGCCCGGCCGGCCCCGGAGATCCCCGATTTGCCGTCGACGACGACGCTCGCCGGCTCGACGACCTCCGCAATCGGCATCAGCGCGAGCAGTGCCGCGGTCGCGTAGCAGCCGGGGTTCGCGATCAGGCGGCCGGTGGGCGGTGCCAGCTCCGGCAGCGCGTAGCCCCAGTCGGCCGCGAAGCGGTGCGAGCTCGAGAGGTCGACGACGACCGCGCCTTCCGGCGGGTCGAGGTCGTTTTCCGCGCAGCAGAAGAGGAGCTCGGCGCCGGAGGCGAGCGCCTCCATGTTCGTGACGAAAGCGGGCAGCGACTCGTAGCCGTTGCGCAAGAGCCGCGGATCGAGCGAGGCCGCGGGCTCTCCGGCAAGCGAGTCGGAGCCGAGCGCGGCGAGCTCGAGCGCCGGGTGCGCCAGCACGCGGTCGAGCGTCTCCTGCCCGGCGAAGCCGGACGCGCCGAGGATGGCGACCGATGGCATCTGCGTATTATGCAGATATTGTGCATCTATGCGAGACGACCCTTTGAGTGCGCGGAACCTGAATCGACGCTGTCACGCCAGGCCGCTCCGCTGGGCGAACTCGCTCGCCGCCGCGCGTGAGCTCACACCGAGCTTTCGGTACACCGATCGCAGATGGGCGTTCACCGTCCGAACGCTCAGGCACAGGCGCTCGGCCGCTTCTGCGTCGGAGAGGCCGACGGCGACTAGCCGGAGCACGTCGACCTCGCGGGCAGTCAGTCCGCCTGGATACTCGTCTGCGCCCTCGTGGACAGTGGGAGAGCCGTGTACGACCGGGTCGATGCGCGCGGCATACAGGCGCCTCGGCTCCGAGAGGCCCCTCATCACGTGCTCGCCACGGTCGGCGAAGACCAGCCCTGACCCGGCGGCGAGCTCCCGCGTCGTCGCCCCGACCAGGACTTCACCGGCAGTGGCCCGCTCGGCGATCCGCGCAGCGAGGTGGATGGCGATCCCTCGCGCCTGTCCCTCGACCTGCTCGACCTCGCCGGTATGGACACCGGTCCGGATCGAAAGGCCGAGAGCGCCGAGTCGCTCCTGGAGCGCGAGCGCGCATGCGATCGCCCGCGCCGGACCGTCGAAGAAGGCAAGGAATCCGTCTCCTGCCGTGTCGACCTCCTCGCCTCCGGCGCGGGCGAGCTCGTCACGGACGGCGTCGTCATGGGCAGCGAGCAGCTCCGCCCAGGCCCGGTCGCCCATTCGCTCCGCGACCTTGGTGGAATCGATGATGTCGGTGACGAGGATCGTCTTGATCCGGCGCCTTGCAGCCGGGCCCTCAGCGCGGCCGAGGACCTGCTGGGCTCCTCCCCTGCCCGGAGCGAGCGCAAAGCTGTCCGACACCTCGGCGGCGACCTCGGCGGCGACCGTGATACCGGCCGCGGCTGCCAGCTCCGAGGCACGCTCGACCGGCTCGCCCTCGGCGCCGTACAGCCAGCGACCCTCGACCCGCGTCGAGCCCACGATGGCAGTGCCGCTGCTGATGCCCGCGCTGACGACCAGCCCCGGTCCGCTTCCGTCCGCCGCCGCGAGCGCTGCGTCCACTGCGGCCTCCGCGTCGTCGAACACCGCGACCAGCAGCTCGCCGTCGGTCTCGCAGACGCTCCCGCCGAGTTCGCCAATACGCTTCTCGGCGATCGCCCGCCCACGACGGGCGAGGAAGAACGTTGCCTGCCCGGACAGGTCACCCTCGGCGAGCCGCCACGCGATCGCAAGGATGGTGGCGTCGCGCTGCCGTCTGCCGTACTGCTCGAGATGGGCGCTCGTGCTCGCGAGCTCGTCGACCGTCTGGTCGATCGCGCGCTTCAAGCTCAGCGCCGTCCTGATCCGAGCTAACAGCTCCCGCTCGTCGACCGGCTTGGTGAGGAAGTCGTCGGCACCGGCCTCGATGCCCCGGACACGATCTTCGACCGCGTTGAGGGCGGTCATCAGGACGACCGGGATCAGCCGCGTCTCGGGATCTGCTTTCAGCGTGCGCAGGACGCTGATTCCGTCGAGCTCGGGCATCATCACGTCGAGGAGCACGAGATCGGGAGGCGTGGAGGCCACTCGCTCGAGCGCCTGAACCCCGTCGGCGGCGCTGTCGGTGACGAAGCCGAGCGTCTCGAGCTCCTGCTCCAGGTAGTCGACATTCAGCGGCTCGTCGTCGACGATCAGGATCCGGGCCGGACGTTCCCGATCGGCGATCACTGCTCCTCCAGCAATCGCCGAACCAGGGCGACGAGCGCCTCGTCGTCGATCGGCTTGGCCACGAACTCGTTGCACCCCGCTTCGAGCGCACGCTCCCTGTCCCCCGGCATCACGTGCGAGCTGACGGCCACGATCGG
>JBKOVL010000048.1:0-11172 GCA_046723895.1 Actinomycetota bacterium | reverse complement strand
CGCCGGGAGCGGCGCCGGCTCGGGTCTCGGCCTGGCCGGCGTCGCAGAGCGCGATCGCGCGGCGGATGAGCGCGATCTCGTCGTCGTCCTTCACCGCCTGCACGGGCGCGAGCGCAGCGCCGACGGTTACCCACTCGACCGCCGCGGCGAGCGCCGCCGGCAACGCGTCGGCCTCCACGGCCACGCGCCTGCCGCCGACTGCCGCAACGAGTGCCCGAATTGCCCCGCCGACGGTGTCCAGCGGTTCGACGGTGAAGCCCGGGTACGAGCTCACCTCGCAGCCTGTCGCGGCGGCCGCGTCGGCCCAGTCCTCGCTGACGACGAGCACGGGCGGGCCATCGTGCGTCAGTAGTGCGAGCGGCGAGAGCCCGAACGGGCTCGGGCCCCATTCCAGGTCGTCGGCGAAGCCGGTCAGCCAGGCGACGGTCGACGGCCGCGCCGCGAGCAGAGCGTCCGCACCGGTCTCCCTGACCGCCTCGAGCGCCCGCTCGCGCCGTCCCGCCATCAGAACGTCACCGTCAGGCCCCCGTCGACAGTGAGGACCTGCCCGGTCACATACGTGTTCTGCTCGCTGGCGAGCCAGGCGACCTGTGCGGCGATCTCGCGAGGCTCCGCGTAGCGCCGGATCGGGAGCTTGCCGTTGTCGAGGTAGATGTTCCGGAACCACTCGCCTTCGAGCTCGTTGACGCCATCCACCACCGACATTCGCGTGGAGACGAAGCCCGGCGCGACCGCGTTGACCAGCACGCCGCGCCTGGAGAGCTCGATCGCCAGCGTGCGCGTCGCCTGCTCCAGCCCGCCCTTCGCCGTGTCGTACGAGAGCGCGAGCTCCTCGCCAAAGCGCCCATGGATCGACGTGATGTTGACGATGCGACCGTAGCCCCGCTCGGCCATCCGGCCGCCGATCCGAGAGGCGAGGAAGACGGGTGCGTCGAGGTTGACAGCGAGCACGCGTCGGTACGAGGCCAGCGTCAGCTCGACGGCGGGCGCCGGCTCGTAGATGCCGGCGTTGTTGACGAGCACGTCGAGCGCCCCGACGCGCGACTCGACGTCGTCGACGAGCTCCTCGAGGCGCTCTGTGGCCGTCAGGTCGAACTGGACGCCGACCACGGCCGGCCCGAGCTCCGGCAGGGGCTCCACGTCGACGGCCGCGACCGTCGCACCCTCGGCCGCGAACAGCTCGACGATCGCGCGCCCGATGCCGTTGGCGGCACCGGTGACGAGAGCGGTCCGTCCCTTCAGCACGTGAGCAGGCCCCTTTCGCCCATTTCGGCGTGTGTTGGAATGAGCATATGAGGATCACCTACATCGAGCCGATTGTCCTGCGTCTCGACCGGGTTGACGCGACCCGTGCTGACGGCACGCAGGACGCCTTTCTGGTCAAGGTGCACACGGACGAGGGCATCGTCGGGATCGGCGAGGCGGACACGTCGCCGTACGTCGCGCGCACGATCGTCGAGATGCCGGCGTCGCACGCGGTCGCGCGCGGCATCCGCGAGCTGATCGTCGGCGAGGACCCGCTCCAGATCACGCGCCTCTGGCAGCTGATGTTCCACGGCAGCGACCACTACGGTCGCGGAGGCGCTGCGCTGCACGTGATCTCGGCGATCGACATGGCGCTGTGGGACATCTGCGGCAAGGCCGCCGGCCGGCCCGTTGCCGACCTGCTCGGCGGCAGGCGCATCGACGAGATCGGCGTCTACGCGAGCGAGGTGATGCCGGAGACCGCGGACGAGGTGCGCCGGATCGCCGAGCGCGCGGTTGCCTCTGGATACACGGCGCTCAAGCTCGGCTGGGGCCCGCTCGGCCGCAGCCTCGAGACCGACATGGACCTTATCGGGACCGCCCGATCCGTGCTCGGGCCGAGTCGGGCGCTGATGGTCGACGGCGGCCGGGTCTACACCGTGAAGCGGGCGCTCGAGCTGCTGCGGCGCGTGGAGGAGCACGATCTTTACTGGTTCGAGGAGGCGCTCCAGCCCGACGACCTCGACGGCTACCGGCGCCTTGCGGACGCTGCGACCGTGCGGATCGCGGCCGGAGAGGCCGACTCCGGCATCCGTCCCTTCCGCGCCCTGGTCGAGCACGGACACCTGGACGTGCTGCAACCGGACATGGCGCGCTGCGGAGGCTTCACCGTCGCCCGTCAGATCGCCGACCTCGCGCGTGCGTACCCGGTCGAGATCGTTCCGCACTGCTTCTCGACGGGGGTGCTCGTGGCGGCATCGCTCCACTTCGTCGCCGCGCTCGACCGGCCGACGTGGTCCGAGTTCTCGGTGGCCGACTCCCCGCTCGTGACCGGCATCCTCGCGACCCCCTTCCAGCTCCGAGACGGCAAGCTCCAGGTGCCGAGTGGGCCCGGTCTCGGTATCGAGCTCGACGAGGAGCTGGTCGAGCGCATGCGGGTCGCGTAGCCGGTCAGCCACTCGAGTCGGCCTCCACGGCCGCAACGAGAGTCGACGAAAGCGACTCACCGGGCTCGAGCCAGCGCGCCTCGCCGGCCTCGACCGCGCGCTCGAGGCAATGACGCGACGTCCACGGTTCGACACCGAGCGCGTACGAGCCGGCCAGTGACGGGTCGACGGCGCCGCCGTACGGCTGCCAGAGCACGACCCAGGGGAAGACCCCGGCGTCCCACGCGAGACGGAACGCAATGCCGAGCCGTCGGTTAACGACACGTGCACGCCCCTCGGAGAAGTCGCCGACGAAGAGATCGTCGTGGCTGCCAGCCTCGGGGCCCGGGACCTGCCGGAGATCGACCGTGCCGCCGCCCAGAAGCCGCGCGTTGGGCCAGGTCGACCGCTGGCCCGGCTCGAGCCGCGCCGTTTCCTCCCAGACCTGGTCCGCCGTGACGACCGACTCGGCGGGGAGCTCGAGCGTGCACCCTGCCTCCAGGAACGGCGGCCCGAGCACGAGGTGGTGCCCCCAGACGAACGGGACCCGCTCCACGCCATCGTTCGTGACAGCCCCCTCGACGACGAGCTCGGCGCGGTCCCGCTCGAGCCGCATCAGGCGCTCGAGCGCGAGCGGCAGGCCTCGGCAACGCACACTCAGCCTGACGGCATCTCCGCCGAGCGTCTCGGCCTCCCAGGGCAGAAGGGCGACCTCCCCGTGAAACGGCAGCTCGACCCCACCGTACGAGCACGCGTCGTTCGCGTTCGGCAGTAGCTCTTGCCACCCGCCCTCGTAGTTGCCGATGAACTCGAGGCCTTCGGCCTCCTCTCGGGCAGGCGCACCGGGCGGACGGAGACCCCACGGGGCCTTGAACAGGACATCGGTCCCGCTTGGAACGTGGACGAGCTCGACGATGTCGGCGCCCTTCTCGGGGAGCACGGTAACCCGCAGGTGGTCGCTTTCGAGGACCAGCCCCTCCCAACCGCCCACGTCGCGGCGGCTGACGCTCATGCGACTCCTTCGAGCGTCTCGAGGATGTACCAATTGGCCGTCAGGCCGCAGTCGACGGTGAGATCGACGCCGGTGATGGCGGACGCGTCGTCGGAGGCGAGGAAGGCGACCGCGGCGGCAATCTCGTCGGTCGTGACGAGCCGCCGCATCGGGACGCGCGCGAAGCGGGTGGTCAGGTACTCCATCAGCTCCGGCGGCACGGCCGACTCCGTCATCTCGGTGTGCGTGAAGCCGGGGCTGACGCAGTTGACACGGATCCCGTGCTCGGCCAGCTCGATCGCCATCGTGCGGCTCAGCCCGAGCAGTCCGGCCTTGGAGGCGTTGTAGCTCGCGTAGGGACCGTCGCCGCCCGAGCCGTCGATCGAGGCGATGTGGACGATCGAGCCACCGCCGGTGCGCACCTGCTCGCGCGCGACCGCCTGCGCCATGAGGAAAGCGCCGCGCAGGTTGGTTCCGATGACGCGGTCCCAGCTGTCGACGCCGATCTCGAGGAACGGAACCTCCTCGCCGATCCCGGCGTTGTTGACGAGGACGTCGATGCGATCCCAGCGCTCGCGGGCGGCCGCGACCGACGCCTCGACGTCGGCGGCAGCGCTGACGTCGGCCGTCACCGCCCACGCGGAGCCCCCGCCGGCGGCGATGCCGGCCGCGACAGAGTCCAGGACCTCGGGCCTGCGGCCGGTGATCAGGACGTCGGCACCCTCGCGGGCGAAGCGCTCGGCGACTGCCTTGCCGATCCCCTGGCTCCCGCCTGTCACGATCACGGTTTTGCCCTCGAAGCGGCGGTCGGCCATCCGAACCTCCTATTTGACGGCGCCCGCGACGATGCCGCGGACGAGGTGACGCTGGAAGACGAGGTACGCCACGATCACGGGCAGCGACGTGATGAGAAGCCCAGCCATGAGCGCGGGGTAGTCCGTGGTAAAGCGCCCCTGGAGCTGCAGGACGCCCACGGTGAGGGTCTTCACCGAGTCGGACTGGAGCATCAGCAGCGCGAAGAGGAACTCGTTCCACGCCCAGAGGATGTTGAAGATCACCAGGGTTGCGAGGGCGGGCTTGGAGAGCGGCACGAGGATGCGGAAGAAGATCCGGTGGATGCCGGCGCCGTCAACTCGCGCCGCCTCGATCAGCTCGTCGGGAACCGACCTGAAGAACGCGGTCATGAGATAGACGTTGAACGGCAGGTTGAGCGCCGTATAGAGGAAGATCACCGCGCCGTAGGTGTCGAGCAGCCCGAGCTGCACCATCTCGACGTAGATGGGCACCATCAAGAGCAGTGGCGGGATCGCGATCCAGGCGAGCACGAAGAGGTATGTGGCGCCACGAAGGCGCCAGCGAAGCTTCGAGAATCCGTAGCCTGCGAGCGTGGCGCAGACGACCGTCAGCGCCACGGTGCTCGAGGTGACGATGACGGAGTTGCGGAAGTACGTGCCGATGTTTGCGTCATTCCAGGCTCGCGCGAACGCGGCGAACGAGAAGGTGGTGGGTAGGCCGATGCGGGACTCGTCCCAGTCGGCCTGGGTTCGGAAGGCAGTCGCCGCCATGAAGAGCAGCGGCAGCACACCCGCGATGCAGAGAAGCGCGAGCCCGCCCACGAACGGCCACGGGTGGCGCATCCGCAGCCGGCGGCGGCGCTGCGGCACGGGCGTGACCGTCTCGACGGTGGTCACTCGCGCTCCCGCGTCAGGATCCGGATCTGGAAGATGCCGATCACGAGCACGATCAGGACCAGCGTCACGCCGATGGCGGCCGCGTAGCCCATGTTCTGGTTCGTGAACGCCTGCTGGTAGATGTAGAACTCGGAGACGTAGGTGTCGGTGCCCGGTCCGCCGTTCGTAATCGTGTAGATGTAGGCGAACATGAACGCGAACGCCGTGATCGTGTTGACGACGAGCACGATCTCGAGCACGCGGCGGAGGTTCGGGGTGATCTCGGAGAAGAGGATCCGCAACCTACTTGCGCCGTCGATGCGCGCGGCCTCCTCGAGCGTCGGGTCGATCGCGCTCATGCCGGCGAGGTAGAGCAGGACGTTGTAGCCGAAGTTCGTCCAGACGAGGACGACGAGGATCACGGGTAGCGACGTGCTCGCGCTGCCGAGCCATTCGTGCTTCAGCGACCCGAGCCCCACCGAGCCGAGCGCCTGGTTGAGCGGCCCGTTCAACTGGAGGACGGTCGCGGTGAGGATGCCGATCACGACTGTCGCGTAGACGGCCGGGAGGAAGATGGTCGACCGGAAGAAGCGCCACCCCGGTACGCGGCGGTGGATCACGTAGGCCACGAGCAGCGGAAGCACGACCTGGATCGGAACCGAGAGGGCGAAGATCGCGTTGTTCCGCAGCGACCGCCGGAACAGCGGGTCGTGCCAGAGCACCTCGAAGTTGTGGAAGCCGACCCACTGAGCCGGTGCGATCCCGTCCCAGCGGGTGAACGCGTGATAGACGATGCTCGCGAACGGGTAGCCGACGAACATGACGACGAGCACCAGCGCCGGCACCACGTAGAGGAGACCCCACAGCCACTCCGGGCCGCGGGGTCTCCTGTGGAGCTTCGGTGTTGCCTGGGAGATCAGGGGTTGAGCGTCTTGAGGGCCTTGTCGACGTTCTGCATCGCCCGCAGCGCGCTCACCTTCCCCGCGAACGCCGCCTGCAGCTGGACGTAGTACTGCAGCGCGACCTTGAGCGGGACGATGCTGTCGAGCAGCGGCACCTGCGGCTTCGCCGCCACCCCGGCGAAGAACCGGGTGAACGGATCCTTGGCCGCGCCCAGCACGGCCTTGTTCGTCGGCAGCGCTCCCACCATGTTCTCCAGGTCGGTCGCTCCCTTGTTGTCGACGGCCAGCTTGATGAACTCCCATGCGCCGTTGGGGTTGCCGGCGTTCTTCGGGATCACCCAGTTGTGGAACGAGTTGGCCGCCGTGCGTCCCGGATGAGGACCGGATTGCGGCAGCTTCGCGATGCCGAGCTTCTTGCCGAGTGCCTGCTCGAACTGCTTGATAACGAACGGGAACATCTGCACCATCGCCGCCTTGCCCGAGGTGAAGTACGAGTTCGCGTCGTTGTTCTCGTGCGTCGAGGCGTCGGCGTTGACGCATCCCTGCTGCTTGAACTTCACGAGCTCCGCGAGCGGCTTCACGAGCTTCGGGTCGGCGTACTTCATCTTCCCCGCGTTGACCTTGGCGATGTCACCGGGCGCCATGTAGGACGCGTAGTCGTAGGTCGCCCAGTTGTCGGTCGAATAGCCGTCACGGTCGCCGTAGGCGAGCGGCAGAATCCCCTTCGACTTGAAGATCTTGCACTGGGCGAGCAGCTCGGCGTACGTGCGTGGCGGGTGCGCGATTCCGGCCTTCTTGAACAGCGCCTTGTTGTAGTACAGCGCGTAGCTGCCCTCGTCGTTCGGGATCGCGTAGATCTCGCCTTTGCCGTTCTTGCAATTCAGGTTGAGGCACGAGAGATCCCACGCGCCCTGACTCGCATAGAAGCCGGGCGTCTGCTTGACGCGGTCGTTCAGCTTCTCGAGCGAGCTGAGCATGTACGGGGTCGTGTAGCCCCCCGAGTAGACGAGCATCACGTCTGGGACTCGCTTGGAGGCGAACGCGGCAGCGATCTGAGCCGTGAACTGCGCGTTGTTGATCGGCGTGAGGACGAACTTGACGTTCGAGCCGGGGAACTTCGCCTTGTAGCGGGCAGCGATCGAGTCGACCCACTTGCGGTAGGTGCTGCCTGGCGTCGCGCCGGCGTACGTGCCGGAGAGCCAGACGGTGATGTCGCCGCCGGCCTTGGCCGAGGTGTGCGAGCTCGACGCGGCGAGACCGGCCGTGGCCGTCAACGCCGTGACGAGCGCTGCTGCAGCGATCGCGAGAGCGCGCCGCTTCGGTCGTGTCATTGCTTCCTCCTCCTGGGTCTCATCCAGCGGGGATCGAGGTGAGGGCGCCGTCGATCGTGAACACGCCGCCCGTGACATACGACGCGTCGTCGGACGAAAGGTAGGTGGCGAGCTTGCCCACCTCGGCGGGCGTGCCCAGCCGGTGCATCGGCACGATGTCGAGGTAGAGCTGCTCGTCGATCGCGCCGCGAGCGACGTCTTTGTCCCACATCGGCGTGCGCAGCACCCCGGGGGCGATCGCGTTGCAGCGGACGCCGTGGGGCGCCCATTCGCCGGCGGCGATCCTGGTCATCATGATCACCGCCGCCTTGGGGACGCTGTACGTCATCCTGCCGGGGTTCGGTGAGAAGCCGCGGATCGAGGAGATGTTGATCACCGAGCCCGACCCCTGAGGGACGAGAATCCGGCCCGCGGCGCGCATGCAGTAGAAGACGCCGGTCTGCATGACCGCGATCGAGTCGTGCCAGTCCTCGTCGGTGACGTCCTGCGTGTGCGGGCCGACGCGGCTGATGCCCGCGTTGTTGACGACGATGTCGAGACGGCCGAGGTCGCGCACGGTCGCTGCGAAGCCGGCGTCCACCTGGCCGACGTCCGCGACGTCGGTCGTGTAGGCGCGGGCGTCCACACCGAGCGCGGAGAGCTCCTGCGCCGCCAGCTCGCCGGGCTCGGCGTTGATCTCGAGGACGGCGATCGCTGCTCCCGCTCGAGCGAGCTCCTCCGCGATGCCGCGTCCGAGGCCGGTGCCCGCTCCGGTGACGACCGCGACCTTGCCGTCCAGCTGTCCTACTGCGACCACCTCCCAGCCCGATCGGGCAAACGCTTGCCCATTCGGGCGACCATACTCGGCCGCCGAGGCGGAGTCAACGCGGCGGGGCCGTCGACGCCCGCACGACGAGCTCCGGCGGAGTGGAGACCCGTACGTCCTCGACGGGACGGCCGTCGAGGAGCGCGAGGAGGCTCTCGACCGCTGCGCTCCCCATCTCGCGAAGCGGCATCTTGACCGTGGTCAGCTCGGGATCGAGGTACATGGCGACCGGGGTGTCGTGGAAGCCGACGAGCGACACGTCGTGGGGAACGGAGAGCCCGTGACGCCGTACCGCGGCAAGGGCGCCGATCGCCGCTCTCACGTTCGCGACGAACAGCGCCGTCGGGCGCGGCGTGCCGCGCAGGAGACGCGAAGCTGCCAGCTCGCCGCCCGCCTCGTCGTAGGAGGCCTCGATCATCCACTCCGGGGTGGGGTCGATCCCTCCGGCGCGCATGGCGCGGACGTACCCGGCCCGGCGTCGCCGCCCTGTGTCGGAGTTCTGGGGGCCGGCGACGTGACCGATGTGCCGGTGACCGAGTGAGAGCAGATGCTCAGTGGCCAGCGCCGAGCCTGCCTCGTCGTCGACCGTGACGCTCGGGAGCCCGACCAGTTCGTGGCGGTTGACGAGCACCACGGGCAGCGGTCCTCCGAGGTCTCCAATGCGGATCGTCTCGCTCGTCGCGATCCCGACGAGCAGCCCGTCGATGCGTCCGTCGATCGCGTCGAGCCGGTCGCGGACTGACCCGGTGGCGACGAGCAGTGCGTAGCCGGCCCGGGACGCCCGCTCGTCCGCTCCCAGCGCGATCGTCGCGTACGCGACGTTCGTCAGCTCCGGGACGATCATCCCGATCGCCATCGTCTTGCGCGTCTTGAGCGCGCGTGCGGCGGTGTTCGGCCGGTAGGCAAGCCGCGCCGCCGCCTCGAGCACACGGCGGCGTGTCTCCGGCCGGACGGTGAGCGTGCCGTCGCCGCTCAGGATCCTCGATGCGATGGAGGTGTCGACGCCCGCCGCCTCGGCGACGTCGCGCAGACGTGCTGCGGGCCTGCGTGGGCCCTGGCCGTCCGGTTCCGGCGGCGCCATGCTTGACACCATTCTATCGCCGGTCGTAGATTGGACAATCGTATGCTCCCGCTCCACGTAAGCGATTACGCGGGTGCTCGTCGCTGACCGGTGGGGACGGGCTTCGACTCGGAGCTGCTGGGCGACCTCTTTGGGACGGAGGAGACCCGCCGCGCGTTCGACGACCAGGCGCTGATCCAGGGCTGGCTCGAGGCCGAGCGGGCACTCGCGCTGGCACAGGCCGAGCTGGGCGTGATACCGGCTGAGGCAGCCGAACGCATTGCGGCGGAGGCCGATGCCGCGCGATTCGATACGGGAGCGCTCCGGGAGGGGATCTCCGAGTCGCAACACCCGCTCGTCCCCTTCGTTCGCACCCTCGCCGCCCGCTGCGGCGACGCGGGCGCCTGGGTGCACTGGGGTGCGACCACCCAGGACATCATCGACACCGGCGCGGTCCTCCAGATCCGGACGGCGCTCGCGCCGATCGAGCGCGACCTCCTGCGCACGATCGCCGCCGCGACGGGGCTGGCCGCACGCCATGCCGGGACGGTGCAGGCGGGCAGGACACACGGGCAGCACGCCGTGCCTGTCACCTTCGGGCTGAAGGTGGCGTCCTGGGTCGACGAGCTCGTGCGGGCCGAGGAACGGCTCGCCCGCGCCCGGGTCGCGGTCCTGACGGGGCAGCTCGCCGGAGCCGCGGGCACGCTCGCCTCGCTGGGCGACGACGCCGACGCCGTGCGCGGCACCTTCTGCCGCCTGCTCGACCTCGCCGAGCCGCCGGTGCCGTGGCACGCGGCGCGCGACCGAATGCGCGACCTGGTCCACGCGCTCGTCGAGATCGGCGCCGCCGGCGAGCGGATCGCAGCGGAGATCGTCCGACTCCAGGCGACCGAAACGGCGGAAGTCTTCGAGCCCGCGACGGAGCGCTCGGTCGGGTCGTCGACGATGCCGCAGAAGCGAAACCCGATGGTCTGCGAGTACGTCATCGCCTCTGCGCGGCTGCAGCGGGGGTCGCTCGCGGTGCTCGAGGCCTCGTCTGCGCATGCGAGCGAGCGCGACATGGCCGCGTGGGCAGTGGAGTGGCTCGCAGTGCCCGAGGCGATGCTCCTCACCGCGGGCCTCCTGGACAAGCTGGCCGGCGTGCTCGAGGGCCTCGTGGTATCGCCGGAGCGGATGCTCGCCAACCTCGAGCTGACCAACGGGGCGATCATGGCCGAGGCCGTGATGATGGCCCTCGCGCGAAGCATCGGGCACGAGCCTGCCCGCGAGGCGGTCACGGCGGCGAGTCGTCGCGCCGCCGCGGACGGGTCGGGCTTGCGCGAGGCCTTGCTCTCGACCCCTTCCGTGGCAGCCGTCCTCGCAGCGGACGAACTCGACCAGCTGCTCGACCCGAGCCGCTACCTCGGCCTCGCCGCGGACATCGCCGCCCAGGGCGTCCATCGGCCCCATGTCTCACAACCCGACGTGAGCGAGGTGAGATGACCGTCATCCCTTCCCACCCGACGCGGCTCGAGCGGCTCACGGCGTGGCTTCGGGAATCGAAGCTGGACTGCGCAGTCGTCCTTGGCGCTGACCACGTCAACCACCTCGCCGGCTACTCCCGCTACTTCGGCGGGCCTGCCGCCGTCGTCGTGGGAGGCGACGGCGTGCGCACGCTGGTCGTCGCGCTCGACGAAGCGCCGATCGCGCGCGAGCGCTCGAACGCCGACGAGGTGCTGCCGTACGGGGAGCGAGGCTTCGGGCTCGATCTCAACCCGCTCGGAAGCCTCGTGCCCGTCGTCGCTGGCGTGGACGTCGTCGCCACGGCTCACCGGATCGGCGTCGCCTCCGAGCTGCCGGGAGCCGAGGGGCGACTCGCGGCCGCAGTCGACGGGGCGGAGCTCGTCTCCGCAGCCGCCGAGCTGGCGCGGATCAGGTTGCGCAAGGATGCCGATGAGCTCGGGCGCATCGCCGCCGCCTACCACCTGTGCTGGGCGGGGCAGCAGGCGGTCGCGAACGCAGCCGTTCCGGGCACCACCGAGAT
>JBKOVL010000221.1:0-13568 GCA_046723895.1 Actinomycetota bacterium | reverse complement strand
TCGACCGAGCCGACGCGCGCGTACTCGAATGCAGCCGGGATCACTTGACCGCTCCGGCGGCCGCCTGCACCGCGCGCACGATGTTGTGGTAGCCGGTGCAGCGGCAGAGGTTGCCCTCGAGCCCGAGGCGGATCTCCTCCTCGGACGGATTCGGGTTCTCCTTCAGCAGCGAGACCGCGGCCAGCACGAAGCCGGGCGTGCAGAAGCCGCACTGGAGGCCGTGGTGCTCGTGGAACGCCTGCTGGACGGGATGCAGCTCGCCGTCCGGGGCAAGCCCTTCGATCGTGGTCACCTCGGACCCGTCCGCCTGCACCGTGAGCACCGTGCACGACTTCACCGACTCGCCGTCGATCAGCACCGTGCACGATCCGCAGGAGGACGTGTCGCAGCCGACGTTCGTCCCCTTCAGCCCGAGCTCGTCGCGCAGGAAATAGGCGAGCAGGACTCGCGGCTCGACGTCGGCCTCGTGACGGGAGCCGTTGACGGTCAGCGAGACCTTCATGGCTTCGCCTCCTGGAGCGCGCGCCAGACGTTCTCGCCGTTCGCCGGCATGTCGACGTGCCGCACGCCGTACGGCGAGAGCGCGTCGACGACGGCGTTGTACACGGCGGGGGTCGAGCCGATCGTCCCGGACTCGCCAATGCCCTTCGCCCCGAGCGGGTTCGCCGGCGTCGGGGTCTCCATCGGGATCGACTCCCAGGAGGGGAGCTCGGCCGCCGACGGGAACGCATACCCGACCAGGTTCCCCGTGAGGGGCGTGCCGTCGTCGGCAAACGTGTAGTGCTCGTACAGCGCCTGCGCGACGCCCATCGCGACGCCGCCGTGCACCTGGCCTTCGGCGAGCATCGGGTTGACGAGCGTGCCGGCGTCGTCCACGCACACCATCTTCTCGAGCGTCACCGCGCCCGTCTCGGTGTCGACCTCGACCACGGCGACGTGTGTGCCGAACGGGAATGTCGGTGCTCCTTCCCACTCGTGGTTCGCTCTCAGCTGGCCGAGCCGGTGGTCCTGGGCAGCGCGGGTGGCGAGCTCCTCCCAGGAGAGTGAGGGGTCGGGCGTGCCGGCGACGTGGAAGCGGCCGAGCGCGGGGTCGAGGACGACGTCGGCGGGACTGGCCTCCAGATAGTCGGCGACCAGCTCCTTCGCCTGCTCCACGACGGTGTCGGCCGCGGCCCGCGAGGCGGTGCCCCCGATCTGCACCGACTTGGATCCGTACGTCCCGGTGCCGGAGGCGATCTCGTCTGTGTCCCCCTTGCGGACGGTGACCTTCTCGAGCGGCAGGCCGAGACGGTCGGCAACGATCATCGCGAAGGAGGTCTCGTGCCCTTGTCCGTGCGCGAACGAGCCGGTGCGGACGATCGCGCTGCCGTCCGCCGCGATCTCGACCTCTCCGAGCTCGGCCTCGCCGAGCGGGTTGGTGATCTCGACGTAGGACGAGATGCCGATCCCGAGCTGCTTCGCTCCACCCTCGTCACGACGCCGCTTCTGTTCCGCTCGGAGCTCGTCGTAGCCGGCGGAGCGGAGCGCCAGATCGAGCGCGCCTGCATAGTCGCCCGAGTCGTACCCGGCGCCGGAGGCGCTCGTGTGGGGGAACTCGGTGACGTAGTTGCGGCGCCGGACCTCGGCCGGGTCCACTTCGATCTCGGCGGCGAAACGGTCGATCGCGTACTCGATCGCCTGGGTCGCCTCCGGCCGGCCGGCGCCCCGGACGGCCGCGATGTGGGTCGTGTTCGTGACGACCGTCGTGCCCTCGGCCTCGACGCGCGGGATCGCGTAGACGCCGCTCGACATCAGCGTCGTCAGGTTCGCGAGGAACGCGCCGAGCGTGGGGTAGGCGCCGCAGTCGGCGAGCACGTCGAGCTTGTACGCGAGCACCTTCCCGTCCTGCGTACCGCCGATCGTGAAGGCGAGCTCCATCGCGCGGCCGTGGGGGAGCGCGAGCATCGACTCGCTGCGTGTCTCGGTCCAGCGCACCGGGCCGGCGAGCTCGCGCGCAAGCCAGGTGACGAGGATGTCCTCGGTGAGGGCGCCGACGGACATGATCTTCGCCCCGAAGGCGCCGCCGATGTCCGGGGCGACGACGCGCACCTGCCCGGGCTCCATCCCCAGCACTCCTGCCAGCGCATCGCGGTCCTGGTGCGGGGTCTGTGTGCAGAGCCAGGCAGTGAGCCTGCCGTCTTCGAACGTCGCTGCGATCGAGCGGGGCTCCAGCGGGCACGGTGCCAGCCGCTGGCTGACGAGCGTGTCGGATACGAGCACGTCGCAGCCGTCGAAGAGGTCGTCGGCGTGTTCAGTGGGCTGCGTGCGGGCGGCGACGTTCGTGCCCGCCTCGGGGAAGAGCAGCTTTTCGTTCTCGAGCGAGTCGTGCGGGTCGAGCACTACCGGCAGTGGGTCGTAGTCGACCATCACGAGCTCGGCCGCGTCGGCCCCGGTCGCGCGGTCGTCGCTGACGACCACGGCGACGATCTCGCCGACGAAGCGGACCACATCGCTCGCGATCACCGGGCGCCCCATCTTCTCGTTCAGGCCTGGCAGCGGGACGGGACCGTAGGGGGGCAAGTCGATGTCTGCCGCCGTGAAGACCTGCACGCCGGGGAGCGCCTCGGCGGCGCTCGTGTCGATGCCGTTGATCTTCGCGTGCGCCAGCAGCGAGCGGACGAAGGTGATGTTCTTCGCGCCCTCGAGCTGAAGGTTCTCGACGTACTGCCCTTTGCCGCGCAGGAAGCGCCCGTCCTCGGTCCGCAGCACCCGGTGACCGAGGATGCTCATCGGCGCGAGCCTATCGCAGTGCGGTCAGCGAGACAACTGTCCACATAGTGGAACACTACTGCCCGACCAGAGGCCGAACCGCACACGAGCTCGCGCTCTACGCCGGGACCGGGGCCTCGCCGACCGCCTGCTGGACGGCGGCCGCGATCTTCGCGGCGTCGGGCAGGAGGTAGGCCTCCATCGGCTCGCTGTACGGGATCGTCGCGTCCAGCGCGCAGACGAGCTGCACCGGCGCCTTCAGCGAGGAAAAGCCCTCTGACGCGGCCTCGGCCGCGATCACCGCCGCGGCCGAGCCGTGCCGCGTCGACTGGTCGGCGATCACCAGGCGGCCCGTCTTCTCGACCGAGCCGAGGATCGTCGCCGTGTCGAGCGGGGCCAGCGTCCGCGGGTCGATCACCTCTGCGCTCACGCCCTCGCCCGCCAACCGGTCGGCGGCCTCGAGCGCCTTGCCGAGCATCCAGCCGAGCGCGACGACCGTCACGTCGCTCCCCTCGCGGACGACGTTGGCCTTGCCCAGCGGAACCACGTGCTCGCCCTCCGGCACGTCGCCGTGCTCGAGGGTGAGGAGGTAGTGGTGGAAGAAGACGACCGGGTTGTCGTCGCGGATCGAGGCCGTCATCAGGCCCTTGGCGTCGGCCGGCGTCGCGGGCAGGGCGACCTTCAGCCCCGGCACGCCCATGAACATCCCGTAGATCGTGCCGGTGTGCTGGCCGGCCCAGCCGGCGGTGAAGCCGTAACCGGCCTTGAGCACGATCGGCACCTTCACCTGGCCGGCGGTCATGTAGTGGAAGCGGTTCGCCTCGTTCACGACCTGGTCCATCGCGACGAGCATGAACTCGGCCATGAAGAGCTCGACCACCGGCCGGTAGCCGGCCATGGCCGCGCCGATCGCCATCCCGATCTCGGCCGTCTCGGAGATCGGCGTCACCCGGACGCGGTCGGGCCCGAACGCCTTCAGGTACGGGTCGTCGTCGTGCGTGGCGATGTTCTGGCCGAAGTGGAGGACGGTCTCGTCGCGCTCCATCTCCTGGTGGATCGCCTCGCCGATCGCGGCGATGTACGGAAGCTCGCGTGGCATTGGCACCCTGCCCTCCTCAGGCGTAGACGTAGTCGGTGGCTCCCTCGGCGGGCGGGAAGGGTCTGTCGAGCCCGAACTGCACCGCCTCCTCCATCTCCGCCCGGGCCTCCTCGGCGATCCGGTCCGCGTCCTCGGCCGAAAGGATCCCGCCGGTGACGAGGCGCGCACGGAACCGCGGCACCGGGTCACCGCGCTTCGCCGCCTCGAACTCTTCCGCGTTGCCGAAGACCGTGATCGCCTCGTGCTCCGGGAAGTGCAGCGGCACCCCGGGCGGGGCGATGATGTTGCCGTGGGCGCTCAGGCGGTACACGCGCGACTCGACGAGCGTGGGCCCCTCGCCGGAGCGCGCACGCTCGACCGCAGCCGAGACCAAGCCGTAGACCGCGACCGGGTCGCCGCCGTCGACGGTCTCGCCGGGCATCGAGTAGGCCTTCGCCTTCACCGCGAGCGGCTCCCCCGCAGCGGCGTTCGCGTCCTCCTGCTCGACGCGCGTGACGACGTTGTAGCTGTTGTTCTCCATCACGAAGACGATCGGCAGCTTCCATAGCGAGGCGATGTTCAGCGCCTCGTGAAAGGCGCCCTGCTTGCTCGCGCCGTCACCGAAGAAGCTGAGCACGACCTGGCCCTGCCCACGGATCTGCGCCGCGTAGGCAACGCCGCACGCATGCGGAATCCCCTGGCCGACGATGCCGGAGGTGCCGAGGAACCCGCGCTCGACGTCGGCGAGGTGCATCGAGCCGCCGTAGCCTCCGCACAGGCCGTCCTTGCGGCCGTAGATCTCCGCCATGATCGCTTTCGGGTCGGTGCCGAGCACGATCGGGTAGCCGTGGCAACGGTAGGTGGTCAGCAGCTGATCGTCGGGACGTAGTGCGGCAAGCGAGCCGACGATCGACGCCTCGGCGCCGTCCGCCAGATGCGTGTGGCCGCGGATCACGCCGGGGTGCTCCTCGAACGTCCGCTTGACGCGCTCCTCGAACTCGCGGATCCGGAGCATCTGCGTGAACATCCAGGTCAGCCGCTCGCCGTCGAGTTCAGGCACTTGGGCTCCTTTCGTGCTCGGGAGAGCCAATCTAGCGCGCCCTAGTCCGTGCCGACAGCTGCCCGCAAAATGTGCGCGCATCGTCAAGTCGACATGCCCGACTGTGCGCTCGTTGCGAAGAGCGACGCGGCGGATCGCGCCAAGATCGACCCTCAGGCCCGTTCGCGGCTGGTCAGCGGGCGGCCAGAAACAGGAAAGGGGGGTTGAACGGACATGAGGTCTCGAGACAAGGCCACGCTGGGACGGCTCGCGATCCTTGCCGGAGTCGTCGGGCTCACGCTCGCCGTCGCGGTGCCGCTCGCGGTCGGGCGCGGCGACGCGCGGGGCCCAGTCACCAACTACCTCAGCTACGTCGGCGGGAAGGCGGGCCCGGCGAAGCCGCGTCTGTCTCCGGTCGTGATCGGTGCGATCAACACGCAGGGAGGCCAGGTCCTCGTCGGGCCGGGCTGGACGAGCGGCATCAGGACCGCCGTCCAGTACGTCAACAAGTACCTCGGCGGCGTGCAGGGCCACCCGCTCGTCGTCAGCTACTGCTTCACGACCTCCGCGGAGGAGGAAGGCACGAAGTGCGGCCAGCGCTTCGCGAACGACAGGCGGATCCAGGTCGTCATGTTCGGGGCGGTCGCCGTCGGCAACCAGTCGTTCTACGCCGCGCTCGGCAACCGGAAGCCAACCGTCGGCGGAGTCGAGCTGCTGCCGGTCGACGCCCAGCGGAAGACCGGCTTCGCGCTCTTCGGGACGAACGACTCGGTCCTCGGCCCATGGGGCACGCTCGGAAAGAACGTCCTGCACGCGAAGACTGCGGCCGTCGTCTATCCCCAGGTCCCCGGGATCGATCACGGCGCGAAGGTCGAGAAGGACAGCCTCGACTCGGCGGGGATCAAGACCACGCTCGTCGGCTTCTCCGCGACCGCAACCGACCTGACCGGGCCGCTGACGGCGGCGGGCGCCCAGAACGCCGACATGATCGTCCCCCAGTCGAACGCGGCCGGATGCGTGAACATCGCCAAGGCGCTCCAGACGCTCGGGAAGAGCAAGACGCCGGTCGTCTCCAACCCGCTCTGCCTCGACCCGGCTGTTCCGGCGGGGCTCGGCGGTGACCTGCCCAAGTGGATCTACGGGATCGCCTCGTCGCTCGGCTTCGACACGACCGATCCGGCGGTGCCTCCGTTTCTGCGCGGCCTGAAAGCCGTCGGACAGCCGAAGCTCGCGGCGGACGCGTGGGTGATCGTCGCCTGGGGGCAGATCCTGACGACGGTGAAGCTGATGAACGAGATCGGCGTCAGGAACATGACCTCCGCGAAGTTCACCGCAGCGATCCGGAACTTCCGGGGGCCCCAGGCCCTCGGCGCACCGAGCCTCCAGTGCGGGAAGTACCCAGGGGAGCCGGCGGCGTGCAACGACCGGACGCAGTTCTTCCAGTACCTGGGGGCCGGGAAGTTCAAGCGCATCACGCCGTTCCTCCAACCGCCTCCGTCCTTCAAGCTCGACTGACAGCACCTCCTCCCTCGCCAGGCGGGGCCGCGACCGCGTCCCCGCCTCCCAGGGAGACTCCCCGGACATGGACTGGCAGCAGATCGTCCTCTTCGCGATCCTCGGCCTCGGGGCGGGGTCGCTGATCGCGGGGATCGCCGTCGGCATCGTCGTCACGTTCCGCGGCTCGGGGATCATCAACCTCGCGACCGGCGCGGTCGCGATGGTCGCCGGCTACTCGTACTGGTCGCTGAAGACGGGGAGCTACGGCGTGCATGTGCCGACGGCGCCGGCGCTCGTGATCACGTTCCTTGTGCTGCTCGCCCTCGGCTTGCTGGTCGAGTTCGGTGTCTTTCGCCCGCTGCGCACGGCTGCGCCGCTCGCCAAGCTGGCCGCCTCGCTCGGGTTGCTGCTCGTCGCCCAGGCCGCGGTGTCGCTGGCCTTCGGCATCGGGACGAAGCCCCAGCCGCCGGTGCTACCCCGCGGCACGGTCACCGTGTTCGGCTCGAACGTCCCGATCGACCGCTTCATCCTGCCGGGGATCATCCTCGCCGCCACGGGCGCGCTCTCGCTTGCCTACCGGTTGACCAAGTTCGGGCTCGCGACGCGCGCGGCCTCCGAGAACGAGATCGCCGCCATGTTGATGGGGCTCTCGCCGGACCGGCTCGCGCTGGCGAGCACATTGCTCGGCACCTTCGTCGCGGGCGCACTCGGCGTCCTGGCCGCTTCGATCACGCAGCTGGACCCGAACGCGCTCCCGCTCCAGGTCGTCCCGGCGCTGACGGCCGCCCTCTTCGCGCGCTTCACTTCGTTCTGGATCGCCTGCCTGGTCGGGCTCGCGATCGGGATGCTCGAGAACATCCTCTACTACCTCCAGACGCAGAGCTGGTTCCCGACCGACAACGGCGTCGCCATGCCGGGAGTGCAGCAGCTGCTCGTGTTCGTGCTGATGGTGGTCGCGATGTTCATGCGCGGCACGAGCCTGCCGAGCCGCGGCGAGCTCGTCGAGCAGCGGCTGCCCTACGCACCGCGGGCGCGGTGGCTGTGGCAGAGCGCGCTCCTCGGCACCGCCGCGGCGGTCATCGCGCTGATCGTCCTGCCCTACGACTTCCGGCAGGCCCTGATCACGTCGCTGCTGGCCATGATCATGTGCCTCTCGTTCGTCGTCGTCACCGGCTACGTCGGGCAGATCACCGTCGTCCAGCTGGCGCTCGCCGGGGTGTCCGGCTTCATCCTCTCCCACCTCGCCGTCGACCATGGCGTCGGCTTCCCGGCAGGGATGCTGATCGGCGCGGTCGGCGCGACCGTGTGCGGGCTCGTCGTCGGGGCCTCGGCGCTCCGCGTGCGCGGCGTCGGGCTCGCCGTAGTCACGCTCGCCGGGGCGGTGGCGATCGAGCAGTTCGTCTTCCTCAACTCGACCTGGGGCGGCGGGACGTCCAGCTCGCCGGTTCCGGAACCGAAGCTCGGGATCGACCTCGGACCATATGGACCGTTTCGAGGGCTGGACGGCAAGGTGCCGAGCCCCGTGTTCGGGTTCTTCGTCCTGGGCGTCGCCGTCGCGCTCGGCCTGGTCGTCGCGAACCTGCGCCGCTCCAGTCTCGGGCAGCGAATGCTCGCAGTGCGCTCGAACGAGCGGGCCGCCGCGGCGGCCGGCATCAACGTCCGGAACGTGAAGTTCGCCGCGTTCGGGATCAGCTCGTTCATCGCCGGGCTCGGCGGCGCGCTGTACGGCTACAACTTCAGCTCGGTCACGGTCAACCGCTTCTCAGCGTTGACCGCCCTCGGCCTGATCGCCTTCGCCTACGTCGGCGGGATCACGATGGTCTCGGGCGCGCTCATCGCCGGCCTGATCTCGGTCGAGGCGCTGTTCCCGTACGCGCTGGAGAAGTGGTTCGGGATCTCCGGCAACTGGGCCCTGCTCTTCGCCGGCCTCGCCCTGATCGTCACCCTGATCCAGAACCCAGACGGCATCGCGGGCGCCACCTGGCGCAAGCGAGAGGCGAAGAAGAAGCACAAGGCGCGCGAGCCGGCCGAGGCCGCGCAGGAGGCGGTGGCGTGACTGTGACGGTTTGCTCTCCGGCACCCGGGGGGAGAAGATCTGGGCGGCAATGGCCCTGCATCCGGCCGGTTTCGAATGCTCCTGATCGACACGGCCACGGTCCCGGCCTCGGAACGGCTGGAGTTCTGGTCGGAGTCATCCTCCAAGGCCTACCTCCCGGTCCAGATCCGGAGCCCGGCCAGGGACGAGTTCGGCGCGAGGATGTGGGGGTACGAGCTCGGGCCGCTCAGCCTCTTCCGGATCTCCGCGGCACCGAACACGATGATGCGGACCTCGCGGGCGATCGCGGCCTGCGACCCGGAGTGCCTGCACCTCTCGGTCGTCTTGCGCGGCCGGATCAACGCGGCGCAGGAAGGGCGGACAGGGATGGCCCGCATCGGGGACGTGATCAGCTACGAGACCTCTCACCCGGTGATCTTCCGCGCGGACCTGCAGTACGAGTCGCTGGTCGTGCGGGTGCCGAAGCAGCTCCTCGGCCGAGAGGAGGCGCAGATCAGCAGGCTGACCGCGATCGGGATCTCGGGCACGGAGGGGCTGCCGCGGGCAGCGGTCGCGTTCTTCCGCAGTCTCGTCGCGGGATTGGGGGACGGGACGATCACCGAGGCGGACGCACCGAACACGGTGGACTGCGTGCTCGACCTCGTCCGTGGCCTGTACACCGCGCCGGTGCGGACGCGCGAGCCGGCGAGGCCACGCTCGCGGGCGGAGATCCTGCTCAACGCGCAGTCCTTCATCGAGGCGAACCTCGGCGACCGGAACCTCGACCCCGAGGAGATCGCGCGCGCGAGCTTCGTCTCGACGCGCTACCTGCACAAGCTTTTCCAGTCCGAGGGAAAGAGCGTGTGCCGGTGGATCCGGACAGCGCGCCTGGAGCACTGCCGCCGCGACCTGCTCGACCCTTCGCTCCGCAGCGAGACGATCCTCGCGATCGCGAGCCGGTGGGGCCTGCCCGGCGCACCGCACTTCAGCCGCCTCTTCCGCTCGGCGTACGGCTGCTCGCCGAGCGAGCTCCGGCGCCAAGGCAGAGTCTCCGCCGCCTGACCGCCGCCACCCCGTCTGTAGATCGCGAGCTACCTCGGCGAGCGCCTCCGGGACGCCGCCGGAGAAGGAGGCGACCATGAGCGAACAGAGTCTCGAAGACCTGCTCGGCAGCGTCGAGAGCCCCGTCGAGCTCTTGCGCAACTCGCAGGCGGGACCGAACGTCTACCCGGGCGTGCCCGCCGAGTACACCAACTGGCGTGACGAGCAGACCGCCTGGCAGCAGACCTGCGTGCTGTTCAACCAGTCGTTCCACATGGCCGAGCTGGCGGTGAAGGGCCCCGACGCCGCGACGCTGCTCTCCCGGCTGGCGATCAACAGCTTCGAGGGCTTCACCGTCGACAAGGCCAAGCACTTCGTCCCGTGCACGCCAGAGGGCTACGTCATCGGCGACGTGATCCTCTTCCATCTGGTGAAGGACCGCTACAACCTCGTCGGCCGCGCGCCGGCCCTCAACTGGATCACCTATCACGCCGAGACCGGGGGGTACGACGTCCGGCTCGAGCTCGACCAGCGGACTGCGCTCCGGACCGACGGACGTCGGCGCTCGTACCGGTTCCAGGTGCAGGGCCCCAACGCGATGGCCGTGATCGAGCGCGCGCTCGACGCGAAGCCGCCCGAGCTCCGGTTCTTCAACATGACGACGGTCGAGATCGCGGGCAAGGAGGTCCGCGCCCTGCGTCACGGAATGGTCGGCCAGCCGGGCTGGGAGCTCTTCGGCCCGTGGGACGACGAGCCGGCCGTCCACGAGGCGCTGCTCGCGGCGGGCGAGGAGTACGGCCTGCGGCAGGTCGGAGGGCGGGCGTACTCCTCGAACACGCTCGAGTCGGGCTGGATCCCCTCGCCGCTCCCGGCCGTCTACACCGGCGAGTCGCTGAGGGCCTACCGCGAGTGGCTGCCCGCGGACGGCTACGAGGGCAAGGCGTCGATCGGCGGCAGCTTCACCTCGCCCGACATCGAGGACTACTACCTCACCCCCTGGGACCTCGGCTACGCGAGCTACGTCAAGTTCGACCACGACTTCATCGGCCGAGAGGCGCTGGAGCGGACGGCCGAGGGCGAGCACCGGCGGAAGGTCACCCTCGCGCTGGACGACGACGCCGTGACCGCGACGATCGGGACGATGTTCGGGAAGGCCGACCGGGCGAAGTTCATCGACTGGCCCTCCGCCGTCTACTCGATGCATCCGTTCGACGCCGTCACGGCCGACGGCGAGACAGTCGGGCTCTCCACCTGGATCGGCTACAGCGCCAACGAGGGGAAGATGCTGACGCTCGCGATCGTCGAGCCCGAGTACTCCGAGCCGGGCACCGAGGTCACCCTCGTGTGGGGCGAGGAGGGCGGCGGCTCGTCGAAGCCGACCGTGGAGCCGCACGTCCAGACGGAGATCCGGGCGACAGTCGGTCCGGTGCCCTACGTCGAGGTCGTGCGCAAGTCCTACCGGGCGACCAAGGTCTAGGCCAATTGCGCGCGGGTGGTCTCTGCTGCGCGGTCGAAGATCTCCTCGATCGGTAGGGCACGCAGCTTCTGCGAGAGCACCTCGACTCCCCACGGCCCCTCGTAGCCCGCAGCGCGGACGGCGGCGACGTACTCGCGGATCGGGAACTCGCCCTCGCCAGGCAGCTCGCGGTGGTTGATCGTCTCGTCGACGGGGTCCGGCAGGTTCCGGAAGTGGCCGTCGCTCAGCTCGACCCAGCCGAGGTGGCGGGCGGGGACGCTGCGGAGGTCGCCGGCGGAGACCCCGAGCTTGGCCATGTGCCAGGTGTCGATCGCCAGGCCGCCGTTCGGTGCGTCCGTGTCCTCGACGATCGCGAGCGCCGTCTCCAGGTCCTGGACGTTGACGTCCGGAGGCATGAACTCGTAGACCACCTTCGCGTCGTGGCGCTCGGCGGCGTCGGAACAGAGCTCGGCGTAGGCCTCGGTCAGCCGCCCGAGATCGCAGGGGCTGCCGGGGATGTTCCCGACCTTGACGTGGTGCGCGTGCAGGGCTGCCGCCGCCTCCCACAGCAGCCCCCGCCGCTCGTCGCTCTTCTGCCGCCGATCGTCCCCGGGATCGAGGAACCACTCCCAGAGGAACTCGAGCTCGAGGTGCCGAAGGCCGAACTCGTCGAGGAGCGCCGCGATCTCGGCGAGCGTGCGCGCCTCGAGGACGTGCTCGAGATCGGCGTGCCAGAGCCCGATCCCGCTGAAGCCGACGCGGGCGGCCTGCTCGCACCGGTCGCGCAGGTCGAAGAGGCTCCACTCCCGGCCGTAGTGGACGTCGACCGGGCCGGAGGTCGTCCAGTAGAGCCCGAGCACGTCGTCCGCCACCCGCGGAAGCTAACTGTTGGACATGCGTCCCGACAAGTGGGATAGTTCCCGCCGTGGCCGACTACGTGATCGTCGGAGCGGGCTCGGCCGGATGCGTGCTCGCGTCCCGGCTCAGCGAGGATCCCGGGGTGACGGTTCGCCTCCTGGAGGCGGGCGGCCCCGACAACGCGGCCGAGCTCCACGTCCCGGCGATGTTCCCGCTCGCGTTCAAGTCGAGCGTCGACTGGGACCTGCTCGGCGAGCCCGAGCCCGGCCTCGGCGGGCGCCGGCTCTACCTGCCGCGCGGGCGCGTGATCGGCGGATCGAGCTCGATCAACGCGATGATCTACCTCCGCGGCAACCGGCTCGACTACGACGACTGGGCCGCCTCCGGCTGCGAGGGCTGGAGCTACGACGAGGTGCTCCCGTACTTCAAGCGCTCCGAGGACAACGAGCGGGGCGAAAGCGAGTTCCACGGCGTGGGCGGCCCCCTCGCCGTGTCCGACAGCCGCTCGATGTCCTCGCTGGTCGACGCGCAGCTCGAGGCCGCGGCGCAGGCGGGCTACGAGCTGATCGACGACCTGAACGTCGACCGACCGGAGGGCGTGTCGCGCTTCCAGCTCACCCAGCGCAACGGCATGCGGTGCAGCGCTGCCGACGCGTTCCTCCATCCGGCGGAGAACAGGCCGAACCTGGAGGTCACCTCGAGCGTCTTCGTCGAGCGGCTCGTCTTCGAGGGCGAGCGTGCGGTCGGCGTCGAGCTCGTCCGCGACGGCATCCGCGAGACCGTGCGAGCCGAGCGCGAGGTGATCCTCTCCGCCGGCGCCTACCAGTCGCCCGTGCTGCTGATGCTCTCCGGCATCGGGCCGGCGGAGGAGCTCGAGCCGTTCGGGATCCCCGTGCGGCAGGAGCTGCCGGTCGGCCGGAACCTTCAGGACCACTGCATGGTGAACGTCAATTTCCTCACCGACCGGCCGGGTCTCTTCGGCATCTTCACGCCCGAGAACTTCGCGCTGCTCGAGCGCGAGGGCCGCGGACCGCTGACCTCGAACTACCCGGAGGCGGGCGGGTTCTTCCGTACGCGTCCGGACCTGCCCGCGCCGGACGTCGAGTTCCACTTTGCGGCCGCGCCCTTCTTCGACGAGGGTCTGACGCCTCCGCCCGACAACGGCTACGCCTTCGGCCCGGTGATCGTGAAGACGACCTCGCGCGGCAAGGTCAGCCTCCGCACGCCGCTGCCCGACTCGAAGCCGAAGGTGCTCTGCAACTTCCTCACGACGCAGGAGGACCGGGCGAGCATGCTCGCGGGCATGCGGATCGCGCTCGAGATTGCCCGGCAGCCCGCGCTCGAGGCGGTCGAGCGAGAGCCCCTCAGCGTTCCCGACTCCGACTCGGAGGAGGACCTCCTCGACTGGGTCGCGCGCGCGGCGCAGTCCGTCTACCACCCGACCTCGACGTGCGCGATGGGGTCGGTGGTCGACCCCGAGCTCCGCGTCTACGGCGTCGAGGGCCTCCGGGTGGTCGATGCCTCGGTGATGCCGACCGTCACGCGCGCGAACACGCACGCGGCGACGCTGATGATCGCCGAGAAGGCCTCGGACCTGATCCTCGGCAAGGCGCCGCTGCCCCCGGCCGGGGTCGCCGCCGCCGGCGCCGCGTCCTAAGCCCTCCTGTCGCGCGCGTAGGCGACGATCGGCTCGATCGAGGCGGGGTTCGCGAGCGCATCGGGGCTGACGACCTCGGCGGCGGGAACCCCGGTGAGGATGCGCTTGACCGGGAGCTCGAGCTTCTTCCCGGTCAGTGTCTGGGGGATCATCGGCAGT
>JBKOVL010000057.1:0-8682 GCA_046723895.1 Actinomycetota bacterium | reverse complement strand
CTTCATCGTCGTGCTGATCGCGCTGATGCTGCCGCCGCAGGTCTCGATCGTCCCCGTCTACGTGATGTGGGCCAAGGTCGGCGACTTCCTCGGCATCCACTTCATCGGGACGCTCTGGCCCCTGATCATCCCCAACTGGCTCGGCGACGCGTTCTCGATCTTCCTGCTGCGCCAGTTCTTCCTGACGATCCCGGACGAGTACCTCGACGCGGCGCGCGTCGACGGGTGCGGCGAGTTCCGCATCCTGACGACAGTCGTGCTGAGGCTGGCGAAGCCGGCGATCGTGGCGGTCGCCCTCTTCTCCGTCCTCTACACCTTCAACGACTTCTTCCTGCCGCTCCTGTACGTCGGCGAGAACTCACACAACTGGGTGCTCTCGATCGGCCTCTCGCAGTTCCGCTCGTTGCACCAGGTGCAGTGGAACCTGACGATGGCGGCGACGCTCGTGGTCATGGCGCCGGTGATCATCCTCTTCTTCGTCGCGCAGCGCGCGTTCGTCGAGGGCGTCACGCTCACGGGTGTAAAGGGATGAAGCTCGCCGCCGTCGGAGCGGGCTCGACCTACACGCCCGAGCTGGTCGCCGGCCTGGCCGGGCTGGAGCTCGACGAGCTCGCCCTGCACGACATCGACGCCGAGCGGCTCGAGGTCGTCGGCGGGCTCGCCGGGCGCATGCTCGACCGCGCCGGATTCCGCGGTCGGCTCGAGCTCACCGGCGAGCTCGATCCTGCGGTCGAGGGCGCCGACTTCGTTCTCGTCCAGATCCGGGTGGGCGGCCAGGCGGCGCGCCTGCTCGACGAGACGGCGCCGCTTCCGTGCAGCTGCATCGGCCAGGAGACGACAGGAGCCGGCGGCTTCGCGAAGGCGATGCGGACGGTGCCGGTCGTGCTCGAGATCGCCGAGCGAGTCCGCGAGCTCGCCGGGCCTGACGCGTGGATCGTCGACTTCACCAACCCGGTCGGGATCGTCACCCGGTCGTTGCTCGACGCGGGCCACCGAGCGGTCGGGCTCTGTAACGTCGCGATCACGCTCCAGCGCCGGTTCGCGGCGCTGCTCGGCGTCGACCCCACCGGCGTCGTCGTCGACCAGGTCGGGCTCAACCACCTGACCTGGGTGCGGGCGGTGCGGGTCGACGACGAGGACGTCTTGCCGGAGCTGCTGGCGGCGCACGGAGAAGCGGTCGCCGACGAGGTGCACCTTCCGCGCCGGCTGCTCGACGAGCTCGGCGCCGTGCCCTCCTACTACCTCCGCTACTTCTACGCGCACGACGCCGTGCTCGCGGAGCAGCTGGACGGCGTGCCGCGGGCGGCGACCGTGGCGGAGATCGAGCAAGGCCTGCTCGATCTGTACCGCGACCCGGGGCTGGACGAGAAGCCGGCGCTGCTCGAACAGCGGGGCGGCGCCTTCTACAGCGAGGCGGCCGCCGGGCTCGTGCGTTCGCTGCTGCACGGGACGGACGAGGTGCACGAGGTCGACGTCCGCAACGAGGGCACGCTCGCCGGGCTCGCGGAGGACGACGTCGTCGAGGTGCCTGCCCGGGTTGCAGGCGGTCGACCGGTGCCGCTTCCGCAGGCGCCGCTGGCGCCGGAGCTCCTCGGCCTCGTCCAGCACGTCGCCGCCTACGAGCGCCTGTCCGCGGAGGCGGCCGTGACCCGCGACCCGGTGACGGCGAAGAAGGCCTTGCTGACGCACCCCCTGATCGCCCAGTACGAGTTGAGCGAGGACCTGCTCGACCGGCTCGCGCTCGAGGCGGTGGCGGCGTGACGGTGCTCCTTGCCGTCGACGGCGGCAACTCCAAGACCGACCTCGCGCTCGTCGGCGAGGACGGCCGGCTGCTCGGCTTCGCCCGCGGCCCGCAGAGCTCGCCGCACCACATCGGCGAGGAGGGGTGCATGCGCGTGCTGGCCGGTCTGCTCGACGAGGCGCGTGCGCACGCCGGGCTGGACGGCGGGCAGGCCGTTGTCGCGATGCTCTGCATGGCAGGCGTCGACTTTCCCCGCGAGGAAGAGCGTCTCGCCGAGCTCGTCTCCGGCCACGACTGGGCTGCGACCACGACCGTTGTCAACGACACGTTCGCAGTGCTTCGGGCCGGGACGGAGCAGGGCTACGGGGTCGCCGTGGTCTGCGGCGCAGGGATCAACTGCGTCGGCGTCGCCCCCGACGGGCGGCAGGTTCGCTTCCCTGCGCTCGGGGCGATCACGGGCGACTGGGGCGGGGGGTACGACGTCGGGCTGGCGGCAGTCTCGAAGGCGGCACGCAGCTTCGACGGCCGGGGCGCGAAGACGACGCTCGAGCAGGCGGTGCCGGCGCACTTTGGCTTCGAGACGCCGTACGAGCTGGCTGAGGCGATCCACGGCGGGCGGGTGCCCCAACGTCGCGTCCTCGAGCTGGCGCGGATCGTCTTCGCAGAGGCCGAGCACGACGAGGTCGCCGCGGGGATCGTCGACCAGCTCGCGGCCGAGGTGGTCGCGCTGGCCGGCGCCGCCCTGGCCCGCCTCGAGCTCGACGGCAGCGAGGTCGAGGTTCTCCTCGGCGGCGGGCTGCTCCAGGGAGAGAATTCGCGTGTGGTGGAGCGCATCCGCGCCGGCCTGCCCGGGGTCGCCGTCCGGGTGACGGGCGCGCCGCCCATCGTCGGGGCAGCGCTGCTCGCCCTGGACAAGCTCGGCGCGGACGGTGAGGCACGCGCGCGCGTTCGCACGGAGCTCTCGGAGGTGGTCGATGGCTGAGGTGCACTACCGGCAGGCGACCTGCGTCTACCCCGGCAACGACGAGCCCGCGGTCGACGCGCTCGACCTCGACATCGCGGACGGGGAGTTCATGGTGCTCGTCGGGCCGTCCGGCTCCGGCAAGACGACCGCGCTGCGGATGCTCGCCGGGCTCGAGGAGGTCGACGCGGGCGGGATCTACATCGGCGACCGCGACGTCACCTACGTGCCCCCCAAGGACCGCGACGTGGCGATGGTGTTCCAGAACTACGCGCTCTACCCGTACCTGACGGTCGCGGCGAACATCGGTTTCCCGCTCAAGATCGCGCGCATGAAGAAGGCCGAGCGCGAGCGGCGCGTCCGCGAGGTCGCCGAGCTGCTCGAGCTGACTCCGTACCTCGCGCGCAAGCCGGGACAGCTCTCCGGCGGGCAGCGTCAGCGGGTGGCCATGGGCCGCGCGATCGTCCGCCAGCCGAGCGTCTTCCTGATGGACGAGCCGCTCTCGAACCTCGACGCGAAGCTCCGGGTCCAGATGCGCGCCGACATCGCCGCCCTCCAGACCCGCCTCGGGGTGACCACCGTCTACGTCACCCACGACCAGGGCGAGGCGATGACCCTCGGGCACCGCGTCGCCGTGCTGAAGGACGGGCGGCTCCAGCAGTGCGACGTCCCCCGTGTGCTGTACGAGCGGCCGGCGAACACGTTCGTCGCCGGCTTCATCGGCTCACCGTCGATGAACCTGCTCGAGGTACCGCTCAAGGGGAAAGGGTGCTCGTTCTGCGGCGTGGACGTTCCGCTGCCCGCGGGCCTACCGGCCACGAACGGGTCCGTCGTGCTCGGTCTGCGCCCGGAGGCGCTCGACCTCTCAGCGGGCGGGATCGAGGCTCGCGTCGAGGTGGTCGAGGAGCTCGGGGCCGATGCCTACGTCTTCTGCGTCGCCGACTACGGCGGCGAGCAGATCAAGCTCGTCGCGCGCAGCGACTCGCGGCACGTGCCCGAGCGTGAGGCGAAGGTGTCCCTCTCCCCCCGCATCGACGAGGCGCACGTCTTCGACGCGGTAACAGGGGCCCGCCTGGAGCCCGCGTGAAGCGGGCGATCCAGCCGGACGGGCTCGCTCGGCCGGCAGCACCGTACTCGCCCGTGGTCGAGAGCGGCGACCTCGTGTTCACGGCAGGCCAGGTTGCTCACGACCGTGACGGCAACCTCGTCGAGGGCGGCATCGAGGTGCAGACCAGACAGGCGATCGAGAACCTCCGCACGTGCCTGGCCGCGGCCGGCTGCGGGCTCGAACACGTGCTCAAGGTCTCCGCGTTCCTCGCCGACCTCGACGACTTCGCGGGCTTCAACGCGGTCTATCGCGAGCACTTCCCCGAGCCGTATCCCGTGCGAACGACCGTCGGCGCCGACCTTCCCGGCGGGATCCTCGTCGAGCTCGACGCGGTCGCGCGGCGGTCGTGACCCTCGACGTCGCGACCCCGGCCGCGGTCGTCGACCTCGACCGGCTGAGTCGAACCTCACGCGTTGGCAGGCGCACTGCGACGAGCTCGGTCTTGCGAACCGCCCGCACGTCAAGACGCACAAGTGCGTCGAGATCGCCCGGCGGCAGGTTGCGCTCGGCGCCGCCGGGGTGACGTGCCAGACGCTGCACGAGGCGGAGGTGCGGATCGTCCCGAACCACGTCTGCGTGGTCACGAACCTGTTCGAGGAGCTGCTCGGGGTCCGGGGCGAGGCCGTCGAGCTGTGCTGGCCGGTCGCGCGCGGACGCTGGCGGTTATCGTCGGCGGACGGCGACGGCATTTTCCCCAGACGAGGACGCCGAGCTCCTCGGTCGGCTGCGTACAGGCGACGAAGCCGCCTTCATGGCGCTCGTCGACAAGTACGGCCCCTCGCTCCTGCGTGTGGCGATGCTGTACGTGCCGACGCCGTCGGCTGCGGAGGAGGTCGTCGCAGACACCTGGCTTGCGGTCGTCACCGGCCTCGAGCGCTTCGAGGGCCGCTCGTCGCTGAAGACCTGGCTGTTCCGGATCCTGACGAACAAGGCCAAGACGCGCGGGCAGCGCGAGCGGCGGACGATGCCGTTCTCGTCCTTCGCACGGGACGGCGACGAGGGCGAGACCGCGGTCGACGCCGACCGCTTTGCGCGCGACGGGCATTGGAGGGCGCCGCCGCGCGGCATCCCCGAGGAGCGGCTGCTCGCGGGTGAGGCGCGGAAGACGATCGAGGACGCGATCGCGGCGCTGCCTCCGAACCAACGTGCGGTGATCACGCTACGCGACCTCGAGGGCCTCTCCGCCGAGCAGGCACGCAACGTTCTCGGCCTTTCCGAGACCAATCAGCGCGTACTGCTCCATCGCGCACGGGCGAAGGTCCGAGCCGCGTTCGAGCGATACCTGGAAGAGGAGGCATGAACAGGAGCCGTAGGCTTGACGGAGGCGACCCAGGAGCGGAGGTGCCGGCTTTGCCGGCGGCGGAGCGGGAATGATCGCCCACCAGCTGATCTGCCAGGAGATCGTCGAGGAGAACACGGACTACCTCGAGGGGGCGATGGACGCCGAGTTGCGGACGTCGTTCGAGGCGCACCTGGACACGTGCCCGCACTGCACGCACTATCTCGAGCAAATGAGGGCGATGATCCGCGTCTCCGGGACGATCGAGGCCGAGTCGCTCTCGCCCGAGTTCCAGGCCGGGCTGCTCGCGGCCTTCCGCGGGCTCCGGCTCGGATGAAGGGAGCAGGCTAGGACTTCCGCCGCCGCGCCCGACATGTGCGGGCGCGGCCAGCTTCCGCGCGACGGCAGCAGACGATGCGAGCGAAGCGAGCGAGAGGGGGGTTCGTGGGGGGACAAGTCCCCCCGCGTGAAATAGGTTCAGCGAGCCGGTGGCGCTTTCATCCACCGCTTCCAGTGGCTTTTCGACTGGGCCTGGCGGCCTTCCCCGTACGACCTCCGGAAGCGACTTCGACTTACTCGCGCTCCGTGCTCGCTGCACCGGGCACGCTACGAGACCGAGAACGAGCTTTCAAGCTTCGTGCCGGGCGGATTTGCGCAAAGAGCGAGAACTTTTTCGGAGCTCGGCCGGGAGCGGCTCCGAGTGGACGACGACGAGGGTCTTCGTCGCGCGGGTGAGGGAAACGTAGAGCGCGCGCAGGCCATCGACCCTGTCGGCGGCGGCGACGATGCGCGCCGGCTCGACCAGCACGACCCTGTCGAACTCGAGGCCCTTGCCTGACGGGGGGTGAGCACCTGGATCGGCGCGGCCAGCTCGTCGAACGCCGTCTCCTGGCCGGGGAGCAGCGGTGCGAGCTCGGTGACGAGCGCGGCGGGGGCGATCAGTGCCGTGCGCCCCTCCCGCTGCGCCTCCCGTCCCGCCTCGCGGAGCGCGGTCGCGACGAAATGCTCCGGCGCCGCGGGGACGAAGCGCGGCGGCTCGTCGCCTTCGCGGTAGGCGATCGGCGCGGCGACGTCGGGTGCGATCAGCGGCAGCAGCGGGAGCGCGAGCTCGAGCACCTGCCGCGGAACGCGGTAGGCGAGTCGCAGCTCCTCGACATGAAAAGGCACGTCCGGGGACAGTCCCCCGGCGAGCTCTTTCCAGCCGGTATACGAGATCGGGCCCGCGGCCTGCGCGATGTCGCCGAGAACCGTCATCGGCCCGGTCGAGCGCCGGGCGAGCATGCGCAGCTGCATCGGCGTCAGATCCTGCGCCTCGTCGACGATCAGGTGGCCGTGCGGACGGCCGGCGCCCTCGATCAGCGCCCGGGCCTCGTCGAGCAACGGCAGGTCGGCCTCGCTCCAGGCCCTGCCGCGGCTCGACTGGAGCACGTGCTGCTCCTCGTCGTCGAGGATCCCGTCCGCGGCAGCGGCGAGCGCCTCGGCGTTCGTCAGCAGCCGGCGGACGAGCTGCTCGGGCTTCGGGCGCGGCCAGAGCGCGTCGAGCGTGCGGGTGATGAAGCCGCCTCTCCGCAGCGACGCCTCGAGCTCCTCGAACGACAAGTAGGCGGCGACCCCGAGGCGCCTCGCGTAGCGCTCGTAGAAGGCGCGCGCGAGCTTCGTCCGGAGCCGCTCGCGCCCGGCCGCGTGGCTCGACGTTTCCGCCTGGCGCCGCCTCGACCAGTGCCGCGACCTGCTCGGGCGGGAGCCTGAGCTCGACCCCTTCCAGCCGGACGGCGAGCAGCTCCGTCGGCGGCCGCGGCAGCGCGGCCACGGCGGCCGCGATCACGCCGGCGAGCCGCCCATCGCCCTTCAGGCGGGCGACCGCCGGCTGTTCGGCCCGCGACGCCTCGACGCCGGCGAGCTCGTCGATCGCGCGCTGCTCGACGCGCTCCTCGCCGAGCATCGGCAGAACGTGCGAGATGTAGTCCATGAACACCGGGTTCGGGCCGACGACGAGGACTCCGCTCCGCTCCAGCTCGCGGCGGTAGGTGTAGAGCAGCCATGACGCGCGGTGGAGCCCAACCGCGGTCTTTCCGGTCCCGGGGCCGCCCTGGACGACGAGCACGCCCCCCCGGCTCCCGCGTGATCAGCCGGTACTGGTCGCTCTGGATCGTCGCGACGATGTCGCGCATCTGGCGATCGCGGCTGCGCTCGAGCTCCTCGAGCAGGATGTCCGCGACGCCGTGGACGACGTCGCCGGCCGAGCCGTCGAGCGGCTCGTCGTAGAGGTCGAGCAGGGTACGGCCCTTGGTGCGGAACCGACGGCGTCGTCCGGATGCATCGCCGGGCCCGTCAGGCGACGACGGGATCGCCCAGCCGCACGACGCCCGGCACGGTCACCGCTCCCCAGACTCCGAACGCGAGCCGCTCGGTGGTCTCGACGCTGCCCCGGTACTCGGCAAGCACGTCGAGTGTCGGGAGGTTGCGCGCGCCGCTGTCGGGGTGACGGCTCGTGACGAGGCAGCGGCCGGTGTTGCCCCGCACCTCGACAGCGGCCTCGCCGAACCCGACGCGCCTTCCCATCCAGGAGTCCTCCTCGTGCGGTTCCACGCCCTCGACGCCGAACAGCATCCGGAATCGCCGGGCGTCGACCGGCTCGGCGAGACCGGCCGCGTCGCGAAAGGCCTCGAGCGAGCCGGTGGACAGGATCGTGACGGGCCCGCCCGCTCGGTCGACGCCCGCGCCGAGCTCGCACGGCTGGACGAGGCGGAGCCCCTGGCCGGCGAACGACGAGATCGCCTCCGACCACGGCCCGGTGACCAGACGGCCCTCGACCTCGCGACGGCCATAGAAGCTCGTCGTGACGGCGTCGCCGAGCACGACCTCGCCGGAAAGGATGTCGCCGTCGGGAAAGCCGAGCGTGAGTGTGCCGGCCTCCTCGTCCCATTCCGCCCGGACCTGGACGAGCGGCGCCAGTTGCTTGCCGTTGAGGAGGCGCCCGTCATCGCCGATCAGGTAGAAGCGGCGGTTTTCGCGCACGCCGAACAGCTCCAGCCGGACGGACTCCGGATGCAGGAGGGCGAGCCCCTTGACGGGGGCAACGGCGATCCAGGCGACGCTCGGGGTCACGTACCAAGTGTTGCAGTCGTGCGGCCGCGACGGAAATGTCGGGGAGTGTCCCCAAACACGTCCGAAAGGGCCATTACGGTTCGGGCCGGTGCGCCTCATCGTCGCCCGCTGCGAGGTCCGCTACACCGGCCGCCTGACGGCGGTGCTACCGGAGTCGACGCGCCTGCTGATCTTCAAGTCGGACGGGTCGGTGCTCGTCCACGCCGATGCGTGCGGGTGCAAGCCCCTGAATAGCAACTTGCCGTCAAAGCTGCCTGCAGATTGTCAGCGTGGGTAAAGGCGAACGACGAGTGCCGGAGCCGGGCGATGCGGCTCGCCTGATCACGTGGCTGTGCGCCGACGGCGCCCGTGGATCACCGGCCAGGTGATCGACTCGGAGGGAGGCTTCCGCCGGTGGGCGAGCTGACGGACAAGCTGCGGTCCTTCCTCGGCGAGCGGCGTTACGCAGTGCTCGCGACCCACGATCCGGACGGCGGCATCCACCT
>JBKOVL010000049.1:0-4639 GCA_046723895.1 Actinomycetota bacterium | reverse complement strand
GCGACGCCGGGCGCCCCGCCGCGGGGCCGCCGCCGGCGCCGCAGGCGGTGACCGGCGTCGTCGACGCGAGGCCGACGTGGCTCGGCGCGCACCCGAGCGACGTGGACGACCCCGTCTCACACTCCTCCTTCGACTTCGTCTTCAACGTGAAGCCGGACTCCTCCGCGGGCTTCCTGCTCGGGACGGGCAACTTCGCCGGCGTGGGGGAGGCCGAGGAGGCCGGCCGGCTCCACGTGGAGTGGGAGCAGGCCGCGTTCCCCCCGTTCGCGTGGCCGTCGGCGGGGGATCGTGTGGACCTTCACGGCAGCTGGGTCTGGGACTGCGGCCACTGGTCGGGCGGAGGGGAGCGCACCGAGCTGCACCCGGCCCGCGCGTTCTGGGTCGAGCGGCAGGGCGTCTCGGCGCGCAGCGCGTCCGGCGAGCGCGAGGGCGACCTCGTAATCTCCACCGAAGGAACGCCGGCAGCCGCGTCGGCGGACTGTGCGCATCGCACGAAGGGCGATCCCGCGGCGTTCAAGTCGTGCCTGGACTCCGATACTGGGTGGCAGGACGTGAACGGCTCGTATCGGTTCGCTCTCCGCGCGCCCCCGCGGCCGAGCGCGAAGACGCGGATGCGCGTGCGCGTCGTCGATGCCGGCTCGAGCCCCGGCGCCCCCGCAGTCAAGGCAGCTCCGGGCCTGAACGGCGCAGTGGTGACGGTCGACGTATCGGCTCCGGCGGGACGCCGCGTCGTGGTCGCGAAGCGCGTCTTCGTCGGCTGGGACACCTCGCCGAGGCCGGTGCACCTCCGGGTGACGTTCGACCGCATCCTTGTCCGCCGCGCGATGGATCCCGGCTGCAACCCACCGTGCACCAGCAACGAGACCACGCGGACCGGCCAGATCACGAACCCACCGGGCGAGTGGGTGCTCTACAGCAACGTCGCGGGAATCTGGCAGCCTTGGCCGCTCCTCCGTCCGGTCGACAACCAGACGATCCAGCTGCACCGGACCGTCGATGTCTACGTCGGTCGCCGCCAGGTGTGGAGCGTGCTGGTCACGGGCCGCGAGTGCGACAACGGCAGCTTGAGTGCGCACAGCGTCACCGTCCCGCCCTCGCCGTGCCCCGCCGGAACAGGCGAGTTCCTCGATCTGGTCGGAGACGACGCACCGGGCACCGTCGCCGACAGGTATTCCTCGCCCGCTGCGGCCCTCGGCGAGCACCGCTCGAACGCGCGGCTCGAGCACTCTTCGTGCCCGCCGGTCAACGCACAGGGCTGCTACCGCGTGACCTACACGGTCATGCGCGTCGGATAGCGGTATCGTTCCGGCGATGGCGGAGGCCAAGCAGAAGGACGTGATCACGAGGCTCGCCGAGCAGGGCGAGGAGGCGTTTCAGCGCATCGCCGAGGTGCTCGGCGGTGTCCGCTTCGTCGAGGCCATGAACTCGATGCGCGAGCGCGTCGACGACCTCTCGAAGAAGATCCGCAGCCTCGATCCGCTCGAGAAGCGGGTCACCGAGCTCGAGCGGCGGCTGGACGGGCTCTCGAAGCCCGAACGCTCCACCCGCACACGCAAGGCGGCGGCGACGCGCACGGGCACCGGCACGGCTCGGAAGCCGTCGACGAGCGGGCAGCGCAAGACCCGCTAGGGCTCGTCTCTACGCCGGCACGCGAAGGCGCAGCGCGCGGGGGATGAGCTCGAATGCAGCGGGGGTCGTGCCCGGCTGCTCGCCGTCGAGCACGATCGGGAGCGGTGTCGCAGCGTCCACCCGCAGGCTGCGGGCGCGGAGGATCTCGACCTTGGGGTGCGACACGTGCCGGCCTCGGTAGATCTTCGGGAACGTAGTCGCGAATTCGGCCTTCGAGAAATCGCCGATCAGCACGACGTCGAAGCGCCCGTCGTCGGGCTGCGCGTGCGGAGCCGCCCGCATGCCGCCGGCGGTGTAGTCCCCGTTCATCGCCAGCGCCTCGAACAGTCGTGCCCGCCTCTCTTCGCCGTCGAGCTCCACTGACATGTCCGCGGCCTGCCAGCGGCTGAACACCGCAATCGTGGCCCACAGGAAGGAGAGCCTGCCCCCGAAGACCTTGGTGGTCGTATTGGCACGCCGCGCGATCTCGCCGCTGATCCCCGCGCCCGCGAAGTTGGCGAAGTAGGCCTCCACCGACTGGCCCCCCGCGGTGTACGTTGCCCGGCCGACGTCCACGCTACGCACACGCCCACCTCGCGCGACCGCGATCGCCGCGTCCAGGCGCCGGGGGATCCGCAGGCTGCGCGCGAAGTCCCTGCCCGTGCCGAGCGGGAGGACGGCCAGCTCCACCTGCCCGGCGAGTCCCGCCCGCATCAGCCCGTCCACGACCTCGTGCACCGTGCCGTCTCCGCCGACGACCACCAGCTCCTCGGCGCCGCCGCCGGCCGCCTCGCTCGCGAGCTCCGCGAGCTGCCCGGGCCGACTGGAGATGAGCGCACGGCCGCGGAGGCCGGCCGCTGCGGCTCGACGCTCGATCGCCGGCCACCGACGTCCCGTCGAGCCGGCCGCCGACGCGGGGTTGACCAGGAAGACGGCGCGGCCGCTAATGCTCGTCCGTGACCGTGACGAGCGCCAGCTCGGTCATCTGGTCGACGGCCGCGCGCATGTCCTCGTCGGTGATCCGCTTGAACTCGCCCTCGACGACCACGTCGCTGACGATCAGCAGGCAGCCGGCCTGGACCTTCCTCAGGGCGCCGAGCGTGAAGAGCAGCGCCGCCTCCATCTCGACTGCGAGGATCCCGCGGTCGGACCAGCGCTGGTACTGGCCGTTGTCCGGGTTGTAGAAGACGTCGCTGGAGACGACGCCGCCGACGCGCAGCTTTTTCCCGAGCTCCTTCGCGTGGTGAACGGCCCCGTGGACGAGCTCCCAGTCCGCGGTGGGCGCGTGCGGCTCGCCCCCGACCAGGTGCGACGCCGTCGCGTCGGCCGGGGTGGCCGAGACTGCGACGATCAGGTCGCCCATCTGCAGGTCGGGCTGGAGGCCGCCGCACGTGCCGACCCGGAGGATCTTCTTCACGCCGAGCTGCGTCAGCTCCTCGATCACGATCCCGGCGGAGGGACAGCCCATCCCGCTCGACTGGACCGAGATGGGCTTGCCCCGGAACGTGCCCGTGTAGCCGAGCAGTCCGCGCTCGTGGTTCACCTCGACGGCGTCCTCGAAGAACGTCTCGGCGATGTACTTCGCGCGCAGCGGGTCGCCGGGCAGAAGGCAGCCGTCCGCGTAGTCGCCCGGCTCTGCACGCAGGTGGATAGGCATAACGAGGAGCCTATGCGACCATGGCCGCATGGCACTCGTGGAGCCGACGCTGGCGCAGATCCTCGCCTTCTGCGCCGAGGATCCGGTCGAGCGCGTCTTCCTCGAGGACGTTGCCCGCCGGGGGCTCGGGCGCTTCTCAGCGCTCGCGTCCGACGGGCGCCTGACGGCACTCTGCCACGTCGGTGCCAACGTCGTCCCCTCGGGATCGGGGTGCGGTGCATTCGCGCGCGCCGCCGCAGCTAGCCGCGCGCGGATGCTGATCGGCGAGGAGCGCGCCGTGGACGAGCTCTGGACGGAGGCGGGGCCGCGAATGTCCTCGCCACGCGAGGATCGCCCAGGCCAGCCGGTGTACGTGCTCGAGCAGGCGCCGGAAGCGGGCGGAACCGGCCTGCGCGAGGCGACGCTCGCCGACCTCGGCCTGCTCGTGCCGGCGTGTGCAGGGGCCCACGCAGAGGAGATCGGGGTCAACCCGCTGGAGGACGATCCCGACGGTTTCCGCTGGCGCACCCAGGCGCAGATCGGCGAGGGACGCTCGTGGCTCTGGCTCGAGAGCGGGAAGATCCTCTTCAAGGCCGAGGCCTCCGCCTGGACGCCCCATGCCGTGCAGCTGCAGCAGGTCTGGGTCGACCCCTCCGTGCGGAACCGCGGCTACGCCCAGCGCGGCATGCGCGACCTCTGCCGCCGGCTGCTCGAGCAGGCGCCACGCGTCTGCCTGTTCGTCCGGCCCGAGAACGCACCGGCGATCCGCGTCTACGAGGCGATCGGCATGCGAAGGACGATCACGTATCGCAGCCTGATCTTCTAACGCCGAGCGAGCGGAGCGAGCGGTTACCAGCCGTGGATGCGTGAGACGTCGATCCGCAGCGGGACTGAGAAATCGGCGGCGAAGCCCTCGGGTGTCCAGCCGAGCGCGGCGATCCGCTCGCGGTATTTCTCGAGGTACTCAGGCACCTCGTTCGACGGCGGGTCGTCCGACTCGCGCATCTCCCCCCAGCAGATGACGATGTCCGCGTCGATGCCGTCGCTGTCCAGGTTCAAGCTGACGTTCGGGTTTGCCTTCATGTTGGCGAGCTTCCGCTTCTCCGGCCGGCTGTAGAGCAGGATCGACCGGTCGCCGTCCCAGAGGAACCAGACCGGGATCGGCCGGGGCGCGCCCTCGGGCGTGACCGTCGTCAGCCAGCCGATGATCTCCTCGCGGAGCCTCTTCGCCGCATGGGCGCCGAACGCGGTCGACTCGTCGAGCACGCCCGGAGCGTACCCTGTCGGGGTGGAGATCCTCGAGCGGATCGAGGCGCAGATCCGCCGGCACGACCTGATCGAGTCCGGCGGCGAGGTCGTCTGCCTCGTCTCCGGCGGTGCCGACTCGACCTGCCT
>JBKOVL010000154.1:0-4872 GCA_046723895.1 Actinomycetota bacterium | reverse complement strand
CAGGCCGACCGTGAACGTGAACGCCGTCGTGCCGCTGTTCCCCTCGTTCAGCGAAAGGTCGTTGATCGACAACGACGGCAGCGGCGGCGGGGCGGCGTCGTCGTTGACGATCGTCCCCTGCCCCTGGCTGTCCGCGATCGTCGCGTTGGTCGCGTTCGAGAGGTTGACCAGGAAGGTCTCGTCCGGCTCCACGCTCGTGTCGCCGTTCACGAGGACGGTCAGCGGCTTGCTCGTCTCGCCCGGGTTGAAGGTGAGCGTGCCGGTCGCCGCCTGGTAGTCGCCCGGAGCGGCCGCCGTCCCGTCCGCGGTTGCGAAGTCGACCGTCACCGTCTGCGCGCTCGGCGCCGACAGGCCGACCGTGAACGTGAACGCCGTCGTGCCGCTGTTCCCCTCGTTCAGCGAAAGGTCGTTGATCGACAAAGACGGCGGCGGCGGGCCTGCGACGACAGTGAACGAGAAGTCGTAGTCGGCCGCCATGTGGTCGGGCGGGTCGATCGAGTCGACGTCGCTGATCTGGTTCGCGACCACCTTCACTGCGCACGCCGTCCCCTCGGGAAGGTTGCTCGTCGGGTCAAGGGTGATCGAGGAGCCGGGCGAGCCGCTGACCGTGAAGGCTTGTGGGCTGCCCTTCGGGCACTCGAGGGTGAACGAGCTACCCGTCGCGGTAACCGGCTCGCTGAAGCTGACGACGATGTTCGCGTCTACGGCCACGTTCGTCGCGCCGTCAGCCGGCGTGGTACTCGTCACCGAGGGCGCGGCGTCCGCAGCCGTCGCGGTCACGACCACCTCGAACTCCTTCGCGGTGCACTGGCCGGGCCCATTCACCCAGCGAAGCCTCCCCGACCCGTTCGCGGCGCAGAAGTACACGCTGTCGCTTGCAGGGGGCAGCACGAGCAGCTGCTTTTGCCCGCAATCAGCAGGTGAGGAGACGCGGCGGACGGACTTGCTCTTCTTCTCCACGCAGACGTACACGGGTCCCGGCTTGATCGTGACCTGGTTGTCGGGCTTCCTGCACAGGCTCAAGTCCGAGACGTACCGCAACAGGCCGGTCTTCTTTTGGGCGCAGGCGAAGTCCATCTCGATCGCCGCCGCACGGGTCAGATGCGCCGCCCCGCTCACCACGAACAGCGAGACGACGGCCACACCCGCCAGAGCAGAAACCACAAACCACCGCAACGCGTGCTCCACCAGAGCCCTCCTCCCCGGAGCGACAGCCTGAGTATCCGCGCTGAGATACGCGATTGCAACAGCCGCAGGCGATTCGAGGCCTCGACGCGCAAGTGGGACCGCGACGCGAATTCATCTACCCCTGGAGAGGACGGGTCTCCCCGTCGCTCTGCGCAGGTTCTAGGTGGAGCTCGAAGGGCGTCGGCCAGCCACAGCTGAAAGGGATCGCCGAACGAGCTCGGGTTGATGCCTCAACGTAGGATTGAACTCCGTGAGCATCGCCTTCCTGCTGACGACCCTCGTCGTCGTAGTCTCGCCGGGCACGGGCGTTCTGTACACGCTCGCTGCCGGCCTCTCGCGCGGGCGGCGTGCGAGCATCGTTGCCGCGTTCGGGTGCACGCTCGGCATCGTTCCGCACATGGCTGCCGCGATCTTTGGGCTCGCCGCGCTCCTTTACACGAGCTCGGTTGCCTTCCAGACGCTGAAGTACCTCGGCGTTGCGTATCTGCTCGTCATGGCGTGGAACACGGTGCGCGAGCACGGGACACTGAAGCTGGAGCCAAAGCCGGAGACTCGCACGCCGGGGCAGGTCGTCGTGTCTGCGATTCTGGTCAACTTCCTGAACCCGAAGTTGTCCATCTTCTTCTTCGCGTTCCTGCCCCAGTTCGTGGCCACGAACGACCCCCACCGGCTCGTGCACATGCTCGAGCTCAGCATTGTCTTCATGCTGGTCACGTTCGTCGTCTTCGTCTGCTACGGCCTCGCCGCGTCCTGGGTCCGTCACCATGTGATCTCTCGTCCGCGCGTCCTGACATGGATGCGCCGCACCTTTGCCGCCGCATTCGTCGGCCTCGGCGCAAAGCTCGCCTTCGCCGAGCGCTGACGGTCTACCCTCGCCGACAGCTCCGTCGCGTCAGCGAGGCGCCCGAGGGTGCGGAGTGCGCAGCTAGCGTTCCGCGGCAAGGCGCGCGGCGAGGCCGATGAAGAGCCCGCCACTCGCGACTTCGACTGCTCGTCGCGTCCGCCGACGGCGGAACAGCCGGAGGCCGATGCGTCCCGCGAGTACGCCGACGGTGCCGTCAACCACGAACTCGAGCAGCACGAAGATCGCTCCGAGCACCGCGAACTGGATCGCGACATGGCCGAGGGAGCGGTCGACGAACTGGGGGAGGAAGGCGATGGAGAACGTGACCATCTTCGGGTTGAGAAGGTTCGTGAGCAGTCCGCGAAGGTAGGCCCGCCGGTGCGAGAACGCGGCGGCGCGGTCGTCGCCGGCCAGTGCAGAGCCCTTGCTCGCGATCATCCGGATGCCGAGCAGGACGAGGTAGGCGGCGCCGACAGCGCGCACGACCGTGAACGCGGTGGGAGCTGCGGCGAAGAGCGCCGACAGGCCTGCCGCGGCCAGTGCGATGTGGATGACCTCGCTCGTCGCCACGCCGCAGGTCGCAACGAGGCCGGCGCGCGGCCCGCCGCGCATGCTCGTGCCGAGCACGAACAGCATGTCCGGGCCGGGCAGGATCATCGCCACGCTCAGCGTGATGACGTAGAGCGCAAGGAGGTGCCCGTTCACTGATTTACAGACTAGTCCCCGGCCGGCCCCCGGCGCCTCTGACCTATGAAGGCGCAGCTCGAATCGCCGGAGATGATGTGCAGACGACTGTTTGAGTAGAGTCGGAGCGGTGGCGAGTCATGCGCCACCGGTGCGCAGGTGAGGGCTGCGTCGCGTCTCGGCTGGCGGGTGACGTCGCGAATCAGCTGGCGGGTGACACTCGTCCAGTTCTTGGCGAACGCGATCGTCATCGGTCTGCTGATCCTCGTGCTGCCGGGCTTCGAGCTTCAAGCGTCGAGCCCACGCTCTCGTCTGACCGTGTACTCACCCTCGAGTTCATCGAGGGCGTGAAATCGACCGAGACGAGAGAGATGGACGCGGCCGGGCTCGATCGGCAGGAACTTGCGCGGAGCCTCGTTCGCGGCGCTGTTCAGATGGTCGTGATCGACGGCTTCTTCCACGCCGACCCGCATCCCGGCAACATCGCGTCGAGCTCGCGAACGGCCGGTTGACGTTCCTCGACACCGGCATGGTCGGCGAGCTCGATCTGCGTAAGCGGATCAGCTTCGCTCATTTCCTGCTCGCCTTCCGCGACAAGGACGTCTCGGGGATGGCGACGGCCCTTCGCGCGCTCAGCACACCCTTCCGCGAGCCGAACGAGAGCGCCTACCAAAGAGAGTTCGAGCTGCGGCTCGGACCGCTCGTCGATCCGTCTCCCGGGCAATCCGCTCCTCTGCAGAAGCTCGTCTCGGAGGCGCTGGACGTCCTCCGCGACTCCGGCCTCCGGCTCGACTCCCAATTGACGCTCGCTGTCAAAGCGCTCGCACAGGCCGAGGCGATCACATGGGCGCTCGTGCCCGAGTCGGTCGACCGCCACGCGGCCCGCCTCCGGTCGATTTCGCGATTGATCGCCGCCGCGATCGTGATCACCGGCGTCCTGATCGGATCGGCACTCGCCGCAGCGATCGAAACGGGCGAGAGCGCCTTCCGAACTGACGTCGCCGACATGGCCCTCGTCGCCTATCTCGTCGCGACCGCGATCGCCGCCGTGTTCGCCGCCGCACTTCTCTGGCGGCTGATCCGCCCCGAGGATCATCGCCGCCACCGGCGCAGGGATCTCGGGTAGCTATCGGTAACTCGGCGTGCCCGCAGCCGGCAGGAGAGCAGCAGCGCCCCGCCATCGCCGCACCAGTGAGGCGACGCGGGAGCCGGGGAAACGTCGTCTTCGTGCAGGCGGTTGCCGCCGCGTCGCGCCGGCTTTACGTTTCGGCGTGATGTCCGCTCCCATGACGGAACTGCTCTCGTTCGCGCTGTCGTTGCCCGAAGCATGGGAAGACCGCCCCTGGGGAGACACGGTCGCGAAGGTGCGGAAGAAGATCTTCGTCTTCGTGGGCTCCGAGAGCATCACGGTGAAACTCGACGAGTCGCACGGGCACGCGCTCTCCGTCGAGGGCGCCGCCCCGACCGGGTACGGCCTCGGCCCGTCAGGCTGGGTGACGGTTCCGGTCGCAGGCGTCGCGCTCGATGTGCTGCGCGACTGGGTCGAGGAAAGCTACCGCATCGTCGCGCCAAAGCACCTCACCGCGCTGCTCGACTAGCCGTGCAGCCGGCGTACACACCCAGGCGTCGCCGAAGATCGCGAGGGCCGAAGCCACACAGAGAGGAGAGGCCGGTGAACACGAGTCCCGGACCACGACCCGCCGGCGATCACACGCTGACGTGCGCGGACGGTCGCCGTGTCGCCTGGTCGGAATGGGGAGATCCCCGCGGCCCGGCGGTTGCTCCTGCTTCATCGCAATCCGGGGTCGAGGCTGCTCGATCCGGACGCCGAGGCGACCGCAGACCTCGGCGCCCGCTTGATCACGGTCGATCGGCCCGGCTACTACTGAGTAGCGTTTATCCCCGAGAGGGTCTGTCTGGCCGGAGCGGCTGCTTCGCAACGGGGAGAGGGTTCGGCGACCTAGAAGTCTACGAGCACCTCGCCAGCCGTGACGTATGGTGCTGCGACTTCCAGATCTGGCAGGTTCTCGGCCAACCACGCGGCGGCAGCGCGATTCGACTCCTCCGCTCCAGCTTGATCCTCGAAGACGCTGATCGTGGTCGTTCCCTCGGCGATCTTGAGGAGGTAGTAGGCCTTGAACCCGTTGATGCCACCG
>JBKOVL010000039.1:0-2880 GCA_046723895.1 Actinomycetota bacterium | reverse complement strand
GTCTCGACGTGGTCGGTTCTCCGGCTGAGCTGCAGGTCGAGGTCCCCGGTCGGCCTCGTAAAACAACCGGGAACCAACGTAAGTGCGGATCACGAACTCGCACTCGCTGCCTAACTGAGTTAGGCAACGCGTCGCTCCCCGCTCGGCCCGTGGCGGGGGCAGCGGCGTCATAAGCGGGCTGGCCCTGAAGGAGAGCCAATCGCCGGAGGGGTGAGATCACAGGATGGCTGGCCCGGCGGTAGGTCGCTCACACACCGGCCGTCCGGGCGAGAGCAAAGGGTGAGCTAAACCTGTAGAAGCTCTGCCCGGTGCGGCCGCGGACGCGGGTTCGATTCCCGCCGCCTCCATCCCCCCTGCTAGTCGCGATTTGGCGAGCGGAACGATTGCGTTCAGCGGGGGGCGGGCGGAATCGTTGTCCGCATTCCGCTCGCCTCCACAGGGACGCTGCGCAGGTGCCCACATCAAAGCATCTCAGCCGGCCTCGATTCGAGAAAGGCGATCACGGCCAGGACGCGCCGATGATCGTCGGGAGCGTCGGGGAGCCCCAGCTTCTGGAAGATGTGCCGCACGTGCTTCTCGACGGCTCCCTCTGTGAGCCACAGGGTCCGCGCGATTCCGGCATTCGAGCGGCCTTCGGCCATCAGGGCCAGGACCTCGCGCTCGCGTGGGGTCAATGCATCAAGAGGCTCTGGCTGCTCGCCTCTCAGCAGCAGGTCGACGACGAGCTTCGGGTCAAGGACGATCTCTCCTTCGCTGATCCGTTCGAGCGCGTCAAGCAACTGGTCGACGTTGGCGACGGAATCCTTGAGGAGGTAGCCGACGCCGCTCGCCGCAGCCGCAGTGAAGAGGCCAACCGCCTCTTTCGGCTCGACATAGCTCGAGAGGAGCAGTATTCCCACGCCGGGGAATCGGCCGCGGATATCGATTGCGGCGCGAACGCCTTCCTGCGTCTGTGTCGGCGGCATGTGGATGTCGACGACTGCGATGTCAGGGGAGTGTCGTTCCACCTCCTGAAGCAACGCTGGTGCGTCGCCTACCTGGGCGACGACTTCGATGCCACTGCGCCCAAGGAGCTCCGCAAGCGCTTGCCGAACCACTGCCGCGTCGTCCGCAAGGACCACCCGAAGGTGAGCGTGCGTAAGGCCCTCAGTGCGTCTTGTGCGAAAGAGCGGTAGCCTCGCGATGAGGGACGTTGGCCCGCCGCTGGGGCTGTCGATCGTCAAGTCGCCACCTATCGCCTCCGCGCGGTCGCGAAGCCCTTGCAGTCCGGTGGTGTTCCCGAGTGACGCTCCCCCGGCACCGTCGTCGGTCACCGTGACGCAAAGCTCGTTGCGGACGCACCCCACTGAGATCTGAATGTGATTCGCACATGCGTGCTTGACGGCGTTCGTCGTTGCCTCCGTGGCGATGAAATAGGCGGCAGATTCGAGCTCGGGCGCCATCCGTCCTGCATTGTTGATCGATACGTTGACTGGGACAGGAGACCGCCGCGCAAGCGTGCTAAGCGCTGCTCCGAGGCCGCTCTCGGACAGCTCAGCCGGATGGATGCCATGGGCGAGCCTCCGGAGTTCCTCAATGGCACCCTCGAGGTCGCCAAGGGCGGCAGCGACGAGGCGGCCCGCCTCCGCCGACTGGTCCCCGATCAAGTCCCGCGCATTCGCCAGCTGCAGCGCGACCGAGACGAACTGCTGCTGGGCGCCGTCGTGGAGATCGCGCTGAATTGTCCTGCGAGCGGCATAGGCCGCACGGGCGATTCGAGCCCGCGATGCCTCCACCTCGCCCAGCCGGAGTTGCTCGGACAGATCGCGGAAGGCAACGACCGCGCCGCGCCCGTCCTCCAGCTCGACCGGTGCAGACGAATATGCAACAGGGACGCTCGAGCCGTCCTCACGGACAAACCAGTCGCGCTCAATCCGAACGGTCGTTCCGCTGCGGAGCGGCCGAAGCAACGGGCACTCCTCCTCGGGGAACGGAGAGCCATCAGGACGGAGATAGTGAATCGTCGCGTGGCTGGGCTTCCCGAGCAACTCGCGCTCCTCCGTGTAACCGAGGATCGTGAGCGCAGCCGGATTAAGGAACGCGATCCGCCCGCCGGAATCGACGACGTACAACGCATCGGCGACCGCCGCCACTGCCTGGAAAAGGGTGTCCGTCGTCTCGCCGAGCTCCGTCGGCGTACTCACCGGCGCATTATCCCCCTCAGCAGGCGAACGTGGCGCAGGCGCCCGCTGGAACATGAGGATTGTCGTCATGTCCTCGGCAGGGTCGTTGTACCAGGCGGTGCCGTATAGGCCGGGCCATCCGCGTTAGGACCGAGCGCTCCTGCTCGTTTGTCGCCCACACCGCGCCTTCCCCGACGGCGATCTTCGTCGGCCCGGTACCCAACGACACGTCTGAGACGAGGCGGTTCGACGTCGTGTCGATCACGGCCGCCGAGTTCGCGGCCGCTGAGGTGAGGCCGCCGGCGCCGGCCCCGGTGAGCTCGACCACGGCAACCGCCGCGGCCACGAGAAGAGCGGCGCCGGTCGCAACGAGCAGAGCAGCCGGCCGGTGCATTCCGAGGCGGCGCAGCGCTGCCCGACCTCTTATTTCGGGTCTGCCGTCGACGAGCGCAGCAGGCGCCGTCGCGGTGTCGAGCGGTCGTGGCTCGAGAGATGGCGTGTCGAGAAGGGCGCGGTAGATCGACTCGGTCTCGGGCGAGGGGTAGGCGCCGAGCTCCTCGGCGAGCAGCCGTCGGCAGCGCTCGTACACGCGGAGTGCCTCCGCCCGGTTCCCGGCTGCGACGTGCGCCTGCATCAGACGCCGGTAGCCCCTCTCCCGGTACGGCTCGAGGACGGTCAACTCCTCGGCCCACCTCGCCGCCTCCGCGTCGGCGCCCGA
>JBKOVL010000280.1:0-3154 GCA_046723895.1 Actinomycetota bacterium | reverse complement strand
CGTGTGGGTAGTCCGTCTCGAACATGATGTGGTCCACCCCGACCGTGCCCCGGGTGGAGATCGTCGACGGATCGTCGATCGTGCAGAACCAGAAGTTGCGATGCAGCACCTCGGCCGGACGCATGTCGCCGGAGAAGTAGTCGCCGTACCCCGACCGGTCGACGATGTTCTCGAGGCGGTCGTGGAGCATCGCCACCCAGCCGATCCCGCCCTCCGACATCGCGATCTTGAGGTCGGGGTGCTTCACCGCGTAGCCCGACCACAGCCACTCGGCGCACGCGGAGAGTGACAGCTGGCCGAACAGCGTCGCGCCGAGCGGCACCATCGGCGACCCGGGCGGCATGTCGGCGACGCCGGTCGATCCGACGTGCAAGCAGATCACGGTGCCGGTCTCGGCGCAGGCGGCGATGATCGGATCCCACCAGCCTTGGAAGAGGTTCGGCATGTCGACACGGTGGGGCTGCTCGGGCAGCGTGACCGCGACGAAGCCTCGCTCGGCGTTGCGCCGGATCTCGTCGGCGCCCTGCTCCGGATCGCCGAGGTAGGTGATGCCCATCGGGACGATTCGCTCGGGATGCGGCGCGTACCACTCCTCGGCGAACCAGTCGTTCCATGCGCGCGTGACGGCGAGCCCGAGGTCCGGATCGGAGCATTGCGAGAACACGCGGCCGCAGAAGCCTGTGATCTGCGACGGGAAGTTCACGGACGCCCACACGCCGTTGATGTCCATGTCCTTCACGCGGGCGTCGATGTCGTAGCAACCGGCACGCATCTCCTCGAAGCGCGTCGGCTCGACCTTCCAGTCCTCGCGCTTGCGCCCGACGACGGCGTTGAGCCCGACCTGGAAGTACAGCTGCCCGTCGAACTCCCACACCTCGTGACCTTCGGCCGTCTCGATGACCTTCGGCGCGAGGTCTTGGAACCGGCGCGGCAGACGCCCCTCGAACATGTCCGGCGGCTCGACGAGGTGGTCGTCGACCGAGATGATCGTGTACTTGATGTCGCGAGGTTCGGGGTCGTCGAGCAGCCCGTGCGTCTCGCTCTTCTTCCAATGGAGCTTCGGCTTCTCCGTGGTGGTCACGCCCGTTACCCTACGAGCCGTGGCGCTCGAGATCGAGATCAACCGCGACGCATGCATGGGATCGGGCAACTGCTCGTTCTGGGCACCGGGCGTCTTCGATCTCGACGACGACGGTGTCGCCGTCGTGCTCGACCCGACTGCGCAGCCGGAGGACAAGGTGATCCTCGCCGGCCAGGGATGCCCGACCCAGGCGATCACGATCGTCAAGGACGGCGAGAAGATCGTCTAGTCGATGCTCGCGTCATCCTCACTCGCACCGGTGGTCCTCGTGCACGGCGGCGCGCACGGCGCATGGTGCTGGGAGCCTTTGCTCCCGTTCCTCGACGGTGACGCGCTCGCGGTCGACCTGCCGCCGAAGTCGGTCCGCGGCGGGCCGCGACGCCTCGAGCCCCTTCCCGAGCTCCGCACACTGACGGTCGGCGACTTCGCCGAGTCGGTGCTCCGTGACATCGACACCGCCGGCTTCGAGCGGTTCGTGCTCGTCGGCCACTCGATGGGCGGGCTCACGATCTCGGAGGTGGCTCGCCGCGTGCCGGACCAGGTCGAGCACCTCGTGTACGTCTCGTGCATGGTGCCGCCCGACGGTGCGTCGGCGATCGAGGCGCTGCCCGAGGACCTGCGTGCGATGACGCGCCAAGCCGTGGAGGACGCGCGGGACGGCGGGGACAACCCGATCGGCGGGCTCGACGAGCAGACGACCCGCTTGATGTTCTGCAACGACATGGACGAGGAGCAGACCCGGTTCGTCCTCGATCAAGCTGGTACCGAGGCCGCGGTGATCCTCGCCGAGCCGGTGTCGCGGGTCGGCATCCCGGTCGAGCTTCCGAAGACGTTCGTGAAGCTGCTCCAGGACCAGTCGCTCCCGCCCGATCATCAGGACGTGCTCATCCGGAACCTGCGCGACTCTCCGGGTGGCGAAGTCGACGTCGTGACGATCGACGCAGGCCACGACGTCATGATCAGCCGACCCAATGAGCTCGCCGACGTGCTGAACGGGATCGCGTCGCCGGACTAGGTCGTGAGCGGGAGAGCGGCGCCCTGTGGCGTCGTGCGTTCCGTGCTCGTCGCCTGAAGCACGCCGCGCTCGCGGTCGAGCACGGACGTCGTGTTCGCGCACCCGCCGTCGGCATGGGATTGATAGTTGACGGCGACTGCAGTGGGAGCGAAGCCGTCGCCGGCGTCCGTCACGACTTCGAAATCCGACCATCGCACTGTCACCGGCGGATCGTCGCAACGCGCGAACACCTCCGACCACACCATCGGGTCGCCGAGGAACGATGCTCCGGGCATCAGGTCGCGCACCGTCGTCGCGTCGCCAGTGGTGAGGTCGGTGACCTCACCCCGCCACGTGCCTTCATCGGTGCGGTGCACGCCGAGCCCGTACGCGCGCTGGGGCTGCCAGGGGTAGTCGCGCGTGTTCGGGTCGGCGGGTGTGCTCGGCAACGGCGACTCGGTGCCCGCGAGCAACGAGCCGTCGGCGGCGTAGCCACCCCAGTTCACGGCCCCGAAGCCCGGGTGTCGATGATTCCATTGCAGCCCGAGGTGCGCGGCCCCTGCACCGCGGAACGCGACCTGCAGCGCCCAGAAATAGAGGCGGTCGACGACCGGCGGCGTGAGCACCGCGAGCGTGACGCCGGCGGAGACGAGATGGCCGGCACCGGGCGGGAGGCGCCAACCGAGATGGAACGACGAGGCGCCGTTTCCCGACGGCGGGAAGCCGCGAGTGCGCGCACGCCGCAAGAGAGGCACCGGCTCGAGCCTACGAGCGCGAAACCTGACGCTCGTGTCACCGCGCCTAGGATCCGCGGCGGCGGCTTTGCCGATCGTCGCCGCAGAGCCCGAGCTCGCGAGGGCGACGCGAGGAGACTGTCGATGCCGATCGGGATCACGGAAGAGCACGAGGCGCTCCGTCAGGCGGCGCGGGGCTGGGTGGAACGGCATTGCGCCCCCGCCGTCCCGCGCTCGACGTTGGACGCCGAGATGGACGCGCTGCCGCCGTTCTGGGCCGATCTGGCGGCGCAGGGGTGGTTGGGATTGCACGTCGACGAGGCCCTTGGCGGCGAGGGGTACGGC
>JBKOVL010000062.1:0-12123 GCA_046723895.1 Actinomycetota bacterium | reverse complement strand
AGCTCGCCACCGCAGTTCGGGCAGACGTGCTCCATGACCCCTGCGCACTCGACGCAGAACGTGCACTCGTAGGAGCAGATCGCCGCCGGCCCGTTCGGCTCCAGCGCGGTTCCGCACCGCTCGCAGACGCCCCGCATCTCGAGCGCCATGGCTACTTCCTCTCCTGGTCGAGGTTCAACACGGCGAGGAACGCCTCCTGTGGCACCTCGACCGAGCCGACCTGCTTCATCCGCTTCTTCCCCCTCTTCTGCTGCTCGAGCAGCTTGCGCTTGCGGGTGATGTCGCCGCCGTAGCATTTTGCGAGCACGTCCTTCCGCTTCGCCTTCACGGTCTCGCGCGCGATCACGCGCGAGCCGATCGCCGCCTGGATCGGCACGTCGAAGAACTGGCGCGGGATCTCCTTCTGCAGCCGCTCGACCAGCGCTCGGCCGCGCGGGTACGCGGCGTCGCGGTGGATCACCAGCGACAGGGCGTCCACGGGCTCCCCCGCGATCAACACGTCGACCCTCGTCAGGTCACCCGGCTTGAACCCGGCGAAGTCGTAGTCGAAGCTCGCGTACCCGCGCGTTCGCGACTTCAGCTGGTCGTAGTAGTCGAGAACGATCTCGCCCAGCGGCAGGTCGTACGAGAGCAGCACCCGCCCCTCGGACAGGTACTCCATGTGGTCGAACCGCCCGCGCCGCTCGTTCGAGAGCTCCATCACCGGTCCGACGTAGTCCTTCGGGACGATGATCGACGCCCGGACGTAGGGCTCCTCGACCTCCTCGATCTCGCGCGGCATCTCGGCCGGGTTGTGCACCTCGACCTCCTCGCCCGCCTTTGTCGTCACCCGGTAGGCGACGTTTGGCGCAGTGACGAGCAGGTCGAGGTCGAACTCGCGCTCGAGGCGCTCGCGGACGATCTCCATGTGCAGCAGGCCGAGGAACCCGCATCGGAACCCGAAGCCGAGCGCCTGCGAGGTCTCCGGCTCGTAGAACAACGAGGCGTCGTTCAGCTTCAGCTTCTCGAGCGCGTCGCGGAGCTCCGGGTACTGGTCCGAGTCGGTCGGGAAGAGCCCCGCGAAGACCATCGGCTTCACGTCCTTGTACCCCGGCAGCGGGTCCGCCGCCGGCCGTGCGCGAGCGGTGAGCGTGTCGCCCACGCGCAGGCGCGAGACATCTTTCAACCCTGTGATCACGTAGCCGACCTCGCCGGCGGTCAGCTCCTTGACCGGCCGCATCGTCGGCGACATGAACCCGAGCTCCTCGGCATCGAACTGCGTGCCCTGAGCCATCGCGCGCAGCCTTTCCCCACTCCGGAAGGCTCCGTCGACCACGCGCACGAAGGCGACGACGCCGCGGTACTGGTCATACGAGGAGTCGAAGACCAGCGCTCGCGGCGGCGCGGCCGGGTCGCCGGACGGCGGTGGAATCCGCTCGACGACCGCGTCGAGCACCGCGGCCACGCCCTCCCCTGTCTTGGCGGAGATCCGCACCACGTGGTCCGCCGTGTCGCCGACGAGGTCGGCGATCTCGGTCGCGGCCGCGTCGGCGTCCGCCTGCGGCAGGTCGATCTTGTTCGCGACCGGGACGATCTCGAGGTCGTTCTCGATCGCGAGGTAGGCGTTCGCGACTGTCTGCGCCTGGATCCCCTGCGCTGCATCGACGACGAGCAGCGCCCCCTCGCACGCCTCCAGCGACCGCGACACCTCGTAGGTGAAGTCGACGTGGCCGGGCGTGTCGATCAGGTTCAGCTCGTGCCCCTTCCACATTACGCGTACGGCCTGCGCCTTGATCGTGATCCCGCGCTCCCGCTCGAGCTCCATCGAGTCGAGGAGCTGCTCGCGCATGTCGCGCCCCGTCACCGTCTCTGTCAGCTCGAGAATGCGGTCGGCGAGCGTCGACTTCCCGTGGTCGATATGCGCGATGATCGAGAAGTTGCGAATCTTGCTCTGGTCCATCGAAACGGAGGGTAGCGACGGCCGATGGAAGCTTTGAGACCGCTACGATCGCCGGCCCTGCGCGGCCGGACGGGCGGTTGCCGATCCGCAAGGAGCTCGGCTGTCCGCGTTCGGCGTGGGCGTGTGGCCGCCAAGGCCCGGAGCGGGCTCGATCGGCGCGTGGGAGACGAGAAGCGGCCTGCAGTTCCCGACCTAGCGGTCGAACCGCATCAGACGATGCGGCAGACCGTCCTCTTCGACGTCGCGCACGTGGCGGAACCCCGCTTTTTCGAACGCGCGCCAGGACCGGCGGTTCGGCTCCTCGACGGTGGCGACGACGGACGGTGCCGAGACGACGTCCCGGACGAACGCGGCCAGGATCTTCGGCCCGAGTCCGCGCCCGATCAGCTCCTCCTCGCCGATCAGGATGTCGACGCCGGCGACGCCCGCGCCGACCTGAACGACTTCCTCCCACTCGGGATCGTCGGAGGCCAGGTAGGTCTGCAGCATCCCCGCCGGCCGCTCGTCGACCACGATCAGGTAGTGGTCGGTCGGAACGCGCCCCTCGATCCCCGCACGACACTCGGCGAGCGTCTCTGGAATCGGGTCACGCCACCAGCGCGCGACGTGCTCGCGCCCGAGCCACTCCTCGACGAGCGGAAGGTGGTCTTCGGTGAGCGGCGTAAACTCGATCACGCCGGTCGGCGGCGGAGGGAGAGCAGCGTGTCGAGCTCGCGCACACCGAGCAGCCGGCAGGCGACCAGGTAGGTGCCGAGGCCGGCGGCGATCGCCGTGAGCAGGGCGGCGAGCGCCGCCACGAACGAGCCGCCGAGCGCGTCGTGGAGCCCGGTCCAGAGGCCGTACGAGACGCCCGCGAGCACGAGGCTCGCGATCGTGACGCGAGCGACCGCCCGCGCTGTCTCGGAGAGCTCGATGTGGCCGAGACGCCGCCGCAGGAGCACGAGTAGCGCGGCGGTGCCCGCGACGTTGACGATCGAGGTCGAGAGCGGCAGCCCCCAGATCCCGACCTGGTAGAAGGCGGCGTCGAGCACCGCGTTCAGACCGAGGTTGCCGAGCGCGACCCAGGTCGGGATCCACGGCGACTGCAGCGAGAAGAAGGCCCGGTTCAGCATCAGCATGAAGCCGTTGAAGGAGAGCCCGAGCGAGAATGCCGCGAGCGCTGCGGCGGTGGAGGGTGTCTGGGCCGCGGTGAAGTCCCCGCGCTGGTAGACGACGCGGACGATCGGCTCGGCGAGGACCGCGCAGAGCGCGCTCGCCGGAACGAGCAGAAACGCGATCTGGCGGATCCCGCCCGAGACGGTCCGGCGGAAGCCGACCAGGTCGGCGCGCGATGCGAGTCGGGCAAGCGACGGGAAGAGAACGGTCGCGACCGCGACGGAGAACATGCCCTGCGGGAGCATGTAGAGACGGAAAGCCGCGTTGATCGCGCTCGGCGCGTGGAAGCGGTCGATCAGCCGGGCGGCGAAGAAGGTGTCGACAACCGCGTTGAAGTTGATCAGGCCGAGCCCGATGGTGATCGGGACCATGAGGACGAGCGTCCGTTTGACTGCCGGGTCGCGCCAGTCGATCACGACCTGCAGGTGGCCGTCGCGCCCGCGCAACCACGGGAGCGGCAGCAGGAACTGGATGATCGTCGCAACCAGAATCGAAAAGGCGTAGACGTACAGCTCGTCCTTGCGCCCGTTCGCCTGCGGGACGCCGATCACGAGCCCGACGATGATCGCGATGTTCCAGAAGACCGGCGTCAGCGCAGGGACGCTGAAGTGCTCGTAGCTGTTCAGGATCCCGACAACGATCCCGGAGAGCCCGAGCAGGACGACGATCGGAAAGAGGATGCGCGAGAGGTCGACCGCGAGCGAGCCGTAGCCGAAGGCGCTCATCAGCCAGGGCGAGATCAGGATGAAGAGCGCTGTTAGCCCACCGAGGCCGAGCAGCACGAGCCAGAAGAGGCTCGATGCGACGCGCCATGCCCGCTTGCGCTCGCCCTTCTCGAGCAGGTCGCTGAAGACCGGGACGAAAGCGGACGAGAGGGCCGCGTCTGCGACGAGCGCGCGCAGTGTGTTCGGGATCAGGAACGCGACCTCGAACGCGTTGATCGCGCCGACGGTGCCGAAGTAGTAGCGAGCGACGATCTCCCGGACGAGGCCGAGCACCCGGGACAGGCCAGTCGCGGCCGAGAAGATCGCCGTCGAGCGGGCGAGGCGGCGGCGGTGGCCGGCGTCGGCCGGCGTGACCGTCTCCTGGCGGGTACTCACGTCGTGAGCATAGGGAGCACGTCTGTTGCTACCATCCTCGCGCCCGCGCTGCGGGCCTTTTCACGCGTATGCCGAACATCAGACAGCAGGAGAAGCGCGTCCGCAGCACTCAGCGGGAGCGAGCCGAGAACCTCCGCTTCCGCTCGACCGTGAAGACGCTGACGAAGCGCCTGCAGGCAGCGATCGAGGAGGGCGACGCGGAGAAGGTCGCCGCGGCGCATCGCGCGCTGGCGCGCATGGTCGACAAGGCGGCCTCGAAGGGTGCGCTGCACGCGAACGCCGCGGCGCGGAAGAAAGCGCAGGCGGCCCGCTTGGTCGCCGGCGGCTCGGCTTCCTAGGGGCGACCTCGCGGGTACGAGACGCCCATGAGGCGTCTCGCGCGCGTCGCGGTTGTGGTCGTGCTCTTCGCCGCCGCAGTCGTGCTCGGGCTTTGGGGACTGCTGCTCGTGCTCTACCACGGTGAGGGGCCCCACGGCAGCGAGACGTACGTGACGTTGGTCGGGCGGCAGATCGACGCGGACGTCGCCGGATGGGTCACCATGGTGATTGCGGTCGCGGCGCTCGGCGCGCTGTCGGCGCTCGTCAGCGGTCGCCGCGACTGAGGGGCGGGAAGCGCCAGCGCGTCGCGGTGGCGGGGAACTCGTTCCAGCCGAACGCGACCGCCGGCCGTAGAGCCCAGAGTCCGCCCCGATCCCACTGGTCCGGCCCCGGCCGGTAGTTGTGAGTTGCGGCGTACTTCGCGGTAAACGCCCCGGCAAGTCGTTCGGCGAGGGCCCGGTCCGGCTTTGTCGCATCGCGGACTTCACCCTCGAGGATCACAACGTCGTCTCCGCTTTCGAGATGTACGACGACGGACGGGTTGGCGGCGAGATTTCGGGCTCGCCGCGTCAGCGGGCTTCCCTCGAAGTAGAGCGCGCCGTCGATCCAGACCGCCCAGGCCGGCATCGCGTGAGGGCGTCCGTCGGGACGAACCGTGCTGAACCAGTAGTTGCGCGCCTGTTCGAGCCGCTCGGTTGCCCAACTAAAGTCCAGCAGCCCTTCATCCGTCTCCGGCACGCCGTAGCCCTCGGGCATCAGCGGCCGGCCCGACTGAGGCTCCCCGCCCATCGTCCCCTCTTACCGCGAGTCGGACGCCTGCGTGATCGCGACCAGCGTGCGCTCTAGCTCGAGCTCCGACGGGAGGCGACTCCCGCCTTTCAGCGCCAGGTCGAGATCGGCCAGCCGGACAATCGCGTCGCGCAACTCCTCGAGGGAGAAGTTGCGGGACTGGGCAAACGCCTTCTCGGCCGCGAACGGGTGCATCTTGAGCTCGGCCGCGCCTTCACGTGGTCGGACACCGGCGAGGTCGAGGTTCTGACAGGACTGGACGCGCCGCACGTGGGCGGCGAGCCGCCCGACGAGCATGTGCACCTCGCCGGAGCGGGTCGAGCGCTCGAGAATCGATTCGCATGCGGAGAGAACGGCGCCGACGTCTCGACGCCCCCAGGCGTCCGTGAGCACGAACGGCGGGACGTCGGCGCGCGCGGCGACGATCTGCTCGACCTCGCCGGGACCGATCTCGTCGTGACCGGCCCAGACTGAAAGCTTCTCGACCTCGCTCGCGAGCTCCTGCAAGTTGTCGCCGACGAGCTCGACGAGCGCCCGGCACGCCTCGGCGCTCGCCTTCGCACCGTGGCGCGCGAACTGGTCGCCGATCCACTTCGGGAGGTCGCGCTTCGAGACCTCGTAGATCAGGACCTCGCCGTTCTTCGCGAGCGCCTTCGCGAGCGGCGAGTCCTTGCGGAGGCCGTCGCCGACGAGCGCGAGTACAGTCTCGGGCGCCGGCGCCGCGAGGTACTCCGCGATCGCCTTCGCGTCCGGAGGTTTCCAGCGCTCGACCTCGTCGACGAGCACGAGCCGTCCGCCCGAGGCGAACAGGCCCATCGTGTTGCAGGCGGCGACCGCGTCTTCGCCGGTGGCGGCCGGCGCCGAGAGCCGCTCGATTGCCTCCTCGCCGAAGCGTTCTCGCAGCCGGCGGACCGCGCGCTCGATCTTCGGCCGGTCGCTGCCGGTGAGCAGATAGGCTCGCTTGAGCTCGTCCGTCACGGAAGGCAAGCATAGTCAGCGCTCCTGCCGGTTCAGGTGGAGCGCCCCGGCACCCGCCGCAGAGAGAAGGAGCAAGCCGATCGCGGCAGGTGGCGACGAGACAGTCGCGCCGGGGAGCCCGCTCACGAGTCGCGCGCACCAGGCGAGATAGGCGGCGAGCCAGCCGTTCGCGGTCGCGATCAGCGCGGCGAAAGCGGACGAGAGGGGAGTGGTGAGTGCGGCTGCGAACGACAGGCCGAGGAGCGGCGCGACAACCGGGGCGGCGAGCGCATTCGCGAAGACGGAGTAAACGGGGATGCGGCCGAACTGGAGCCAGAGGATCGGTGCCGTGGCGACTCCGCACGCGAGCGAGACCGCGAGTACCTCCGGGAGGCCGCGCGGCAGCGGGTAGCCGGCGAAGAGCTCCTTCGCCCTCGGGACGGCTACGAAGATCGCGACGACGGCCGCGAAAGAGAGTTCGAATCCGGGGTCGAGCAAGTTGTACGGATTCCAGGCGAGCAGGATCAGCGCGCCGACGAGCAGAAAGTGCCAGCGATCGCGGGGGCGTGCCGAGAGCCACGCGAGCGATCCGAGGCCACCCGCGATCCCCGCCCGGATCACGGACGGCTGCGCGCCCACGGCGAGCACGTACGACGCGATCCCGGCGAGCGCGCCGAGCTCGCCAAGCCAGCGCGGCATGCGGAGCAGCCACGCGAGGCCGAGCACTCCGCCGGCGACGAAGATCACGTTCTGGCCGCTGACTGCGAGCAAGTGGTATAGCCCCGAGACGCGGAAGCTCATGCGCAGGTCGGGTGGAAGATCCTGATCCTCGCCGAGGAGGATCCCTTCGAGGACCGCGCGCCGTTCTCCCGTGAGCCCGGGCGCAACGCCGTGCGCGAGCCAGTGGCGAACGCGATCGGCGTAGCCGCCGAGCCCGCCGCGCCGGCCCACGATCCGCCAGTCCCGGCCGAGTACGACGACGTGGATGCCGTGCCGTCGTAGCCACGTGCGCTCGTCGAACCCCCGGGAGGCAGGCCGCGGCAGACGAAGCCGCGCGCGCAGCGCGATGATCGCTCCCTGCGGGGGCGAGCGGCCGACCGGGAGGTCGAGCAGCACCGGCTCGCCGAGCGCGAGAGCGCCGAACCGGGTGAGCCTGGCCGTGGCGCGGAGGTCGAACTCGCCACCCCGCGCCGGGCCGGTGACCACCGCGACCGCGGCCGCAGCTTCGCCGACGCGCGGCACGAGGACGCTCGAGTCGAGCACATCGAGGCGCGAGCTGCCCCACCACCAGCCGCCGAAGAGCAGCGCGACCGAGAGCAGGGCGACGCGCGCGAGCGGCTCGGCCGCGAATGCGCAGGCGGCCGCCGCGGCAAGCGCGAGGGCGAGGACGATGAGCCCCGGGCCGCGGACCCCGTTCGCCGCCGCGAGTCCCACGCACGCCGAGCCGACGAGGACGTATGGGTAGTTGCGGAGAATCGATTCGCGGATGCGATCGCCGCGACGCGCCATCGGAACAGGCTGCGGGCGAAGTCTGTCCCGGTAGGTGCTCACGGGACCACCAGCCCGCGCAGCTGCTCGACCCGCGACGGACCGATTCCCGGAACCTCGTCGAGCTCGTCGACGCTCTGGAAGGCACCGTGCGCCGTGCGGTATTCGACGATCTTCTCGGCCGTCACGGGTCCGATGCCCGGCAGCGAGTCGAGCTGCTCGGCGGTGGCCACGCTCAGCTGTACGGGCCCGGCCGGAACGGAACCGCCGGCCCCGTCGACCGGCGCGCCCTGCGCGGCCGCAACCGCCGCGGGCAGTCGAGCCGGCACGACGAGCTGTTCACCGTCGGCCACGGGAGCGGCGAGGTTGACTCCCGCCGGATCGGCCCTCCGTGTCAGCCCGCCCGCGCGCGCGACCGCGTCCGCCACGCGCGAGCCGGTTGCGACCCGGTACAGGCCCGGCCGGCGAACCGCGCCGACGACGTAGACGACGAGTCTCGGCGACCCGGGCGACGACGCCGTGGCCGACTCAGGCCGCGCCGCCGCCGAGCCGACGATGGGACGCTCCAGCGTGGTGGAAGTCGAGGGCCGGTGGAGGAGGAATCGCGACCCGAGCAGCAGCACAAGCGCGATCACGAGCAGGCCCACCAGCACTCGGCGCCGCGTGAGGACGATCTCGTACATGTCGTCGAGTGTGGCAACGGACCCGTCTCCGCCGTGTCACGGATGTGTGAGGGAAGCGCAACAAAGAAAGAGGACAGCCTGAGGCCCGTCCCTCCGGGCCGTACCCCGTTTTACACCGATCACGCACCAGACCGGCACCATGTCCCCGTGCACCTGCTCGCGACCCTTGCGATCCTCGCCGCAGGTCTCCACGGCACGGTGACGAAAGGGCCGACGACCCCGGTCTGCCGCGCCGGCAAGCCCTGCTCCGGCCCCGCCCAGGTCACGCTCGTCTTCCGGCGCGCGGGCCACGTCTACCACGCGCGGTCGACCGCCGTAGGCCTCTACCGCATCGCGCTCCCCGCCGGCTACTACACGGTCACGACGGCCGAGCGGATCGGGCTCACGCCCAACATCCGCCCGGCCCGCGTCCACGTCCGCGTCGGCCACCTCGACGCGATCGACTTCAGGATCGACACGGGCATCCGCTAGCCCTACCCTTCGAGTCATGCCGTCGAGCCATGCCTTCGCGGTGTACGTCCCGGCGGCGTTGGTGCTGCTCGCGATCCCGGGGCCGGCCGTGCTCTACATCATCGCGACGAGCGTCGAGGGCGGCCGCCGTGCCGGGCTGCTCTCGGTCGCGGGGGTCCACCTCGGTTCACTCGTCCACGTCGCCGCCGCGTGCGCGGGGCTCTCAGCGCTGATCGTCTCCTCCGCGATCGCCTTCTCGGCCGTGAAGTACGTCGGCGCCGCCTATCTCGTCTTCGTCGGAATTCGCAAGTGGCTGGAGAAGGACGAGCCGGTCGAGCTCCCGACGCGCGCGCCCCGGAGCGGCCGCCGCGTCTTCGTGCAGGGCGTCGTCGTCAACGTCCTGAACCCGAAGACCGCGCTCTTCTTCCTCGCCTTCCTGCCGCAGTTCGTCGACCGCGACCGGACGGTCTGGACACAGATCGCCGTGCTCGGGCTCGTCTGGATCGCGCTCGGGCTGCTCTCCGACGGCTCGTACGCTCTCGCCGGCGGGACGATCGGTGGGCTCATCCGCCGGCGCCGCCAGTCGGTTCGAATCGCCTCCGGCGGGGTATTCGTCGGCCTGGGCGCGGTCGCCGCCTCCAGCTAGATGAGTTACACGAAGATCAACCTGCGCGAGGTCGAGAACTCGGCGCCGAAGTTCGACCTGCCGGCGGAGATGGAGGCCCGCTTCGCCCGTCGCCCCATCGAAGGCGAGACGCTCGGCCTTTCTCTCTTCACGCTCGCGCCCGGCTTCCGCATCCCGTTCGGCCACACACACGCAAACCAAGAAGAGGTCTACGTGGTCGTCCGCGGCTCCGCCAGGGTGAAGGTCGGCGACGAGATCGTCCAGCTCGGCCAGTGGGACGCGATCCGCTTCGACAAGGGAACGATGCGGAACATGGAAGGCGGCCATGAGGGCTGCGACTACCTCGCGTTCGGCGCCGGCGACGACCCGATGGACGCCGAGATGGAGCCGGGCTGGTGGAGCGACTAGGCTCGCGCCTCAACGCGGGTCGACGTCTCCACCGTCTGCCGCATTGACAACGACGAGGTCGCCGTCAGGACACTAGGCCGGCGCCACCTCCACGGTGCAGAACGCGCAGCGCCTGGCGGCCGCAGGGATCTCGCTCAGGCACTCGGGACACGGGCGCACGGCCTCATCCGCCGGCGGCTCGGTCGCGCGCCGTGCCATCAGCGCGTTGTACGGCCTGACGACGAAGAAGAACACCGCCGCCGCGATCGAGAGGAATGTGATCAGCGCGTTGACAAAATCGCCGTAGAGGAAGCGGCTCCCATTGATCGTGAAGCTGAGCGAGGAGAAGTCGTGCTTCCCGAAGATCGCGGCGATCAGCGGCGTGATCAGGTCGGTGACGAACGCGGCGACCAGCGCGCCGAAGGCGACGCCGACGACGAAGGCCACCGCCAGCTCGACGAGGTTGCCGCGCAGGAGGAAGGCGCGGAACTCCTTGGCTATGGACTGCATCGGGGCTCCTTTCCCGAGGGGAGCCGCGACGCTACTGCGTCAGGATTCCCGGCGCTCGCCGAGCGGCTTCTGCTTGGCGACTGCGAACTCGTAGTCGGAGAGGACGATGCCCTGCACGCCGCTTCTCGTAGAGACGTACGCGGGCGATCCTATTCCCCGGAGAAGGACGGTGACCGCTTCTCGCGGAAGGCGGCGAAGCCCTCGCGCATGTCCGCCGTGGACGCGAGGCGGACGAGCGCCTCGGTCTCGCGCGCCATCGCCGCCTCGACCGCTTCGCCGAGCCCTTCGACGAGCAGCCGTTTCGTCGCCCGCACGGCGAGAGGCGCGCGCGAGGCGATCTCCTCCGCGAGCGCGCGCGTCGTCGACTCCAGATGCACCGACTCGACGACCCCGTTCAGCAGCCCATTGTCGAACGCCTCCTGCGCGCCGATCAGCCGCCCGGTCAGCATCAGCTCCGAGGCATATCCGGCCCCGCACAGCCGCGGCAGCAGCACCGTCGCGGCGTTCGAGATCGCGAGCCCGATCCCGACCTCGGGGCAGGCGAACCGTGACCGGCTCGTCGCCACACGCAGGTCGCACGAGCACACGAACTCGAACGCGCCGCCGACGCACACGCCGTCGATCGACGCGATCACCGGCACCTCGAGCGCGAGTGCGGCGCGCGTCAGTTCGTGGAAGCCCTCGACGACCGTGCGCCAGGCGTCGAGGTCCAGGTCGGCGGTCGCCTTCAGGTCGTCGCCGGCCGAGAATGCACCTCCCGCGCCGCGGACGACGAGCACCCGCACGCCTGGCCGGGCACCCGCGTCCCGGAGCGCCCAGGCGAGCCGGGGCAGATCCTCAGGCGCGAGCGCGTTCAGGACGCCCGGCTTCTCGAAGACGACGCTCGAGATCGCACCGTCGACCGCGATGTCGATCCTGACGCCTTCGGCGTGACCACGTCGCCTCGCACCAAAGCCACCAGCTCCGCTGTCGCCCTTGTGCTCGGCTTCGTCTCTCACCACCCGGGATCCTCCCCGGCGTAGCGCCGCCAGATGCGTTTCGTCTTCTGCTCGCTCGAGGCCATCGTCCCCGGGGGAAGAGCGGTGATCGCGACCTGAACCTGCAACCGCTCGCGGATCATACGGTCGAGCCCCTCTGGAATCTCGTCGGCCTCGACAGCGATCGGGATGGGCGGCACGGGGATCGGCTCGTCGAGGACGACGGCGAAGCCGCGCATCGCCGGCACCGCCTCGGCGAGCAGCCGCTCGATCGCGCTCGGGAAGACGTTGACACCGCGGACGACGATCATGTCGTCGACCCGCCCGAGCAGCCGGAAGCGCGGCTGGCCGCGCCCGCACGGGCAGTCGAGCGCGAGCACGGTCGCCCGGTCGCGCGACCGGAACCGGACGAGTGGGCTCGCCTCGCGCCGCAGATGCGTGTAGACGAGCTCGCCGGTCGCGCCGGGCTCCCACCCGAGCACGCGGTCGGTCTCCGGGTCGACGAGCTCGGTGACCAGCAGGTCCGGCGTCGAGAAGTGGAAGCCGTCGCGGACCTCGCACTGCGCGCCGAGCGTCGGCCAGACCTCACCGAGCCCGTAGGTGTCGGCGACGCGCGCGCGCCAGGTCGCCTCGATCCGCGCCCGCACCTCGGGGATGTCGGCGCCAGGCTCGCCGCCGGTCACGATCGTGCGGAGGCCGACCTCGGCGGGGTCGAGCTCCCTGGCACGCGCGCGCTCCGCAAGGT
>JBKOVL010000304.1:0-11093 GCA_046723895.1 Actinomycetota bacterium | reverse complement strand
GCCGAGCACGGAGCCGGTGGTCGTGTCGATCACCGTGAACGAATCGGGGCTCGTGGAGCGGAGCGGGACGCGGGCGGCCGGGTAGTCGCGGCCGGCCCAGACGAAGCCGGCGGGCGTCCGCTTCAGCTCGGGGAGCCCGGCGGCCCGCTCCAGCGCCGCGTCGCCGAGCACGTCGCGGTCGGCCTCGTCGAGCGGCGCCTCGAAGGCAGCGGAGAGGACGTGCCCGTCGAGGACGCGCGGGTTCGTGTGGTCGAGGATCGCCGCCTCGACCCGCCGCTCCAGCAGCGCCTCCGGCTCGCGCATGAAGTACTGGTCGAGCGCGTCCTCGCTGGCGACGAGGACGGCCAGGCCGTGCGCTCGACGGCCGGCCCGCCCCCACTGCTGGCGCAGGCTCGCGACCGTGCCGGGAAAGCCCGTCGAGATCACGCAGTCGAGCAGGCCGATGTCGATGCCGAGCTCGAGCGCGTCGGTGGCGGCGACGCCGAGCAGCTCGCCCGCCGCCAGGCGCTGCTCGATCTCGCGCCGCTGGGCGGGCGTGTAGCCGGCGCGGTAGGGCGAGAGCCGGTCGCGGTACTCCTTGCCGAGCCGGTCGAGCGTGAAGCGGTGAATCAGCTCGGCCGACTTGCGGCTCTTGGCGAAGCACAGCGTGCGCAGGCCCCGTTCGACCAGCTGGGCCATCAGCCGGGATGCCTCTCCGAGCGCGCTCGCGCGCAGGCCGAGCTCCTCGTCGACGAGCGGCGGGTTCCAGAGCGCGACCGTTCGCTCGGCCCGGGGGGCGGCTTCGTCCTCGACGACCGTGAAGTCGACACCGGCGAGGGATCGGCCGAGCTGCGCAGGGTTTGCGATCGTCGCCGACGCGAGCAGGAACTGCGGGTCGGCGCCGTAGACCCCGGCGAGACGGCGCAGCCGGCGGAGGACGTTGCCGACGTGTGAGCCGAAGACGCCGCGGTAGACGTGCGCCTCGTCCACGACCACGTAGGCAAGGTTCGCGAGCACGTCGCCCCAGCGGTCGTGGTGGGGGAGGACGCCGACGTGGAGCATGTCCGGGTTCGAGAGGACGAGGTTCGACCACTTGCGGATCTGCCAGCGCCGCTCCGCCTCGGTGTCGCCGTCGTAGATCGCCGCGCGTACGCGCGGGACCTTCAGCTCGGTGAGCGAGCGGAGCTGGTCCTGGGCGAGCGCCTTCGTCGGGTACAGGTAGATCGCGCGCTGTTTCGGCTCGCGTGCGAGCGCGTCCAGGACCGGCAGGTTGAAGGCGAGCGATTTGCCGCTCGCGGTGCCTGTGACGACGGCGACGTGCTCTCCGCGCGCGGCTGCGTCCCAGGCCTCGGCCTGGTGCTCGTAGAGCTCGCGAACGCCCCGGCTTTCGAGCGCCGCGCGGAGCTTGGGGTGGAGCTCCTTGGGGAAGGGGGCGGTGCGGGCCTCGCGCGCCGGATCGTCGCCGAGGTAGGCGAGCTCCTCGCCGGCGAGCAGTCCGTCCCAGAGCCCAGTCTCGACCGCCATGCAACGAGCGTAGCGGCCGCGTGCCTCAGGTCTCGGCGACCTCCTCGAGCGTGCGCGGCTCGAAGCGCTCGACGAGCTCCTGCAGCCGTACGACGCGCTCGTGGTATCCGGGCTCGCGGCGCCAGGTGCGGACGGCGGCGATCGTCTCCCAGGGCCCGAAGCTGACGAACGTCGACGGGTTCTCGACGTCCCGCAGCAGCCGCGCCCGGGCTCGGAGCCCCTGCCGGTGGCTCCATTCGGCCCACTCGAGCCAGCGCTGGACGAACTCGTCTTCCCGGCCGGCCTTCACCTGCCAGGTCGTGTGCGTGAATGTTGTCCGCATCCCCCTACGATGCCAGGCGTGACCCTCCCGCGCTGCCTGACGATCGCCGGCTCCGACTCGGGCGGCGGCGCGGGGATCCAGGCGGACCTGAAGGCGTTCGCCGCCGCGGGCTGTCACGGTTCTTCGGCGATCGTCGCCCTCACCGCTCAGAACACCGTCGGCGTCACCGACGTGCTCGAGGTGCCGCCCGAGTTCGTCCGCGCGCAGCTCGAGGCGGTCTTCTCCGACATCGGTGTCGACGCGGCGAAGACCGGGATGCTCTTCTCGGCGCCGATCATCGAGACGGTCGCCGAGTTCCTCGCCGAGCATCCCGTGCCGCTCGTTGTCGACCCGGTGATGGTCGCGAGCTCGGGTGCGAAGCTGCTGCAGGAGGACGCGGTCGACGCGCTCGTCCGGCGGCTGTTTCCCCTCGCCGCCGTGGTTACCCCCAACCGGCCCGAAGCGGAAGCGCTCGCCGACGGGTCAGGCTCGAGCGTGACCGTGCTCGCCGAGCGGCTCCACGAGCTCGGCGCGTCGGCCGTGATCGTCACCGGCGGTCATGGTCAGGACGCCGTCGACCACCTCTTCGACGGCCAGGAGCACGTCGACATTCCGTTCGGGTGGCGCGACGTCGCCGCCACCCACGGTGCCGGCTGCACGCACTCCGCCACGCTCGCCGCGCTTCTTGCCCGCGGGGCGACGCTCCGGGACGCCGCCCGCGAGGCGGCGCGTATTGCCTCGGACGCGGTCGCCCGCGGTCTGACCGAGATCGGAGCCGGCGAGGGACCGGTCGATGTCCTCGGGATCGCGTCTCGCTGACATCGGTGAGCTGGGCCTGCTCGCGGAGCTCGAGCGCCGCGGGCTCGCCCGACGGATCGAGAACGACGCGGCCGAGCTGCCCGGCGGCCGTGTCGTCACCCAGGATGCTCTCGTCGAGGGCGTCCATTTTCGGCTCGACTGGATCTCCTGGCGCGAGCTCGGGTTCCGCGCCGCCGCGGTCAACCTCGGCGATCTTGCCGCGTCAGGGGCCGAGCCCGAGGGTCTGATCGTGACGCTTGCGGCGTCCGCGAAGACGGAGCTCGCCGACCTGGTCGAGCTCTACGAGGGCCTCGGCGAGCCCGGCGTCCCGGTGCTCGGCGGCGACACGTCTGCATCGGACCGGCTCGTCCTCAGCGTCACCGCCCTCGGTCACTCCGAGCGCGTGCCCGGGCGGGGTGGGGCGCAGCCGGGCGACGTGCTCGTCGTGACGGGACCGCTCGGCGCCGCGGGTGCCGCCTTCCGCGAGGACCGGTATGCCAGGCCGCCGCTCCGCCTCTCCGAGGGGAAGGAGCTCGCCAGCACGGCGCACGCGCTGCTCGACCTCTCCGACGGCATTGCGGTCGACGCGGGTCACATTGCCGCGCGCTCCGGCTGCCGGCTCGTCATCGACCTCGACCGCGTCCCGCTCGCCCCGGGCGCAACGGTCGACGACCTTGGCTTCGGCGAGGACTACGAGCTGCTCGCGGCCGTACCCGAGGCGGGCCGGTTTGCAGAGATCGGCGCCTGCGTGCAGGGCACGGGCGTCGAGCTGGTCCTCGCGGGCGAGCCGGCCGAGCTGGCGGGCTTCGAGCACTTCCGCGGCTAGCCGAGCCAGCGCGCGAAGGTCTGCTCGAAGTACGCGCGCGGCCTGGCCCCGACCACCGACTCCTGCCGCTCTCCCTGCGCGAAGAGGATCACCGTCGGGATCGAGAGGACGCCGAGCTCGGCGGCGCGGCCCGGGTGCTCGTCGATGTTCACCTTCACGAACGCGAGCCGTTCGCCGTGCAAGGCCTCGAGCTCCCCGAGCACCTTCTCGACGCCCCTGCAGGGCCCGCACCAGGGCGCCCAGAAGTCGACGAAGACCGGACGGTCGGCGCCGAGCACGTCGACAGCGAAGCTCTCATCGGTGATGTCAATCACGGGCTCACCCTAAACGGCCGAGGAGCGCCTGCGCGCTCAGGTAGGGGACGCGCCAGACCGCCTCGACCGCGATCCCCGGGGTCATCTTCGAGGTTCCAACACGCCGGTCGACGAAGGTGATCGGCACCTCCAGCACGCGAAACCCGGCCCTCACCGCCCGGTAGGTGGTCTCGATCTGGAACGCGTAGCCGCGCGCGGAGACGGCATCGAGGTCGATCGTCTCGAGCACCTCGCGCCGGTAGCACTTGAATCCCCCGGTCAGATCGTGCACCGGCGACCAGAGCAGCGCCTGCGCGTAGAGCGATCCCGCGCGGGACACGAGGCGCCGCAGCTGGCCCCAGTTCTCGATTCGGCCGCCGCGGACGTAGCGCGAGCCGAGCACGAGGTCGGCATCGGCGGCGGCCGCGATCAGCCGCGGGACGTCGTCGGGGTCGTGGGAGAAGTCGCAGTCCATCTCGAGCACGAGCTCGGAGCGGTCGGCCAGCGCCTGCCGGAAACCGGCGAGATAGGCAGGTCCCAGGCCGTCCTTGACCGGGCGGTGGAGCACGGCGACGCGTGGGTGCTCCGCGGCGAGCCGGTCCGCGAGCTCGCCCGTCCCATCCGGCGAGCTGTCGTCGATCACCAGGATCCGGTCATCCGGTTCGAGCCGTTCGAGCAGGGCAGCGACCATCGGCTCGAGGTTCTCGCGCTCGTTGTAGGTCGGGAGGCACACGGTTGCCCTGGGCACGCGGCCTATGATCGCGGCAATGGCGGCAACGCTTCCCCAGAACGCCGTGGTCGTCGAGCAGCTCGAGCTGCTGGCCGACCTGCTCGAGCTCGAGGGCCAGGAGTCGTTCCGGGTGCTGGCCTACCGGCGTGCGGCCCAGCGCGTGCGGGAGAGTGGCGGCTCGATCGCCCAGCTCGCCCTCGACGGCAAGGCGAAGGAGCTTCAGGGGATCGGCAAGACGATCGAGGAGAAGATCGTCCAGATCGTCGAGCAGGGCGAGATCGAGGCGCTCGCCAAACGCCGCAAGGCGATCCCACCGGATGTGGTCACGTTCATGCGCCTCCCCGGGCTCGGGCCGAAGACCGCGCGGAGGATCTGGCAGGAGCTCGGCGTCTCGACGCTCGACGGGCTGAAGGCGGCGGCGGAGCATGAGCGGCTCCGGACGCTCACCGGCCTCGGGCCCAAGGTCGAGCAGAACGTGCTCGCGGCGTTGAGGGAGCAGTCCGAGCCGAAGGCGGCCGCCCGCCCTTTACTGGGGAAGGGCCTGCCGGCGGTGCTGGCGGTCGTCCGGGCGCTCCGTGACCACCCCGCCTCGGAACAGGTCTCAGAGGCGGGCAGCGTGCGGCGCCGGCGCGAGACGTTCCGCGACCTCGACATCATCGCCACCGCCACCGACGCGCAGGCGCTGATCGACGCCTTCACCGGCTACGAGTGGGTGGCCGAGGTGAAGGCGAAGGGCGGGACGAAGGCGACGGTGATCTCGTACGAGGGCTTCCGATTCGATCTGCGCGTGGTGCCGCCGGAGTGCTACGGCAACCTGCTCCAGCACTTCACGGGCTCGAAGCAGCACAACGTTGCGATGCGCGAGGAGGCCCAGCGTCGAGGACTGTCGATCTCCGAGTACGGCGTCGCCGAGGTCGAGAGCGGCGAGGTACGCACCTTCGCGACCGAGGAGGCGCTCTACGACTGGCTCGGCTACCAGTTCATCCCGCCCGAGCTCCGCGAGGCGACCGGCGAGCTGGAGGCGGCACGCCGCGGCGCGCTGCCCACGCTGGTCGAGGAGCGCGACCTGCGCGGTGATCTCCACTCGCACACCACCTGGTCGGCGGACGGCAAGAGCACGATGGATGAGATGGCGCGCGCGGCGCGGGCGCGCGGCTACTCCTACCTTGCGGTCACCGACCATTCGCACTACCTCCGCGACGGGAGACTCGAGGCGCAGGCGGAGGAGCTTGCCGCCCTGAACGCGAAGCTGAAGCCCTTCCGGCTCGTGCACGGAATCGAGGTCAACATCCGTGCGAACGGGACGCTCGACGTCCCTGACGCGACCCTTGCCGGCCTGGACTGGGTCGTTGCCTCGATCCATGCCGCCTTCGCGACGACCCCGACCGAGCGGATCCTGGCCGCGATGGAGAACCCGCACGTCGACGTGATCGGCCACCTCACGGGCCGCAAGATCAACAAGCGCGGGCCGATGGACGTCGATCTCGATCAGGTCTTCGCCGCCGCCGCCGAGACCGGCACGGCGGTCGAGATCAACTCGCAGCCCGACCGTCTCGACCTCCGCGACGCCGACGCCCGGCTGGCCGGCGAACGCGGTCTCCGGATCGTCGTCTCGACCGACGCGCACTCGACCGCCGCGCTCGATTACGCGACGCTCGGGATCGGCCAGGCGCGCCGGGCCTGGCTGACGAAGGAGCAGGTCGTGAACACGCGGCCGTGGTCGAAGGTGAAGGCGAAGAGGTGAGAGACGAAGCCGAGCGCAACGGCGACAGCGAAGCTGTCGGCACTGGTGCAAGGCGAGGTCGTGACGCCGAAGGCGTCACGTTCCGGGAAGACGGCCACGCGGCCGTCGACTGGGCAGCGGACTACCTGGAGCGGGTCGGGGAGCTGCCGGTGCTCGCACAGGTGAAGCCCGGGGAGATCCGCGCGCGGCTGCCGGAGTCGCCGCCCGAGCGGGGCGAGCCGTTCTCGGCCGTGCTGCGCGACCTCGAGGAGATCCTCCTGCCCGGCGTCACGCACTGGCAGCACCCGCGCTTCTTCGCGTACTTCTCGGGCTCGGCCGCGGAGCCGGGAATCGTCGCCGAGTTCCTCGCCGCAACGTTGAACTCCGTCGGCTTCCTCTGGCGCACCGCGCCGGCCTCGACAGAGCTGGAGCTGCTCGTCTGCGACTGGGTCGCACAGCTGCTCGGCCTCCCCGCCGGCTGGCACGGCCATATCGAGGACACGGCGTCGACGTCGACGCTGGCCGCGCTGATCGCCGCACGGCACATCACGGGACGCAAGGCCATTGTTGCCTCGCAGCACGCCCACTCCGCCGCCGAGAAGGCCGCCCGGATGCTCGGTATGGAGTTCCGGAGCGTGCCCACGGACGACGAGTTCCGGATGCGCCCGGACGCGCTCGAGCTCGACGACGCCGCTGCGGTCGTCGCGACGGTCGGCACGACCTCGGTCGCCTCGGTCGACCCGGTGCCGGCGATCGCCGATCGCGCCGCAGCCGCCGGCGCCTGGCTGCACGTCGACGCCGCCTATGCCGGTTCGGCGATGGTCTGCCCGGAGCTGCGCTGGGCGTTCGAGGGGGTGGAGCGCGCGGATTCGCTGGTCGTCAACGCGCACAAGTGGCTTTTCACGCCGATGGACTGCTCGCTCCTCTGGACGAGCCGGCCGGACGAGTTCCGCGATGCCTTCTCGCTCGTCCCCGAGTTCCTGCGCACGACCGACGAAGGTGCGTTCAACCTCAGCGAGTACGGGCCGGCCCTCGGCCGGCGATTCCGGTCGCTGAAGCTCTGGGCGATCCTGCGGTGCTACGGGCGCGAGGGTCTGCAGGCGCGGATTCGTGAGGCGACTCGCCTCGCCGAGCTCTTCGAAGGCTGGGTGCGGGACGAGCCCGGCTGGGAGCTGTGCGCGCCGCGTCACTTCTCGCTGGTCTGCTTCCGCCGTGAGGGGCCGGACGACGTGAACGAGGCACTGCTCGAACGCGTGAACGCGAGCGGGGAGCTGTTCATCTCGCACACGAGGCTGAACGGCCGTTACGTACTCCGACTCGCGCTCGGCAACGTACGGACGACCGAGCAGGACGTCCGTCGAGCGTGGGAAGTCCTACGTGACCTTGGGAAGTAGGGCGATCACGCACGCGTAGATCAGCACGAGCGCGATCGAGTCGACCCCCACCCGGAGGAACTTGCGTCTTGGCCGCGCGATCACGGCCGCGGCGACGATCCCCGTCATCAGCAGGCCCGCGCCGCCGAGCCAGACGTCGGAACGGCGCGCCGCCACGATCACCGGCGTCGCGGCGAGGAGGTCGGCGAGCAGGAAGAGCGTGATCTGGAAGGAGTTCCCGCCGAGGATGTCGCCGACCGCGAGTTGGTGATCGCCGAGGCGCACGGCGGCGATCCCGCTCGAGATCTCGGGCAGCGCCGTCGCCGCCGCGAGAACCGTCGCGCCGAAGATCGCGCCCTGCAGCCCCATCCGGTCGGCGAGCACGTTGCCCGACTCCTGCAGCGCAACGCCGGCGCCGAGCGTGATTGCCGATGCGACGGCGAACACCACCGCGACGAACGCGGTGGAGCGGTGAATGTACGGCCGCTCCTCGTCCGGGTGGTCCTCGCGAACGTTCCGTCGGCCCGGGCGGCTCCCGGCCATCTCGACCTTCCACATCGGCTGCTTCCGTGTCCGGTTCACGATCCAGAGCCCTGCGACCCAGAACACGACGGCCGCGATCGACGTCGGACTTGCGCCGGCGACGCTCGTGGATGCCGGGAGCGCTGCGCCCGCGAGGACGGTCGCGAGCACGACGATGACGATCAAGCCCTCGAGGACCGGGATCAGGGAGCCGACGAGGAAGCTGAGCGGTCGTTCCCGTCCGGTCGCGGCGTCCAGCAGGACCAGTACGAGCGTCTGGACCGCGATTCCGCCGATCAGGTTCCCGACCGCGAGATCGAGGTGGCCGCCGAGCGCCGCCGACGCGACGATCGCGATCTCCGGCAGCGTCCCGGCGACGGCGAGGAGGATCAGCCCACCGAGCTCCTCGCCGAGCCCGAACCGACGGTCGAGCGAGTCGGTCGTCTTCGAGAGAAAGATCCCCGCGAGCCAGGTCGCGCCGGCTCCGGCCGCAAAGACGAGCACGAGGAGCGGTGTCGAGAGCCCGCTCACACGCTTTAGCCTATGGCGCGATGGTTCCGCGCAAGCTCACAACCCGGCGGCTGCTCCTTCGTCAGTGGGACGGGGAGGACGCGGAGCCGCTGTACGAGATCTACACGCAGGCCGAGTGCCTGGAGACGATGCCCCCGCAGACGCCAGAGGAGGCGCGTGCGATGGTCGAGCGGCTGCGCCGCGCCTGGGAGGAGGACGGCTACTGCCAGTGGGCCGCTTGCGACCGCGAGAGCGGCCGGCTGATCGGGCGCATCGGCTTGCAATGTCACCACGACTGGCCGCTCGTCGACGGGCCGGTGCCGGAGGTCGGGTGGGTGCTGCACCGCGACTTCTGGGGCCGCGGCCTCGCGACCGAAGGCGGGCTGGCGAGCGTCGAGGTCTGGCGCGACCATCTCCCCCGCGAGCCCCGGCTGCTCTCGATCACGACACCCGAGAATCGCCGCTCGCGGGCGGTGATGAACCGCTGCGGACTGAATCTGCGCGGTACGACCCACGGGCACGGCTACGACGTCGTCTGGTACGCCCTCGACCGCGCCTAGTAACAGTCTGTTACTAAGTGCGCGTGGTCGCCGGCGAGGACAGATCCTGCAAATCGAGCGTTTTTCGCACACCAACCGCCAAGTAACAGACTGTTACTTGGCGGGTGGAGCGTCTCGGAGGGCGGCCAGCGCTGCGTCGTGCAGGGCGACGCGATACCGCCAGAAGGCCCGACCGGTGGCGAGGAGCCGTTCGCGCAGCGGGCCGGAGAGCTCCTCGAGCGTGCCCCAGCGCGCCTCGGCGATCTCCCCCGTGTCGCGCGGGGCGATCGCCTCGTCCTCCGTCTGTGCGAGGAAGACGTGCGTGCGCCAGTCGAGCGGCCGCTCGTAGAAGAAGCGTGCGCGTGCCTCGACGAGGTAGCGGACGAGCTCGACGTCGAGGCCGGTCTCCTCGAGAGCCTCGCGACGGACCGCCTCGACGAAGTCCTCGCCCGGCTTGACGCCGCCGCCGGGCGGCCGCCACACGTCGGGCGGGAACATCGGCTTGCGGATCAGCGCAAGGCGTGGACTTGTCGCAGCACGACCGGGCGAAGCTCGGCCGTGCGTCACAGGCATTTGGCCGTTGAGGATGAAGAGCGTCACGTCGTGTGTCCGCTCCGGGTCGTAGGTGGCGACGCCGTACTCCCACTCGCTGATCTCGCCCGACCACTCCAGCAGGGTGGGCTCGCCGTAACGGGCTCGGATCGGAGCGAGGACCTCCTCCGTGAGGTGCATCAGACGAGCCGGCCGAGCAGGGCGGCGAGCGCCTCCGGGCCGCCGACGACGATGTCGGCCGCAGTTCCGAGGTCGCTCGGTCCCTCCTCGGAGACCACCGCGACCCGCACTGCGAGGTCGAGCCCGTCCAACCCCCGGAAGGCGTCGAGGTCGGTGGAGTCGTCGCCGGCGTAGAACGCCCGCCGGAGTCGGCGCTGATCGAGCAGCGCCCGGATCGCCGTGCCCTTGTTCGCGTCGAGCGGCGGGCGCACCTCGAGCACCTTGCGTCCCCAGCGCGGTCGCAGGCCCGCGGCTGCGGCCCGGTCCGCGATCCGGCGCAGCTCCGTCACCGCCGCCTGCTCGTCGTCCGCTGTGCGGAAGTGGAAGGAGACCGAGAGCCGCTTGCGCTCGGCCGGCCACGCGACCGAGTCCGCGAACGCGGCGATTGCCGGGGCCCACTCCCCCGCGCGCGGGTCGAGCTCCAGGCCGTGCTCGCCGACGTAGACGATGCCTTCGACGCCGACGATTTCGCCGGCCTCGTCACCCGGCCGACCGCTGATGCAGGCGACGAGCGCATACCGGGCGGCGAGCTGCTCGAGGAGACCGCGCGTCTGCTCGGGCACGACTGCGTCCTCGGGCCGCGGGACGATCGGCGCGAGCGTCCCGTCCACGTCAAGGAGCAACCCCGTCTCGCCCGGCCGCTCGGCGAGTCGCTCCAGTAACCGCCCCGTATCCACCGTCCTCGGGACAATACGTACGTGCTGCTCGTCCTGATCGGGCTCGTCGCCGGATTCTTCAGCGCGCTCCTCGGTGTCGGCGGCGGGATCATCGTCGTGCCCCTCCTCCTGCTCCTCGGCCATTGGCAGCAACGCCCCGCGATGGCGACCTCGCTGGCGGCGATCGGGATCATCGCCGCCGCGGGCACGATCTCCTACGGCTTCCACGGCGAGCTGAAGCCTGGTGCGGCGGCGGTCGTCGGCCTCCCGGCCGCGGTCGGAGCGATCGCGGGGGCGTCTCTGCAGCAGCGGCTCGCCAATCGGACGCTCTCGTTGCTCTTTGCCCTTCTGCTCGCCGGGGTCGGCGTCAAGCTGCTCGTCTGATGTGGGCGATCGTCCTGGTCCTCGCGCTCGGGTTCGTCGGCGGTGTCTTCGCCGGCCTCTTCGGTGTCGGCGGCGGCATCCTCTTCGTCCCGACGCTGACGTGGCTCGGGCTGACGCAGCTCCACGCGGAGGCGACGTCGCTGCTCGCGATCATCCCGACCGTT
>JBKOVL010000250.1:0-10797 GCA_046723895.1 Actinomycetota bacterium | reverse complement strand
GCCCGGGATCGAGACGAACGGCGAGTTGAACCCGGTCGCGATCGCCTTCGCGAGCATCGTCTTGCCGGTGCCGGGCGCGCCGTGGAAGAGGATGCCGCGCTCGCGGCGGCCGCCTGCCTTCTCGAACGCCTCGCCGGACTGCCAGAGGTTGACGATCCGGCGGACCTCCTCCTTCGCCTCGGCCTGGCCGCGGACGTCCTCGAGCTTCACGCCCCAGTTGGCGTCGCCGGGCTCGAAGCCGCGGATCTGCGAGATGCCCATCAGCATCAGCGGGCCCATGAAGATCAGGAAGTTCGCAAGGAAGAGGAAGAGGACGAGGAACGCCTGCGTCCACCACTGCCGGCTCGCGAGTGCGTGGCCGAAGCCCTTGATGATCGACTCGGCCGTCCCCCACCAGGTGACATTGCCGCCGAAGAGGAGCTGGACGAGGAAGACGATCGTGATCAGCATCGCGACGATCACGGTCCAGCGCAGGATCGAGTGCCAGAACCACGCGCGGCGCCGGTTGAGGATGTCCTCCTCGCGCAGGTTGAGGTCGTCAGTCGCGAACAGGCTCGGCCACGGGATGAACTTGCGGAACACCAGGTCGAGCAGGCCGCGGAACGCGAAGGCCGCGACCGCCGTCGCGACGATCGCCCAACCGAGCGACAGGCCGGTGTGCTTCCAGAGGTAGAGGAAGGCGGCCGGCGCGGAGATGATCGCGACGAAGGTCGCCGAGCGGCGCAACGCCCGCCACTGATCGCTCAGTACCCGGCTTTCTTCGCGCGCGGCGAGAACGGGCGAGGGGGCCGCTTCGTCGGCCGTGCTCATTTGAGCAGTGTAGACGCGACTTCTCGCGTCCTGGTTAGCCTGAAGGTAATGCACGCGCACGACCACGCGCCACGCACGGATGCCGACCGCCGGCTGTTGCTGGGGGCCCTCTGCCTGATCGCGACCCTGATGGTCGCCGAGCTCGTCGCCGGGATCGTCGCCGACTCGCTCGCGCTCCTCGCCGACGCCGGGCACATGATCTCGGACGTGGCGGCGCTCGCGTTCGCGCTCGCCGCGGCGACGATGGCCGCGCGGCCGGCGCGCGGGCAGTGGACGTACGGCTTCCGCCGGCTGGAGATCGTCTCCGCGCAGGCGAACGGGCTCGCGCTGCTGCTCGTCGGCATCTGGATTGTGTACGGAGCGATCCGCCGACTGGTTTCTCCGAGCGACGTGGACGGCGGCATCGTCCTCGTCGTAGCTCTCGCCGGAATCGCTGTCAACCTGGCGGCGACGGCGCTGCTCGCGCGCGCGAGCCGCGAGAGCCTGAACGTCCGCGGCGCGTTCCTGCACGTGTCGACCGACCTGGCGGCGTTCGTCGGCACGGCGGTCGCGGGCGGGCTCATCCTCGTCACGGGGTGGGATCGTTTCGACCCGGTCGCCGGCCTCGTCGTCGCTGGGCTCATGTTCTGGGGCGCGTACGGGCTACTTCGGGACTCGATACGAATCTTCCTCGAGGCTGCGCCCGAAAACATCGATCCGGCCGCCGTCGGGCGTGCATTGCTCGACGAGGCGGAGGTGGTCGAGGTCCACGACCTCCACGTCTGGACGCTGACGAGCGGCTTTCCGATCGTCTCCGCGCACGTCCTTGTCGCGCCGGGCGCCGACTGCCATGCGGTCCGCGGGCGTCTCGAGCAGAAGCTCGGCAGGGCGTTCGGGCTGGAGCACTCGACGCTCCAGGTCGAGCACGCGCGCGGGCCGGTGCAGATCGGCCCGTCCTTTCGCCGCCGTTCGGCCCTGTCTCTGCAGCGTCGCGCGCAAAGCCCGCCGACGCCCTAACAGCTTCCGCGACGGTAGATTCCGTCGCCGTGCCCGCATTGTCCCTGGCAGGCAAGACCGCGATCGTCACCGGTGCTTCCTCGGGATTCGGCGCCGCGACCGCCAAGGCGCTGCGCGACGCGGGCGTGAAGGTCGCGGTCGGCGCACGGCGGGTGGAGCGCCTCGAGGGCGACTTCACCCACGTGCTCGACGTTACCGACCAGCAGAGCGCAGAGCGGTTCGTGGCCGCTGCCCTCGACGCTCTCGACGGCCTCGACATCCTCGTCAACAACGCGGGCGGCGCGCTCGGCCGGTACCCGTTCTGGGAGTCGACCGAGGAGGACGAGGAGTGGATGATCGAGGCGAACGTCCACGGCCTGATGCGGATGACGCGCCTCTGCCTCCCGCACATCCGCGACGGTGGCCACATCGTCAACATCGACTCGATCGCGGGCCGCGCGGCGTACGAGAACGCCGCCGTCTACTGCTCGGTGAAGGCCGCGTCGGCGATGTTCAGCCAGGCGCTCCGCGAGGACCTGCTCGGCCGGCCGATCCGCGTCACCGCGCTTGCGCCCGGGATGGCCGAGACCGAGTTCTCGCTCGTCCGCTTCAGGGGCGACGCGGAGAAGGCGGCGGCCGTGTACGAGGGCGTCGAGCCGCTGACGGCGGAGGACATCGCCGACTGCATCATCTTCGCGCTCACCCGGCCGCTACACGTCAACGTGGACGAGATCGTCGTCAAGATGCTGGCCCAGACGAGCGGCGGGCGCATCCTTCGGACGCCTGGGCCGTGACGCTGACCATCCTCGAGGGCTCGACCTTCTGCATCTGCGACGAGCGCGGCGACATCTGCGAGATGACGGGCGGGTTCTTCGCCGACGACACGCGCCACCTCTCGCTCTTCCGGCTGACCGTGAACGGCCAGTCGCCGCTGCTCCTCTCCTCGGGCAAGGTCGAATACTTCTCCGCGGCGTTCTACCTCCGCAACCCGCTCGCCGGCGGGCTCGACCAGGACTCGGTCGCGATCATTCGCGAGCGTTTCGTCTCGGCAGCGATGCAGGACCGGATCGTCGTCCAGAACGTCACGACCGAGTCGCTCTCGTTCGAGCTCGCGCTCGAGGTGGCGAACGACTTCGCGGACATCTTCGCGGTCAAGGAGCACGACTTCGCGCTCGGCGACCCCGAGCACGCGAAGCCGCTACCGAAGCCGATCGAACCGTCCCTGGACGAGTCGGAGCGCCGCCTCGTCATCGCCGACCCGACCGGCGAGGCCGCCCGCACGCAGGTGGTCTTCTCGCAACTGGGTCATTTCGACGGCAGCAAGGTGCGCTACCGGGTCGAACTCGAGCCGCGCGGTCGCTGGGAGCTCGTCACCGACGTCGTCCCGCAGGCGGACGGCAACGGCGCCGACCGGCCGGCGAGCGGACCCCAGCGTTTCGGTGCGGAGCGCGCACGCGTGCAGGACTCGCTGATCGCCTGGCAGCTCCGGGTGCCGCAGCTGCGGGCGAGCTGGGAAGTGCTCGGGCACTCCTTCAGGCAGTCGGTATCGGACCTGGCGGCGTTGCGCATGCGCGGCGGGAACGAGGGGCTCGCGCGCCTGCCGGCGGCGGGGATGCCGTGGTTCATGACCGTCTTCGGGCGGGACACGCTGATCACCTCGCTGCAGACGCTCCTCTTCGGCCCGGAGCTCGCGCGCGGGGCGCTGGAGGTGCTCGCGGAGCTGCAGGCCAGCGAGGACGACCCGACGACCGACGCCGAGCCCGGGAAGATCGTCCACGAAGTCCGCCACGGCAAGGCCGCGAGGACGTGGTTCCCGCGCTACTACGGGACGGTCGACGCAACGCCGCTCTACCTGATCCTGCTCTCGGAGGTATGGCGCTGGACCGACGACATCACGCTCGTGCGCGCCCTCCGCGAGCCGGCGATGGGGGCGCTCGAGTGGATCGACCTTTGGGGCGACCGCGACGGCGACGGCTTCGTCGAGTACCAGAAGCGGAGCGACCGGGGGCTCGACAACCAGTCGTGGAAGGACTCCGGCGACTCGCAGCGCTTTGCAGACGGCGGGCACGCACAGCCGCCGATCGCGCCGGCAGAGGTGCAGGGCTACGTCTACGACGCGAAGAAGCGGATGGCCGAGCTGGCGCGCGAGGCCTGGCGCGACCGGTCGCTGGCCGAGCGCCTCGACCGGGAGGCCGACGACCTGATGGAGCGCTTCGACGAGGCGTTCTGGGTCGAGCGCCGGGGCGGGTACTACGCGCTCGCGCTGGACGGCGCCAAGCACCCGGTCGACTCGCTCTGCTCGAACATGGGCCACCTGCTCTGGAGCGGGATCGTTCCACCGGGGCGCGTCACGCAGGTCGTCGACCAGCTGATGGGGGAGACGCTCTGGTCCGGGTGGGGGGTGCGGACGATGTCGACGGAGGACCGCGCCTACAGCCCGCTGGCGTACCACAACGGGACCGTCTGGCCGCACGACAACTCCCTGATCGCCTGGGGGCTGATGCGTTACGACCGCTGGCCCGAGGCTTACCGGATCGTCCAGCGGATGCTCGAGGCGTCCGTGTTCTTCGACCACGAGCTGCCCGAGGTCTTTTCGGGGCTGCCGCGGACGGAGACGCCGTTTCCGATCGCCTACCCGACGGCGGCTCGGCCACAGGCGTGGGCCGCGGGGACGCCGGTCCTGCTCCTCCAGGTTCTGCTCGGCCTTCAGCCGGATCGCCGGCGCCAGACGCTCGAGACGCTCGCGCCGGTCGAGGTGCCGTCCTGGGCGGGGACGCTGCGGCTCTCCGGGATCCGTGCGTTCGACCGGGCATGGGACACGTACCTCGAGGACGGTCGCGTCCGCGTGGAGCCGGCCTGACATGCCTTGTAACAGACTGTTACTTGCCAAAACGCCTGCGTGGAGGCCGTATCGGCAAGTAACAGACTGTTACTTGGAGGTGCGCGGTGAACGTTGATGCGCTGCGAATTGCGGTGATCAGCCCGGTCTGGTTCCCCGTGCCGCCGACCGGCTACGGCGGGATCGAGTGGATCGTCTGGCTGCTCGCCGACGGGCTCGTCGACGCGGGGCACGACGTCACGCTCTTTGCGTCCGGCGATTCACACACGAAGGCGAGGCTCGCGTCGGTCTTCGAAACCGCGCCCAGCGCGCGGATCGGAAATACCCTGCCGGAGCTGCACCACTGCCTCGCCTGCTATGAGCGCGCCGACGAGTTCGACGTGATCAACGACCACTCGGGGTTTCCGGCAGCGGTGATCGGCGGTCTGATCGACAGGTCGGTGCTGCACACCATCCACGGGCCGCTCGACGGAGTCGGCGGCGTGATCTACGACCAGATCGCACGGGTCGCACCCGGGATCGGATTCATCTCGATCTCGATGAACCAGCGCAAGCCGAAGCCGCACTTCCCCTGGGTCGCCAACTGCCCCAACGCGCTCGATTTCTCGCTCTACCCGGTCAAGCCGCACCGTGGCGACTACCTCCTCTTCCTCGGGCGAATGAGCCCGGACAAAGGCTGTCACCGCGCGATCGACGTCGCGATCACAGCCGGGCTGCCGCTGAAGATCGCCGGCAAGAAGCGCGAGGCGCTCGAGCAGCAGTACTTCGACGAGTTCGTCGCCCCGCACCTCTCCGACCAGATCCAGTACATGGGTGAGGTCACGCACGGAGAGAAGGTCGAGCTGCTCCAGAATGCGCGCGCGACGCTCTTCCCGATCGAGTGGGAGGAGCCGTTCGGCCTGGTGATGATCGAGTCGATGGCGTGTGGGACGCCCGTGATCGCCACGCGTTGGGGGGCGGTCCCCGAGGTGATCGAGCAGGGACGAAGCGGAATCATCGTCGACGACTACCGGATCATGGCCGCAGCGATCGAGGAGGCGGACAAGCTCGACCCGCTGGAGCTCGTCCGCTACGCCCAGGCGCACTTCTCGCCGGAGAGGATGGTCGCGGACTACCTGCGCGCCTTCCGCTCCGTGCTCAGGTACTGAGCTGCCGGCTAGCATGGCTGCGATGCCGACGGAGCAGCTGCGGGCCCTGCTGGCGGACGCGTTCCCGGACGCGACGGAGGTGCTCGTCGAGGACCGGACCGGCACCGGCGACCACTTCCAGGTCACGGTCGCGAGCCGGCGCTTCGATGGGCTGCCGCTCCTCGACCAGCACCGCCTCGTCAACCAGGCCCTGGCCGCGCCGCTCGCCGACGGCACCATCCACGAGCTACGTATACGAACCAAGGCGGTAGACGCCTCAGGCGCGCCGTCGGGCTCCGCCCGACGGCTGCGCGACTGACGACGCGGAGGGAGACGGGATGAACGACCTGAACGCGAAGATCAAGCAGGTGATCGAGGGCGAAGACGTCGCGCTGTTCATGAAAGGCACGCCGCAAATGGTCATGTGCGGAAACTCGCTGCGCGCGCTCGAGGCGCTTCGCCGCGCCGGTGCGCCGCTGACCGCCGTCGACATCCTCCCTGACCCGGCGATTCGGCAGGAGCTGTCCGCGCTCTCCGGGTGGCCGACGATCCCGCAAGTCTTCGTACGCGGTGTGCTCGTCGGGGGCGCCGACATCGTCGAGGAGCTGGAGCAGACAGGCGAGCTCGAGCGCACGCTCGCCGAGCGGCTCGGGCCGGACTACCGCGAGCGGCGCGCCGAGAGGACCGCGGCTGTGCTCTAGCCGGTTGAGACCGGCTGAGCGGCGACAACCCATCGCTCAAGCGGCGGCGGCATTGCGCTTGTCCCAGTAGCGCCTCATCCCGAGGTAGGACTGCCACAGCGGGGCGGCGCGCTCCCACAGATCGGCCTCGTCGCCGACCGCGGCCACGAGGTTGCCACGCGCGGCGTCGATCCATGCACCCTCGTCCAGCCCCCGCTCGCACCACTCGCTCCAGCGCGCGAGCTCCTCGCGCGCGAGCGCGAGATGCTCGGAAGGCGACTCAGCGACGCCGAAATGGATCAGCGCGAGGCGCTCCGGCCTGCATCGCTCGATCTCCTCGAAGGTGCGGAACCAGGCCTCGACGTCGACATCCGGCGGCGGGCAGACCGGCAGCACGTGGCGACCGGGGAGGATCCGGACGCCCGCCGCGTCGCCGGCGTACAGGGTTCCGTCGGCGTGCAGGTAGCAGACGTGGTGCGAGGCGTGGCCGGGCGACGGGAAGCATTCGAGGCCGAGCACCCGGTCGCCGACGACGTGAACGTTCTTTTCCGGAACCGGCGCGAGCTCGCCCCACAGCTCGTCGAAGGCCTCGCCGTAGAGCCTGCGCGCGCTTGCCTCGAGCCGGCTCGGGTCGACGACGTGCGGCGCACCGATCTCGGAGACGTGCACCTGCAGCGCGGGGTGCTCGCGCACGAGCCTCCCGGCGCCGCCCGCGTGGTCGAGGTGGATGTGGGAGAGGAGGAGGTGACGGACGTCCGTGAGCGCGAGGCCGCGCTCGGCGAGGCCTGCCTTGAGCGCGTCGCTGCAGGTCGACGGGCCGCAGTCGAAGAGGGCGGGACCGTCGTCAGTCTCGAGCAGGTAGGCGCCGACGACGCGCTCGGTCTGGTGGTGGAGGTCGATCGGGTCAGTCACGCGCGCGCCGCAGAGCGCACGAGCGCTGCCTCGAGATCGGCGACGAGATCGTCCGCCGCCTCGATCCCGACCGAGAGGCGCACGAGGTTCGGCGGACTGGCGAACGGCGCGTCCGCGGTCGAGGCGTGGGTCATCTGCGCCGGCACCTCGATCAGGCTCTCGACGCTGCCGAGGCTCTCGGCGAGCTTCCAGATCTGCGTGCGGGAGACGAGTGCGGCCGCTTCCTCCGCGCTCGGAGCGAGGAAGGAGACTATCCCGCCGAAGTCCGCCATCTGCCGGGCGGCGACGTCGTGTCCAGGATGGTCGGGGAGGCCGGGGTAGAGGACCCGCTCGACGCGAGGATGGCGGTCGAGGAGCTCGGCGACGGCGCGAGCATTCTCGCAATGCTTGCGCATCCGCAGCGCGAGCGTCTTCAGCCCGCGGAGGACGAGCCAGGAGTCGAAGGGGCCCGGCACCGCGCCGAGCGAGTTCTGTAGGAAGGCGAGCCGCTCCGCGATCGTCGGGTCGTTCGTGCAGGCGAACCCTCCGATGAGGTCGGAGTGGCCGCCGAGGTACTTCGTCGTCGAGTGAAGGACGATGTCGGCGCCGAGCTCGAGCGGACGCTGCAGGTACGGCGTCGCGAAAGTGTTGTCGACGGCAACGACCGCGCCGACCGCGCGGGCGGCGTCGGCAGCCGAGCGGATGTCGACGATGTTGAGCAGCGGGTTCGTCGGCGACTCCAGCCAGACGAGCCGCGTCCGCTCGTCGATCGCCGCGGCGACCTCGTCGTGCGGGACGAAGTCGATCTCGTAGCCCTTCGGCGCATAGATCTTCGAGAACAGGCGATAGGTGCCGCCGTAGACGTCGTCGACGGCGAGGATCCGCTCGCCGGGCGAGACGAGGTGCGTCACGGTCGTCGTCGCGCCCATCCCGGACGAGAACGCGAACCCGTACTCCGCGCTCTCCAGCGAGGCGAGGCAGAGCTCGAGCGCGCGTCGCGTCGGGTTGGCCGTGCGGGAGTAGTCGTAGCCCTTGTGCTCGCCGACCGCATCCTGGGCGTAGGTGGAGGTCTGGTAGATCGGGACCGTGACCGCGCCGGTCGCCGGGTCCGGCTCCTGGCCCTCGTGAATCGCACGCGTCTCGAAGTCCACTACGTCTCGATGCTAGCTCCCAGCCACGCGGCGAGGTCGTCCAGCGCCTCGTCGAGGCGGGAAGTGTGGCCCGGCCGCCGAGCAGGCGTCATCGCTCGACCCGCTCCAGGCCGAGCACGCGGGCAAGCCGCTCCAGCGTCCTCTCGAGCGCCGTTTCGAGCGCGACCGACCGCCGCACCTTCGGCTCGAGGTGGAAGGCACGGACACGGAGGACGCCGTCCGCGCGCTCCGCCTTCAGATCGGTCCGCCCGACGAGCCTGTCGCCGTAGAGAAACGGAAGCACGTAGTAGCCGTAGGCCCGCTGCGGGGCCGGCTTGTACACCTCGATCACGTGCCGGAAGCCGAACACCCGCTCGACGAAGGGGCGGTCCCAGAGCATGTTGTCGAAGGGGCAGAGCAGGACGCCGCCCTTGGGAGCGGCTCCGTCGAGCGCTGCGCCGGCCGGTACTACGACCGCCGGCCCGCCGTCGTCGACCGCGACCCGGCGGACGAGGCCGTCCCGCTCGAGCTCGTCGACGACCGGTCGCATTGCCTTGATCCCGCCGGCGAAGCGGCAGTGCTCTGCGATACCCGACTCGGTCAGGGCGCCGCGGGCTCGTACCGCACGGAGCGCGTAGCCCCGGACGAACTCCTCCTCGCTCGGCGCCGCCGCCCCGAGCTGCTCGGGCGGGATCACGTGCTCGGGCAGCGCGTACAGCCGCTGGAAGTTCTCGCGGCCGGCGACGACGACCTCCCCGGCGGCGAACAGGTCTTCGAGGATGCGCTTCTCGGGCTTCCAGTTCCACATGCCTGCGGTGCTTGCCGCGGAGGCGCCGGCGGAGCCGGCACCTCCGCTTTGCGGCTCCGTCGAGCCTACGCCGCTGCCGCCCTCGAAGTGCCGTGTCGGCAGCGGTCCCCGCTCGCGGAGGGCATCGAGGACGCGCTTCTTCACCTTCGGGTCGTGGTCGTGCCTGCGGCCCCACCAGTGGCGCTCCCGGAGGTGCTCCATCCGGCGCTTGAAGAGCGGGTAGTCCTCGATCGGGACGAGACAGGCCTCGTGTGCCCAGTACTCGAAGATCCGGCCGCCGGCGAGCAGGCCGGAGACGGTCGCCTCCGGGTAGGCGCCGATCCTCGAGGTCAGGGTCAGCCGGTGGGCGCGGTCGACGGTCGAGATCGAGTCGAGTTGCACCGCGTGGAGGCGCCGGATCGTCGCCTCGACGTCGGCGGTTCGACTCCGCCGGAACCGCGTCGCGTAGCCCTGGTGGGCGACGAGGAAGCGCCGCAGCCGCGCGAGGGAGATCGTCTCCACTGCCCGGGTCAACGCGCGGGTACGGCCGGCTATGCCTCAATCGGCACGTATCCGGGCCGGGCGGCAACCCGCGCGACCCAGTCGCGGACGGCGGGATAGGGCTCGAGGTCGAACCCGCCCTCGCCGGCGACGTGGGTGTAGCCGTAGACCGAGATGTCCGCGATCGAGAACGCGTCCCCGACCAGCCAGTCGCGCTCCGCGAGGTGCTCGTCGATCGCCTCGAGAGCGCGGTTCCCGGCCCTCCATTTCCCCTCCAGCTCGGCCGCGTAGCGCTCCCGCTCGCCGAGCAGGGTGATCCAGAACCGCGCGACGGCGAGGTTCGGCTCGACCTCGTACTGCTCGAAGAACATCCACTGGAGGGCTCGGGCGCGCTCGAGCGGGTCGGTCGGAACGTAGGACGTGCCGTCTCCCAGGTACCAGAGGATCGCGTTCGACTCGGCCAGGTGCTGCCCGTCGTCGAGCTCGAGCGTGGGCACACGGAGCGCCGGGTTCTTTCCCCCCAGGAGCTCGCGACGGTTCGAGCGGTCGAACACGTCGACCTCGATCCGCTCGTACGGGATCTCGAGCAGTGCGAGCAGCTGCCGCACCTTCCAGCAGTTCCCGGAGAGCTGCGAGTTGTAAAGCCGCATCGTTCAGCGCCTGTGCGCCAGGTACTCGAGCAGGTCGGAGCGCGTCAGCACCGCCTCCGGCCGCCCGTCGCGCGCGACCACGATGGCCTGGCTCTGCTCGCGCAGGTCGGCGAAGACCCGCTCGACGCTGTCGCGGACGTCCGCGGCCTGGAGCGGCGGCCCCATCGCGCCCGCCACTTCCTCGCCGAGCGCGTCCGGGTTGCGGAAGACGCGGTCGAGCAGCCCACGCTCGTTCAGCGATCCGACCACGTCTGCGAGCGTCTCCGCCGGCGCGTGGCGGACGACCGGCAGCTGCGAGATCGCATAACGCTGCATCAGCTCGATCGCCGCGGCGAGCTTCTGGTGCGATTCGCAGACGACCAGGTCGGGAACGCCGCCGTCGGCGTGCTTGAAGGCGAGTACCTGCT
>JBKOVL010000088.1:0-8780 GCA_046723895.1 Actinomycetota bacterium | reverse complement strand
GTGTAGAACCGGACGGCGATTGGGGCGCAGACGGCGAGCACGGCGGCGGTCAGTGCAACCGTGGCGAGGATCGGGTGCAACTGGGGCCAGACCGTGGTGGTGACGGTGGCGTTGTCGGTGCCGAAGAGGCGGCGGGCGGTGACGACGACGGTCGACATCGGGTTCCATTCGGCTGCGCCGCGGAGCCAGCCGGGCATGTTCGGTCGCGACCGCGACGGCGACCGAGGCCGACGCCCAGAGCGTGCTCTGGGCGAAGAGGCCGGAGAGGAGGTAGGTGCGATAGTGGCCGCCGGGAACAGTGATCGAGCTGCCGAAGACGTAGCCGAACAGGACCACGAAGATCACCGGCATCAGAACGCTGCCGAAGATGACGTCGGGCTGGCGGAGACCGCGGAGGACGAAGCGCCGAGTCGAGGTGTAGGCGTCCGCGACCCCGAGCCGGAGCGAGCCCGAACCCGGTGTCGGGAGCGCGGCGGCGGTCACGAGGCGAGCCCCAACGCCGGAGCGGCCGCGACCGGGCTGACGAGCGCGGCGAAGACCTCATCGAGCGTCGGGTGCTCGAGCGCGACCTCGTGTGCATGCAGCGAGCCCTGCCGCAGCCGCGCGACGGCGGCTTCGAGGTCCTCCAGTCCGTGCGGCGCCGGGACAGTTACCACCGGCCCCTCGAGTCGCGCGTCGGGGCCGAGCGTCGCGGCCGCGGCGGCAGTCCGCACGGGGCTGTCGTCCGCGAGCCTGACGCGGACGCGGGAGCGGCCGGCGGCGGCCTTCAGCTCCGCCGGTGTGCCGCGCGCTGCGACAACGCCGCCATCGATGAGCGCGATTACGTCGGCGAGCTGGTCCGCCTCGTCAAGGTACTGGGTCGTCAGCAGCACCGTGGTTCCCTCGACGGCGAGCTCGCGCACCGCCTGCCATGTCTCGCCGCGGCTGATCGGATCGAGACCCGTCGTCGGCTCGTCGAGGAAAAGCACGGTCGGCCGGCCGATCAGGCCCGCCGCGAGATCGAGGCGGCGGCGCATGCCGCCCGAGTAGGTCTTCACGAGCCGATCGGCGACATCGGCGAGCCCGAACCACCCGAGCAGCTCTCCGGTGCGGGCACGGCGCGCCGCCTTTCCCAGGTGGTACATGCGCCCGATCGTGTCGAGGTTCTGGCGGCCCGTGAGCAGCTCGTCCATCGTCACGCTCTGACCGGTGACGCCGATCCGGCGGCGCACGCCGCTCGGGTCACGAACGACGTCGACGCCGGCGACTTCCGCCCGGCCGGCGTCCGGCTGCAGCAGCGTGGTGAGGATCCGCAGCAGCGTCGCCTTGCCGGCGCCGTTCCGGCCGAGGAGCGCGCAGACGCCGCCGGCCGCGACCTCGAGCTCGACATTCGCGAGCGCGACCGTGGAGCCGAACGACTTCGCCACTCCCTCGACCCTCACCGCTAATCCGGAATCCGCCGTTGCGTACGGTGTACCCATCGGAGGCGTCTACCGCCTGGGGCGGCGCAGGCGGTCCGCCAGGACCGCGAGCTCCAGACTCTCTGGGGTGGCCTCGACCTCCTCTGGCAGGCCGAGCACGAACCCGGGCGAAAGCCGCCGCGCGCGACGCTCGACTTCAGCCGGATCGTGCAGGCCGCGATCGAGATCGCCGACCGCGACGGCCTGTCCGCGCTCTCGATGCGCAAGATCGCTACCCAGCTCGGGGCCGGGGCGATGTCGCTCTACCGCCACATCCCGAGCAAGGAGGCGCTCGTCACGCTGATGATCGACGCCGTCTTCGCCGAGACGCCGCTCCCCGAGGCTCCCACTGGCGACTGGCGCGCCGACCTGCGCGAGTTCGCCGAGCAGACCTGGGCGCTCGTCCGCCGCCACCGCTGGCTGCCCGAGGCGCTGCTCAACCGGCCGCCGCTGACACCGAACGCCGTCGCCGGACTCGAGTACGCGCTCAGCATCCTCGACGGCCAAGGACTCGAGATCGGCGAGCGCATGCAGTGCATCGGCGCCGTCCACTCCGCCGTCCTCAACGCCGCCAACAACGCCGCCGTGAACGACGACAGCCGCGCCCGCCTGCAAATGACCGACGAGGAGATCATGCACAGCGCCGGTCCCTACATCGAGCGCATCTTCCAGGCCGGCCACTACTCCCGCGTCAGCGAGTACATCCGCGACGCCGAGCACCTCGACGACAAACAGGAGATACAAGCGACCGTCGAGCTCATCCTTGACGGCATCGAAGCCCGCATCACCGCCCGGAGGAGAGCCGACCCGAGGGCCGCTCCTGATTCAGCGGGCCGCTCCTGATTCAGCGATGCGGTGCGTGTTGCGAGAGGTGCGGCACGAGGATCTGGCGGTGCTGTTCGAGCAATGGGCGGATCCGGTTGCCGCGAACATGGCTGCCTTCACAGCACCTGATCACATGGACCGGGACGCGTTCGAGCGCCGCTGGTCCAGGCTAAGAGCCGACGTGACTGTGATCGCCAGAGCCATCGTCGTCGACGGCGAAGTCGCCGGAACGATTGGGTCGTGGGGCGACCCGGGTGAGCGCGAGGTCACGTACTGGATCGGCCGCTCCTACTGGGGCAGGCGGATCGCGACCGGCGCCCTGAACGCGTTCTTGACTGTTGATCGATCGCGACCGCTCCATGCACGCGTCGCCTACGACAACGTTGCGTCGCGCCGCGTCCTCGAGAAGTGCGGCTTTCGCGTCATCGCGACTGAACGAAGCTTCGCTGAAGCACGGTCCGCGGAAATCGAGGAATTGGTGCTGCGGCTCGAGGAGTCCGGTTCGGCGGCTTAGCGTGATCCAGCGCCGCCGGCGGATGAACTCGTGCAGTTGCGCCCCGGTTGCAGGGTTTTTTGACGGGAGCGAAGGGACTCGAACCCGCTACCTCCGGCGTGACACGCGCAGCCGTTTCCGGCAGACGGTCAATGTCACCGCTGACGCTGGTCCCGGTCCGGCCACCGCTGACGCCGCGGGAACGAGTCCCGCGAGAAGCAGTCGCTCTGTTCTCAAAGTTCTCAAACCCGAAGAGTGGGGCGGGACTACGGTCGCGCCTGGTAACAGTCTGGGTCGTCTGCGCTATGCGCTTTGAAGGGCGTCGCAGAGCGGATGCGACGGGCGTCCGACCCTCATTTCGACCCCATCGAGGTGAGAAGACCTCTGACATAGGGGTCGAACTACAGCCTGCGGACTGTTGGACGGTCTGGCTCCGCGTGCGGGACCACAGGTCGATCGAGCGGGATGCCGACGGCACCGTGCCGAGGCATGGATCGCTTCGTGTTCGATCGGTCCTGGCTGGGGATGTCGCTCCGCCTCGCAGGCCGCTGTTGCTCTTCGACGGTGGCTGATCGCTATGTCATGCGGCGGTGCCCGCCGGTGGCCGTGATGGACGGTCAGCCGCCGCCTGCGAGTTTGCGCAGCAGCTTCGTCAGCTGACGGCGCTCGTTTTGCGAGAGTGGCTCGAGCACCCGCTCCTGGACCTCGTCGATCACCTTGTCGAGCGCTCGGAGTTGCTCGCTGCCAGCCCGGGTGATCGAGACGATGTTGCGTCGCCGGTGGCTGGGATCGACCTTGCGTTCGATCAATCTGCGTCGCTCTAGCTCGCTCAGTACCGCCACGACGTCGCTGCGGTCGACGCTCGTGCTTCGTCCGAGATCAGCCTGGCTGGCGGGGCCCCATTCCTCGAGCGCGGCCAGCAGGCGGTAGTGGTAGCTCTTGAGTCCGCTGCCGCTGTTCGCGAAGCCATCGTTCAGCAGCCCGTGCGAGCGGGCGTAGCTTCGGCTGATCAGCCAGGTCGGTCGATCTCGGATCCTGGACGGGGCAGAAGCGTGTCTGGATGGATGCTCGGGCAGGGAGCGAGCCTAGCAGCTTGTGGGGAGCACCAACGATCTGCTATGTATTGGTCGTTCCAACATTCCCGAAGCCAATAACCAGCTCGTTTCGGCTGACCGCCCGCGCAGCCCACATGGGCTGAGGAGGTGACATGAGCAGCGACAACCCCAGGCACAGCGTGCTGCTGATCGGCAAGAGCCAACTCGTCCTCGACGACACGGTCGGCGGCCTACGCGACCTGGGCCACAAGGCTGAGGCGACCAACGACTTCGCCGACGTCACCCGTCGGTTCGACGCGCGAACGCTCGACCTGGTCGTGTTCGGCGGACAGGTCCCGCCGGACCGCAAGGCCGAGCTGCAGGACGAGATCGGCACCATCAACCCGCAGGTCATCTTCATCCAAGGACTAGCCGGCATCCCGGGGCTGATCGTCAACCAGGTGCGGGGCGCGTTCGCCGCCGACCACCAGGACCCCGCCCGAGCACCGGCGTACATGCCTGGCGAACGATCGATCCGGCTGACCCTGGCCGGCCCGGCGGACGTCAAAGTGACCGTCTGGTGGCAGACCTCGTTCGTTCCACCAGACCCGAAGAGCGATTCGCTGCTGCTTCTCGACGACCGGCTCCCCGGCGGCGAGCACGCGATCCCGGTCCCCGACGTCGTTCCGCCGCGGGCCGCCTTCGCCACCGTGCAGGTCGACGAAGCGATCTACGCCTTCAGCATCGCCACCGAGCAGTGACCACGACGTTCGCACGAGAGCGCGTCGCTCGTAAAGTCGGCGGGACCCTCGGTTCTCGCGAGTTCGCCTCCTGCGAGGCGGGGGGTCATAGCGTGCCGTGCCGGCCGGAATCCTAATGAGCGATCACGTCGACGACGCGTCGTGCGTGAACCGGCTGTGACCGGCTACGACCGGCTACCACCCGGTCGAACGTGTGTAGTACGTGTGTAGTGGACGGGTTGACGAGCCAGGCAACATGGTGCGGCCCCTAGGCTGAGGGCAACAGCTTCGTCGCGCACGGTGCTCAGCGTTACCTGGGCCTCTCCGCAGTTTCGTCGTACGCTTCGACACATGAGCGCGTTCGTCGGTCGGATCGACGAGCTGGCGGCGCTCGCTGAGGTCGCTGGCGCGTTCGGGCGGGGTGAGGTCGCCGCCGCCGTCGTCATCGGCGATCCGGGTAGCGGGAAGAGTCGGCTCTTGGCCGAGGCGGCCGCGCGTGCAGAGCCCCCGAAGCAGTTTCGGATTGTCGGCTACGAGCCCGAGTCCGAGGTGCCGCTCGCGTCGGCGTCCGACCTTTTGCGGGCCCTGGCTGAGGCGACACCACAAGGTCGCCAGCTCGGAGCCCTTGTGTTCGATGCTGGGGAGGACGCGGCGCCGCTCGACCCGATCAGAGTCTTCGAGGCCGCGCATCGTGCGTTGTGCGCGGTCGGGCCGGCGCTCGTTCTCGTTGACGACCTTCAGTGGATCGACGAGCTCTCGCTTGCGCTCTGTCACTACCTCGTCCGCGCCGCCCAAACGACCGGACAGCCGCTCGCGCTAATCGGGGTCGCGCGTCCATCGTCAGACGCAGAATCGTTCGCTGCGTCGCTTCGACAGTTGCTGCCGCCGGAGCACATGAAAGAAATCGCCTTGGGGCCGTTGGCCGACGCGGAGGCGCTCGAGCTCGTCAAGGAGCTCGCGCCGGGCCTTCGCGACGACGCGGCGCGCTCGCTGGCCGACAAGGCAGGTGGGTCTCCATTCTGGCTCGAGGCATTGGTGCGGAGCGATGGCGCGGAGACCGACGCAGGTCGATTGGTCACGGCGCGCCTCCGCGGTGCGAGCGCCGACGCCGTCGCGCTGCTCGCCCTACTTGCGATCGGCGCGCGACCGCTCGCGCTTGCGGACGCGAGCGAGTTGAACGGCTGGGAAGTAGGGCGCACCGAGCAGGCGGCGCGTGAGCTCGTGGCGCGCGGTATTGCCGCTGAATCCGTCGGCGCGCTTCGTCCGGCACACGACCTGATCCGTGCTGCGGCCGCTCGAGAGATTCCAGATGAGAGTCGTGCGCGTATTCACGGTCGTGTCAGTGACTGGCTCGTGCGCACTCCCGGCGCCGACATCAGACGGCTGCGAGAGGCGCTTGGGCACAGGCACGCCGCCGGCCTCGAAAGCTTCGACCTGGCAAATCGACTCGTGCGTTCCCCGCAGCGCACGCTGCTTGGTGAGGACGGACTGGCGTTGCTCGTGACGATCGCCGACGAAGCAGATCCTTTCGACGAAGCAACGCTCGACATCAACGAAGAGATCGCTCTGCTCGCATCCGCGCTCGGGAGGCACGAGGTAGCGCTCGAACGCAATCTCTTGCTTGTCGACCGTCGATCCGATCTGCTGCGGCGTGCGCGCGCTCTGGTCGAGGCGGCGAAATCTGCGCTCGCCCTCAACGAAAGCGAGCGCGCGCGCGCCTATCTCACGCGCGCTCGCGAACTCGACGTGGGCGACAACCTGCTCGAATTGGAGCTCGACATCGAGCAAGCTGCGGTCGACCTCTGGAGCGACGGGGGCCGAGACGCTGCACGCGCGCTCGCACATGAAACGGCCAAGCGTGCGCAACGCATGTTCGACGTCGACGACCGCACGCGGGGCGCGTACCTCGAAGCGCTGCGCGTCGAATACGAGGCGGCCTATCAGGAGGACGATCCACAAGCGATGGTTCGGGCCGCCGAGCAGCGCGCCGCGGTTGCGCAAGGCGTCGACGAAGAAGCACACCTGACGGCACTGCTCGAGAGCTCGCGGGCTCTGCGACGAATCGGTCGTCTAGCAGAGGCGCTGGAGCGGAGTGAGCGTGTCTATCGCGAAGCGCAGCAACGTGTTCTCCCGCGGCTGACGCTGGAAGGAGGTTATTGGCTCGCGACGTTCCTCCTCCAGCGTGGTCGCGTGGGGGAAGCAGACGACGTCGTCGCCGCCACGGTCGAGCTCGCTTCACGGATCGGAGACGAGGCACGGGGGCGCCACTCGATCGAGCGTCTTGAAAGCGAGGTCGACTTTTACCGCCGGGATTGGCGCAGCGGTGTCGAGGGGCTACTCGCATACACAGGCGGAACGAGTGCGCATGGGCGGATCGAGCTTCACCAGCTCGCGGCGCTTTGGACCGCGTTCGTGGGCGGTTCGGATCTCGCCGACGAGGTTCTCGCGCAGCTCACAGCGGCGCGCGCGTGCGCTGATGCGGCGGGGTGTCCGCGGTGCGCGACGGAGCTTCGGCTCGCTACGGCCGATGCGTTCGTGCATATCGGTCGTCGCGCGGAAGCGGCCGACTCGCTTGCAGACTGGGTCGGCATGCAGCCGAACCCGCAACCGCGCGATCGTTACCTGCAACGACGTGTGGAGGCGCTCCTCCCAGGATCGATGTCTGTCGACTTGCTGGACGCGGCGGCGCGCGACGCCGATGAACTGGGTTTCGGCCTCGACGCGCTTTGGACACGTCTCGATCTCGGAACCGCGCTCGCCGCGAGCGACCGCGCGCGGGCGAAGGACGTCCTCGCGGCGGTTGCCGAGCTTGCAGACGAATGGGGTGCGCAGACCGTCGCGGAGGCCGCAGGGAAGCGGCTCCGTTCGCTGGGTGTGCGCACCTGGCGGCGCGGCATCACTCGTGGCGCGGCGCTGACCGAGCGGGAGCATGCGATCGCACAGCTGATCGCAGAGGGCGCCAGCAATCCGGAGATCGCGCAGCAGCTGTTCCTTGCGCGGAAGACGGTCGAGCGCCACGTCTCGAACGTGCTGAAGAAGGCCGGTGTCCGCAACCGCGCGGAGCTCGCGGCGAGGGTGGCGGAGCTGGAAGTCGAGGGAGTTCACCGATGATCGCGGAGGTACGCCTGACCTAGCTTCCTTGCCACTGACCCGCACACGAGAGGAGCGGAAGGTGGCGATGGTCGTGGTGCTTTTCCCAGTCTCGGACGCCGAGCCCACGCTCGAGCCGGCAGGGTTCGAAGAGCTCGCAAAGCTGGGCGTCACGAGCGTCGCGCTCGTCCGCGACGCCTCTACCGCGGGTCTCGTGCTCGAGGGCTGGGCGTTCGACTCGGGCGACGCGCATCGCGCCGTGCGTGCGGTTGCCGGCGAACGCGAGGGCGTGCGCACGCTTCAGCCGCTCGTGCAAATGGGCGTCTCGTCCGCCGCTCTAGGTGGCGAGGGAAAGGAGTGAAAGCGATGCATCCGAAATGGGCTCCGGCGCTCGCTGCGATCGCGGTCCTTGCATTTGCGGGCGGAGCGCTTGCGAATCACGTCGTGCAGGTGGATCCGGCCACTGTTCCGACAGGGTTCCTCGCAGCTCACAACTCGATTAGAGACGTGCCCGTATCGGCGCTTGCGAGAGCGGTCACCCCGGATGGAACGGACGCGTTCATCCAGCACGTGCGCTTGGGCGCGAACGTGGCGACCGGTTGGCACACGCATCCGGGACCAGCGATCGTGACCGTCGTTGAGGGCTCGGTCACGTACGAGGACGCGGAGGCGAACAAGTGCATCGACGCGACGTACGCGGCCGGCGAAGGCTTCGTCGATCGCGGTTTCGGACACGTCCACCGCGCGATCGCGGGCAGTGAGGGCGCGGATTTCTACGTCGTCTACTTGCTCCCGCCGGGAAGCGCGACGCACGTCATTCCGGCAAGCGCACCAACGGAATGCAGCTCGTAACAACCGCAAGCGGAAGGAGATGTGAAATGAGCAAGAAGCTCATCACGACGATCTCGGTGCTTTCTGCACTCGCCGCTGCAGCAGTCGCTGCCCCCGTGGCCACCGCGGACGGCGGGCCGCCGCAACTCGGCGGCGGCTGCCACATGGTCTGGAGTCCGAGCGCCACGGGTCTGACCTACATGATGTCCGGCAGTGCCAACGGCCAGGGCGCGGGCGAGATGGTGCAGATGCTGTCCCTCTTCGACCCAAACAACAACTTCTGCAGCGGCTAGACGCACCGCGAGAGGGAGGAAGGAGAGGCCCGCGC
>JBKOVL010000042.1:0-7284 GCA_046723895.1 Actinomycetota bacterium | reverse complement strand
GGGATGCGGAGCGCGCGAGCCAGCCCGGCGCGCGTGTGCCCGGGGAGGTACAGGAGCGCGTCGACCTCGGCGACGGTCATCCGCTCGGGACCCGCGGCGACCCGGCGGATCTCGTCGCCCGCCTGGACCTCGCCCTCCTCGAGCACCCGGAAGTAGAAGCCCGGGCGGCGGTGCGAGACGAGCAGGGCGGGGATGCGCGGGTCGTTCATGCGGATTCCGACGCGGTAGCAGGTGACGCGCGGTTGGGTGACTTCGAAGACGGCGGTGCCGATCTGGTAGCGGTCGCCGATGCAGACCTCGTCGTCGCCCGGTCCGTCGACGGTGAAGTTCTCGCCGAACTGGCCGTAGACGAAGTCGCTTCGTCCGAGCTCGCGTTCCCAGTAGCGGTACGAGTCGAGCTGGTAGACGAAGACGGCGCGGTGATCGCCGCCGTGGCCGGCGAGATCGCCCTGGCCGTCGCCCTCGACGTTGAGCTTGCTCACGTGCCGTGGACCGGCGACGGGCTCTTTATAGACGCCGGTGAAGACGGTCTTCCCTTGCCAGGGCACGTCCCTGGGCAGGCCGACATTGACAGACAGCAAGGTGCCGACCCGATGGCCCTCGCCGCGCGTCGGCTCGGCGTGCGGCGACGTCACGGTCACGCTTAGCCCGCTGCGGAAACCGCTTCTTCGGCGAGCTGGATGCCGCCGATCTCGTCGACGCTGAGGTTGCGGTCGGGGCCGTGGGGGAGGACGCTCTGACCGGGTGCCGGCTCGAGCTTTTCACCGTCGATCGTGATCGTCACCTTCTCAGGATAGAACGAGACGAAATCGGCGATGCGCTCGACTTCTTCGAAAGGAGCGCGGTACGACCAGGCGGCGGTTCGTGCATCGCCGACGTTGTAGTAGGACGCGAGACCCTTGTACGGGCAGAAGGTTTGCCCTTCGACGGGCTCGAGGGCCTCGGCGGCGATGTCGGCGCGCGGGACGTACCAGCGCGGCGCGAAGCCGGACTCGTGGAGGACCAGCGGAGCGTGCGTGTCCGCGACGACCTGGTCGCCGTCTCGGACGACGAGATGGCGCGAGCTGCGGCGGATGTCGATGCGGTGGTAGGGGTCCGCGGCGTGGCCGAGGATGCGCTCGTCCTCTTCGTAGAAGGCGTCCATTGTGCGCCACGCGAACGCGACTGTGTCGCGCAACGCGCCAGCCTGCTCCGGCGGGTCGACGTGCTGCCACGCGCCGCGTTTCGTGATCTGGCCGTCGCCGCCGACGACGTCGAACCATTTCGTCCTGCCGAGGTCGACGTGCGTGCTCTCGTGGTCCGCGGTTTGCAGCACGTCCTGGTCGATGTCGCCGATCGGGAAGTAGGCGACTGGGTAGCGGGCCGGCTCGAAGAGGATCAGCGCGCCGTCACTTCTGGCGATGACGCTGCCGCCGAGCTCGACGCTCATCCTTCGGCGGAGTGGCTCCAGATAGAGCACCCGCTCGGGCATCGGGGTTGCGGTGAGAAACGTCCCGTTCGGGTTACGGCCCAACGGGCCCTGCTGCCAGGAAAGACCCATGACTGCTCCAATCGTCGGTGAACTGCGTGCCTGGGGCGTTGGCTTCTCGAGACGCAGCGTTCTTACCGCGCGCCGGCGTCCCGGCGATAACCGCGTTCCTGGAGCACCCAGCGGTTCCCGTCGGGGTCGGAGAAGTCCGCGAAGCTTGCGTAGTCGCCACGTGCCGGGTCCACTCCTGGTGCGAAGGCTCCATCCCAGGCGCCGATCGGCGTCTTGTGGCGGATCTCGCTGACTGTAACCCCACGTTCGAGCAGCCCATCCCGTGCCGTCTCGAGGTCGTCGACGACGAGATAGACGTTGCGAACGGACCCGGCGGGCGCGTCGGTGACCCCGTGGCCGAGTTGGATGGAGCAGCTCGAGCCGGGCGGCGTCAGCTGCACCACGCGGAAGGAGTCTGTCGGTGCGTAGTCGACGTCGAGCGTGAAGCCGACTTGCTCGACGTAAAAGCGCAGCGCTTGATCGACATCGCTCACCGGCATCGTGATCACTTCGAGCGAAAACGTCGGCGTTCCCACGTTGCTGCTCCCACTGAGCTTCGCAGTTCGGCTGCAGGCACGATCGCCGCGCAGCTGGTTCGTGACAGCGTTACCGCCGTTCGTACCGTCAACGGGTTTCGCCGCTGTGAACTGATCATGCGCGATAGGACCTGGCCACGTTCCGGTGCGCAGCCGAGGTGCTGCCGCGGGCTACAAGCCGTTTAGCGCCGACACACGAGCGCGCAACGGTGCATTCCTGATCGGCGAAAGGAGCGCGAGTGATGCTTGTCCGTCTTATGCCGGACCCCGAAGGAGAGACACCGTAATCCGGTTCGAGTCGGTGACCAAGCGTTACCCGGACGGCACCCTTGCCGTGGGCGGGCTGAGCGTGGAGGCGTCGTCGGGAGCGACCACCGTGCTCGTCGGGCCGTCGGGGTGCGGCAAGACGACGGCGCTGCGGATGGTCAATCGGATGGTCGAGCCGACGTCAGGACGGGTCTGGCTGGATGGCCGCGACACAGCGTCGATCAGGCCGGTCGAGCTTCGGCGCGGCATCGGCTACGTGATCCAGCACGGTGGGTTGTTCCCGCACAAGACGGTTGTCGAGAACATTGCGACCGTCCCGCTCCTGCTCGGGGAAAGGAAGCGAGAGGCGCGGACGCGGGCCGAGGCGCTGCTCGAGCGCGTCGGGCTTCCCGCAGAGCTCGCCGAGCGCTACCCGGCGCAGTTGTCCGGCGGCCAGCAGCAGCGGGTCGGTGTGGCACGCGCGCTCGCCGCGGACCCGCCGATCCTGTTGATGGACGAGCCGTTCAGCGCGGTCGACCCGGTCGTGCGCGCGCAGCTGCAGAACGAGTTCATTCACCTCCAGCGCGAGCTCGGCAAGACGATCCTCTTCGTCACCCACGACCTCGACGAGGCGATCAAGCTCGGCGACAACGTCGCGGTCATGCGCATGGGTGGGACGCTCGCGCAGCTCGCGGCACCGGCGGACCTTCTTTCACGGCCGGCTGACAGCTTCGTCGCCGCCTTCATCGGGCGCGACCGCGGCTACCGCGCCCTCGGCTTCGCCGCCGCCGGCGCGCTCCCGCTCGTGAAAGAGCGCCCCGCGCGGCTAGGCGATCCGCTCCGCACCGCGCTCGAACGAACATGCGATGGCTGGGTGCTCGTCGTCGACGCCGAGAACAGACCGCAAGGGTGGCTCGCTCCCGTCGCCCTCGACGGCAAAGGGCCGGCCGCCGAGGTGACGGCCGAGCTGCTCAACCTCGGCGGCACGCTGGCGACCGAGGGCGGCACGTTCCGCGAAGCACTCGACTCAGCGCTGTCGTCACCCAGCGGACGCGGTGTCGTAGTCCACCGAGACGGCCGCCTCGCCGGCACCATCACTGCCTCGAACGTCCTTGCACAGATCGAGGCGCGTGCCGCGCAGATCCGAGCGGACACCACGCAGACCGCGCACCGGAACGGCGACGGGACATCGTCCGCAGTGAGCGAGCGGCCGGTACTCGGATGACAGCGCTTTGGCAGTACCTGTCGAGCAACCGCGACGAGATCCGCGGCTGGGCAGAGACCACGATCTGGCTCGCCACAGCCCCAGTAGGCGCCGGGCTACTCCTCGCTCTTCCGGTCGGCTGGCTCGCCTCCCGGTACCGCCACGCCTACTTGCCGTTGGTGTCGTTGAGCGGCCTGCTCTACACGATCCCGTCGCTGGTCCTGATCCTCGCGCTCCCCGGACTGCTGGGCACGAAGATCCTCGACCCGCTCAACGTCGCCGTCGCATTGACCATCTACGCATTCGCTCTCCTCACACGTGCCGTTGCGGACGGCCTCTCGGCCGTGTCGCCGGAGATCCTGTCCGCAGCGGCGGCGATGGGACAGACCGGACGGCAGCGGCTGACCGGCGTCCAGCTCCCGCTGGCGGTGCCGGTGATCGCGGCGGGGTTGCGCGTCGCCGCCGTCTCCAACATCAGCCTCGTCTCGGTCGCGTCGATCATCGGCACGCCGCAGCTCGGCCAGCTGTTCGTCGCCGGCGACAATGTCGACTCCCTGACGCCGATCGCGCTCGGCCTGATCTTCTTCATCGCCCTCGCCCTGACGCTCGACTTCGCGATCCTCGGCGCAGCGTCGGCACTGAGCCCCTGGCAGCGCGCGGCGAGATGATCCTTGCCGCGAGCAACGGCCTGCCGGGCCTCCACCGCGTTGGAAACTGGTTCGACGACCCCGGCAACTGGTGGGGACCGAGCGGACTGCTCGCACGGCTCGATGAGCACGTCGTCTACTCGCTCGTCCTCGTCCTCGCTGCCGTCGCCCTCGCCTTGCCGCTCGGCCTCCTGATTGGCCACAGCGGGCGTGGAGTCGCGCTCCTGGCCGGCGCCGCAAACGGTCTGCGCGCGATCCCGTCGCTAGGACTGCTCCTGTTCCTGATCGTGCTGCTCTCGCCGCGTGTCCACGTGACGAGCGGTTTCACCAGCCTGATCGCGCGCGGCAGCGTCCCGTACTTGATCCCCGCGATGATCGTGCTGCTCGTCGTCGCCGTTCCGCCGATCCTCACCAGCACGTACGCGGGAGTCCAATCGGTCGACCGAGTCGTCCGAGACGCCGCGCGCGGCGCCGGCATGAGCCCGCTGCAGGTCATGACCAAGGTCGAACTCCCGTGCGCGCTGCCGCTGATCATGTCCGGAGTCAGAAACGCCACCCTCCAGGTGATCGCCACGCTCACCGTCGCGGCATACGCGCCGCTGGTCGGCGGCCTCGGCAGGCTGATCGTCGACGGCGAGCAAAACCTCAGCGACCCACGCTACGGCTACCCCGCGATGGTGGCAGCAGCAATCACGATCGCCGCGCTCGCACTCGTCGCCGACGCCCCGCTGGCGCTCGTCCAGCGCTTGATCGTCTCGCCGGGAATCTCCGGCCGCTACGCGCCGAACGGCACCTTCAGGCGGACGCCCATCCACATCCCCGTTCACGTCAGCGCCCGCCACGCCGGCTCGGCGAGCGCCCGAGGAGGAAGATGATGCGCACCTTCATCGCGCTGACCGCGCTCGTCGCCATACCGATAACCACTGCAGCATGTGCCGCCAGCGGCAGCTCATCGAAACCGGACGCGCCGGCCGCGAGCGCCACCGGATCGTCGCCGACCAGCCTGCCGAGCAGGCCTGGCTCCGTCACGATCGGTTCCGCCGACTTCCCCGAGAGCGAACTACTCGCCGATATCTACGCGGGGGCGATGCGCGCGCGAGGCGTCAAGGTCAGCATCCACGCCAACATCGGCGAGCGCCCCGCGTACCTCGCCGCGCTCAAAGACGGATCCATCGGCGCCGTTCCCGAGTACAGCGGCGCCCTCCTCGACTGGCTCGACATCTCGGCGACGGCGACCACGCCCAAGGCCGTCGACGCGCAACTGCGAACGGTCGCAGCGAAACAAGGGCTAACGGTGACCAAATACGCGCGAGCGCAGGACGTCGACACGATCACTGTCACGAAAGCCACCGCCGACAAGTACCACCTCTCGAGCATCGGCGACCTCAGGCAGATCGCGGGCAAGCTCACCCTGGGCGCTCCAGCGCCCCTCCTGACCGTTCCTTACGGCGTGCCCGCGTTGAAGCGCGTTTATCGCGTCGTGTTTCAACGATTCGTGCCGCTGCCTGCCGGTGGCACGGTTACCCAGCTCGCTCTGCGGAACGGAACTGTGCAGGCGGCCGACATCTTCTCGACCGATCCGTCCATCGCCCGCTACCGGTTCGTGTCGCTGAAGGATCCGAAAAGGATCTTCGCGGCCGAGAACGTCCTCGCGGTCTTCAAGCAGAGCGTGCTCACAAAGCCGATGCTCGCAGCCTGCAACGCCGTCTCCGCTCGGCTCGACACCGCAACCCTCCGCCACCTCGACGGACGCGTCACCGCCGGCGAAGATCCGGCCGCGGTCGCCTCCAGCTGGCTGAGGACCGCCGCAATCGCGAAGTAGCGGCCCTGTATCGTGAAGAGCGATCGGTCGCGGTTGAATTTGCGAACCCCTACGCCCTCCCCTCGGAGCAGCCGCACCGATCCGTGCGCGCGCCGGGCGGCCCATTCCTTCGGCGGAAGCGGGACAGCGCGCCGCGCGGACACAAGACGCAGCCTCGTGTGTGGCGGCCTACGAGTTGCTGGTGCTGGTCCTAGCTTGCCGACGCCGTCGGTGCAGGCGTTGACCCAGCTGCCTCCTGCTCGAGGACGTCCGCGAGGTCAGTGCTCACATCGTCGACGACGACTCGCTCGGCGTCGACGACCTTCAAGAGCGCCTGCGCCTTCTCGACGGCATCGTCGTCGACAAGGGCGACGATCGCACTTGCCCCCGGCGTGAGGTCCTCGCCGAGTCCTTTGAGCTGGGTGTCCGGGAAGCCGGAGTCACGTAGCTTCGCGGCTAAACCGCCGATGCCAGCCCCGATCGCGCCGCCGCCGATGATCCCGACTGGGCCTGCGAGGATCCCGATAGCCGCGCCGATCACGCCGCCGGTCACGGCGCCCTGCTTCGTTCCCATGTCTTTCGTCTCGACGAACTTGATCTCTCCGTTGCCGGTCTTACTGACAACCGCGCCCTGCTTGAGAGCACCCGCGAGGGCGCCGGCAACCGACGCCAGGCCCTTGCCGGCAGCACCCTGGTCGGCGAACGTCGCTGCAATGATCTTCGGCATATTCTCCCCCCTATCTTCTGCGGGCAACCCCATGCCGCCCGTCAAACCACCCGCGACAATACTCGACCAGTCATCTGTAGCCGACGGGTGAAAACCCAGAGCGTTGTTCCTCGTCCGCTCGACCGGGTGCCGGCTGGTGGGGATCGACATCCACAGCGAGGGATTGAAGCGGCGACCGCGGCAGCTCGGGAAAGCGGACTCGCTGAGAAGCGCTCCCTGAGCAGCTGCGTGCTGCCGCCTCCTAGGGCAACACGGAGCAACACAACCTACCGAGATCGGCCGACATCGACACTCGCCGCGAGTCAGGAATCCGCATGAAACCTGGCTAGACCGAGGGCGAGCGCGAGGTGGCCTCTTTCAGCAGAGGGAGCACGCGGTCGCAGAGAAGTTCGATGCCGAGCACGGTCGTCAGGCCCTGAGGCGTCCCGAACTCGACCCGCTTCACACCCGCCTCGTAGAGCCGGAGAGCGTGCGCTGCCACCTCCTCGGGCGCTGTCTCTTATACACATCTCCGAGCCCACGAGACTCTTACGCCGATCGCGTATGCCGTCTTCTGCTTGAAAAGGGGGGGGGGGGGGGGGGGGGGGGGGGGGGGGGGGGGGGG
>JBKOVL010000114.1:0-3443 GCA_046723895.1 Actinomycetota bacterium | reverse complement strand
CCCGATCGCCCCGACGCTGCTGCGCCTGGCGGCCCCCAACGTCGTCATGCTCGTGGCGCAGGTCGCGATCAGCATCCTGGAGGCGTACTACGTCGGCTGGCTCGGCGCCGACAGGCTGGCCGGCGTCTCGGTCACCTTCCCGCTGGTCATGCTCATGCAGACTATGTCGGCCGGCGGCATGGGCGGCGGGGTGGCCTCGGCGGTCGCGCGAGCGCTCGGGTCCGGCCGCCGCGAGGATGCGAGTCGGCTGGTGACGCACGCGATCGCGATCGCCCTCGTCATGGCCGGCCTGTTCACGGTGATCGTGCTCGGCCTGGGACGCGCGATCTATTCTGCGATGGGAGCGCGCGACGGGGCGCTGGCCGCCGCGCTCGCCTACTCGGACGTCATCTTCGCGGGCGCCGCCGCGGTCTGGCTCTTCAATACCCTCGCGAGCGCCGTCCGCGGTACCGGCAACATGCTGCTGCCGGCCGGGGTCGTGCTCGGCGGCAGCCCGTTTCTCGTGACGCTCTCCCCTGCGCTCATCTTCGGCTGGGGACCGTTTCCGCGCCTGGGGATCACGGGCGCCGCGCTCGCGGTCGTGGCGTACTACCTCGCCGGTGTTCTCGTGCTCTTCCTGTATCTCGTATCCGGGCGCAGCCTGATCCGGCTCTCGCCGACTCTCCGCTTCGAACGAGCCCTGTTCGCCCAGATCTTGCGAGTCGGCGCCCCGAGTCTCGTGAACAACGTCATGACGAATCTGACGGTCGTCCTTCTGACGGCGCTGGTGGGTCCGTTCGGCACCTTCGCGCTCGCGGGCTACGGCATGGGCGTGCGTCTCGAATATTTGCTGATCCCCATGGTGTTCGGCTTCGGCTCCGCGCTCGTCACGATGGTCGGCACGAACTTCGGCGCCGGCCAGCGCGCGCGCGCCCGCCGCGTGGCCTGGACCGGAGCGTTGATGGCGGCCGGGGCGACGGAGGCGATCGGACTCGCGGCGGCCTTCTTCCCGTACGCGTGGCTCGGTCTCTTCACCGACGAGCCCGCGGTGCTCGCGGCGGGCGCCGCGTACCTGCGCGTTGTGGGGCCCGCGTACGGCTTCTTCGGCCTCGGGCTCGCGCTCTACTTCGCGTCTCAGGGCGCCGGGCGGCTCCTGTGGCCGCTGCTCGCCGGTAGTTTGCGTCTCGTCAGCGCAGCGGCGGGAGGCTGGCTGATCCTCGATCAGTTGCCGGGCGAGCTCACGGCCCTCTTCGCCGTGATGGCGCTCGCGCTCGTCCTCTTCGGCTCGACGCTGGCCGGAGCGATCCGATTGGGCGCCTGGGAAGCCGGCAGGCACTGAGTCCTCGATGCCGCGAATGCTCGATCTCATCGAGAAGGTCTACGCTGGCGAGCTCCCGCCGCCACCCGTCGCGACGCTGATCGGGTTCACCTTGACCGCCATCGAGCCCGGGCGGGCCGTGATGGAGCTCATGGCCGATGCACGCCACGCCAACCCGATGGGGACCGTGCACGGCGGCATCCTGTGCGACATCGCCGACGCCGCGATGGGGATGGCCTACGCCTCGACGCTCGACGAGGGCGAGAGCTTCACCACGCTCGAGCTCAAGATCAACTTCTTGAAGCCGGTCTGGGCGGGCAAGCTCGTCGCCACCGGTCGGGTCGTGAAGGGCGGGCGTACGGTCGGCCTGGTCGAGTGCGACGTGGTCGACGAAAAGGATCGTCTCGTCGCACGGGCCACGTCGACCTGCATGACGCTCCGGGGCGAAGAGGCCAAGGGCCGCTAGCCGCAACCGCTCGCGCCCGGCATCGCCGCCTGTCGCCGCCTCACGCAGTCCGCTACAATGGCCCATCAGATCTCAGGTTCTCGACAGGAGAAGCCCGTGAAGCTCGACGTCGGCATGCTGACGCACGATCTGAAATCCATTCCCGTGTATGCGCGCAAGGTGGAAGCGCTCGGCTACGACTGTCTCTGGTCGTCCGAGACGCAGCACGACCCGTTCCTTCCGCTTGCCGTCGCCGCCGGCGTCACCTCGAACATCCGCCTCGGCACCGCCATCGCGGTGGCGTTCCCGCGAAGCCCGATGATCCTCGCCCACATCGCGTGGGATCTGCAGAAGGCTTCGGACGGTCGGTTCATTCTCGGCCTCGGCACCCAGGTGAAGGGCCACAACGAGCGGCGCTTCTCGGTGAAGTTCGAGTCGCCCGGACCGAAGATGCGCGAGATCGTCCTGGCCCTCCGCCACATCTGGGATTGCTGGCAGAACGGGACCAAGCTCGCCTTCAAGGGCCAGTTCTATCGCTTCGATCTGATGACGCCCTTCTTCAACCCGGGGCCGATCGAGCACCCGAAGGTTCCGATCTACATCGCGGGCGTCAATCGCTACATGTGCCGGATCGCGGGCGAAGTGTGCGACGGTCTGCACGTGCATCCGTTCAACAGCCCGAAGTACCTGCGTGAGTACGTCCACCCGGCCGTCGAGGAAGGACTGCGGGCTTCGGGTCGCAAGCGCGACGACTTCACCTTCACCACCGCGAGCTTCGTCGTCGTGGGCGACACCGAGGACGAGCTGGCCAAGAATCGGCGAGCGGTCAAGCAGCAGATCGCGTTCTATGCGTCGACTCGCACCTACGAGCCCGTGCTCGCGGCCCACGGCTGGCAGGATCTGACGCCGGCGCTCCATCGGAAGTCGGTCGAGGGCGACTGGCCGGGCATGGCCGATCTGATCACCGACGAGATGCCCGACACCTTCGCGGTCACCGGCACCTACGAGACGGTCGGCGCGAAGCTCAAGCAACGCTACGCCGGGCTCCTCGACAGCACGGCGCTCTATCAACCCTATCAGCCGGGGCTCGACGATCCCCGGCTCCCGCGCTTCATCAAGGAATTCAACGCATGATCGACCTCTGCGAGCTCGGTGAACGCCCGCCTGTCGGCGAAGTCCCCACGCGGATGCACGCGTATGTTGTCCGTCAGAGTCGCTTCGGCCAGCCCCGCGACGCCTGGAAGCGCGAGGTCATCCCGACGCCGACGCCCGGGCCCGACGAGGTGCTGGTCTACGTCATGGCCTCGGGCATCAACTACAACAACGTGTGGGCCGCGCTCGGCACGCCGGTCGACGTCATCGCCGAGCGCCAGCGCGCGGGTGAGCCAGAAGACTTCCACGCGGGCGGGAGCGACTGCTCCGGGATCGTGTGGTCCGTCGGACGGGACGTGAAGAACGTCAAGGTCGGCGACGAGGTGATCGTGCACAGCGGATGGTGGCGTCCGGACGATCCGTGGATCCGGTCGGGCAAGGATCCGATGCTGGCCGAGAGCACGCGCATCTGGGGGTACCAGACGAATTACGGAAGCTTCTGCCAGTTCGCGCGCTGTCAGGCCCACCAGTGCGTTCCCAAGCCCAAGCGCCTCACGTGGGAGGAGGCCGGGTGCTTCCTGCTCTGCGCCTCGACCGCGTACCGAATGC
>JBKOVL010000121.1:0-4038 GCA_046723895.1 Actinomycetota bacterium | reverse complement strand
CAGCCCGCGCGAGCAGGTCGACTGCATCGAGATGTACGTGCCGTTCAGCTGGTACGAGCCGATGTGGCTCGAGAACCTCGGCTTCGTGCCCGAGGGCGACGGCTGGAAGATGACCGAGAAGGGCGCCACCGCGCTCGACGGGGAACTGCCGGTGAACATGTCGGGTGGCGTGCTGTCGACGAACCCGATCGGCGCGTCGGGCATGCTGCGCTTCGCCGAGGCGGCGATGCAGGTAAGAGGACAAGCGGGGGAGCACCAGGTCGACGGCGCCCGCACTGCGCTCGGCCACGCCTACGGCGGCGGCTCCCAGTTCTTCGCCATGTGGGTGGTCGCGGCCGAGAAGCCGTGATCACGCACCTAGCCTGCACGCGCTCCGACTGCATTGACGACCAGTTGCCCGAAGGCAGCGCCATGTCTGTCTCGCGGAAGATCGACTGCAATGCTCCGCAGGTCGGCTGGGTTCCGATTGCCCCTCGTGTCGAGGATGAAGTCGAGGCGAGTGCCACCAACGTCGTTCCGCCCGAGCTCGCATTTTGCGAGCATGTGAAACGGTGCAGCGATCAGTCCGGGGGTTCCCCCGTCGTAGGGCCACACATCGACATAGAGCGCACGATTAGTGAGAAACACGATGCACGGCTGATCCGCCGGATCGTCGACTGACCCTCCGAGGATCCACGCCTTGCACGCCCCCAGCTCTTTGTCGGTCCGGTCCATCAACCGACGCGGGGCCTTCCAGTGCCTGGCACGGACGCGCCTTCTTCGCCCAAGTACGGCCTTGGACCAGTCCTCGTAGTAGCGGAGACTCATCCCGCTCGCCCTTCCGCATCCATGCTCAAAAGCTTGGCATCGGCGCAAGCAGCATCGACGGATGGTCGCGAACTGGCAGACCGAACACGACGCGTCGCAGTCGAAGCACGAAGTGAAGCCTCCGGCCCGCACCGGTCGCGAGAAGCCGTAGATCACCTGGCGAGGCGGCTTCGCGCGGGACAACCTGTGGGGCATGGACGCGGACACAGTCAGGGCGATGTTGTTGCGGAACCTCGGGCGGGCAGCGGACGATCCCGTCGGCTCGCACGACATGTACGCCGACGACGCGGTACTCGAGTTCCCGCAGTCGGGCGAGCGATTCGAAGGTGTCGCGAACATCCGGGAGTGGCGCAGTCGTTATCCCGGGTCCGTGACCTACGACATCCGTCGCATCAGAGGCGCCGACGACTACTGGGCCGTGGAGCTGACCGTCAGCTATGACGCCGGAGAACCGCGCTACGGCGTCGACCTCCTCGAGATCCGGGACGGCAAGTTCGCGCGCGAGACCATCTACGTCGGCGAGCCGTTCGACGCTCCCGAGTGGCGGGCGCAGTGGAGGGCCGGTGGGACACGGTGAGATGACCTTGAAGGAAGCCGGCCGCGTCCCGTTCGTCTTCACAGAGGTCTTCACCTTCGAGGGCAACCGGATCCGTCGGATCGAGACGTTCCACATCAACGTCGGGGACACCGGCGAAACACTGTTCGCGTCCCCAACTGAAGGAGACGTGGCGTGACGCAGATCCGCACCCGGATGGTGACGTCCTGCCGTTGCAGTCATTAAGGCTCACGCCGGATCGACAGCCCCCCGGACCGGCCCCCATACTGTCGCCCCGTGTCGCTGGAAGTCGCGTTCGCGATCGTCCTGGCTCTCTTGACGGCCTTCTTGTACGCATTGAGCAACGTGCTCGAGTTGACCGAGGCGGAGCAGATTCCGGACGAGTACGCCCTGCGCGTCGGCCTCATGACTCGGCTGATCCGTCGCCCTCGATGGCTCCTCGGTCTCCTGGCCGACGTGTTCGGCTACGCGAGCCAGGCTGCCGCGCTCGCCCTGGCGTCTGTCGTCTTCGTCGAGCCGATCCTTGCGCTCGCAATCGTGATCTCGCTCATCCTCGGTGCAGCGATGACGCATCGGAAGCTCCGACCCGCCGACTGGGTCTGTGCGGTCGTGCTCTCCGGCGGGCTCGCGCTCTTTCTCTACGAGGTGCCACCCACCGGTGGCAACGAGTTCATACCGACCGACCGAGCCGTGATCGCCGGGCCCGTCACCTTCGTCGTGATCGTGGCGTGCATCGCGGCCGCGAGACCGACCCGCGGGGCCCCCAGAGCCGCGTTGCTCGGGGTCGCCGCCGGGATCTGCTTCGCGGCCGCAGCCGTGCTCACCAAGGGTGTGGTGCATTACCTGGGCGACGGGGTCTTCGCCTGGATTCCGCACTGGGAGCCCTACGCGTTGGCGCTCGTGTCGATCGGCGGAGTCATCATCGGCCAGAGCGCGTTTCAGACGGGCGCGCTCGCCTCCTCGGTGGGGTCCACGGAGTCGACTGCGCCGATCGCGGCCGCGATCCTCGGCCTCGTGCTGCTCGACGAAAGCGTCTTCTTCGACAGCGCAGACCAGATCGCGGCGGTCGTTGTCTCCATCTGCATGATCCTGTTCGGGATCGCCGCGCTGGCACGGGCGGAGGAGCGCGTCATCGCGGAAGCAGCGGTAACCGCGTAGGCAAGAACTCATCCGGAGGCTAGAGCGCGGCGATCAAGAGGGCGGTGCCCAGGAGCGCGAGGCCGGCGCCGTACGCGCGTTCCAGATGCACCGCGTGGGTTCGCACTGCGAGCCGCGCGCCCACGTAGGACAGCGGGATCGACGTTGCCGCGAACACTGCCACGACAGACCAGTCGATGTGACCGAGCGCCGCATGCACGATTGTCCCCGGCACTGCGAGCACTGCCGCAACTGCAAGCGACGACGCGAACGACTGCTTGATCGACAGCCGCAGCACCACGACGAACAGCGGTGCGAGGAGAAACCCGCCGCTGTTGGCGAGCAATCCGGACAGGACGCCGACGCTCGTGGCCACGAGGGCGAGCCGGGTTCGGTAGGCGCCGGGTTGCACGGCGACCTCGTGTGGATCTCCGGGGCGGAGCAGGAACCTGATCCCGAGCCCGAGAACGATGACCTCTGTGACCGTCACGAGGACGCTGCCGTCGATCCAACGGGTCGCGTATGCGCCGGCGGTGGTGGCGGGCACGCCGATCGCGGAACTCCATCCGACCACGCGCCAGTCGATGAGACGCTCGCGCCAGTAGGCGTAGGACGCGCTGAGCGTGGACGGGATCGTCGCCGGCAGGGGGGAGGCGACGGCGGCGATCGGCGGGATCCCGACCAGGCTCAGCAGCGGGGTCGCGACCGCCGAGCCGCCCTTGCCGAACAGGCCGCCGAGCAGCCCGACGGCGGCGCCGATGACGGCCACGGCGAGAACCTGCTCGATGCTCACAAGACCATTGGATCGGCCGAGTCCTCACAAGTCCAACAGATCGTTCTGATGATTCGCATAGGCTAGACCTATGGAGGTACGGCAGATCGAATACGTGGTCGGCGTGGTCGAGCAGGGCGGCTTCACCCGCGCCGCGGAGGCCCTCCATGTCACGCAACCCGCGCTCTCGGAGGGCGTCCGCCGGCTCGAGGCCGAGCTGGGCCTCGAGCTGTTCCACCGGGTGGGGCGGCGGGCGATCCTGTCATCGGCGGGCGAGGCGTTCCTCGAACCGGCTCGGCAGGTGCTGCGCGACCTCGGAGTCCTGCGCACGTCGGTCGCCGCCGTCGGCGGGCTCACCGCCGGATCCCTGGATGTCGTGGCGCTGCCGACGTTGGCCGTCGATCCGCTCGCGACTCTCGTCGGCTCGTTCCGCCACGCTCACCCCGAGGTCGTCGTGCGCGTCGACCAGCCGGAGGACGCCGCCGCGGTCGCGACGCGCGTGCGGAGCGGCCGCTCCGAGATCGGGCTGACGGAGCTTCCGGTCTCGGGGCCCGGGCTCGTCAGCCGGCAGCTCGTCGAGCAGGAGCTGATCGTCGTGCTGCCGCCCGCGTCGCCGCTCGCTCGCCGGCGGCGACTGACGACCGTGGATCTCGCGTCGGTCCCGCTCGTCACGAGCCCGCCCGGGACGTCGACGCGCGGTCTCATCGACGCCGCGTTCGCCACGATCGGCGACGCCCCGGTGATCGCGGTCGAGACGGATCAGCGG
>JBKOVL010000161.1:0-4994 GCA_046723895.1 Actinomycetota bacterium | reverse complement strand
CGCCGCCGGTCATTCGTCCGGTCACGTACGCCTTCGATCGCAGCTCGCAGTCGATCGTGTTCCGTTCGGCACGCGGGTCGAAGTTCACGGCACTGTTGCTGTCGGGCGAGGCCGCGTTCGAGATCGACGGGATCGAACCTGAAGCCGAGACCGGCTGGAGCGTGATCGTCCAGGGGCCGATCGAGGAGATCACGAACACCGCCGAGATCCACCGCCTCGAGCGACTCGAGCTGCAGCCGTGGGCGCCGGGAGAAAAGCCGCATTGGATCCGCATTCGCGCCAATGTGGTGTCCGGTCGGCGGATCGCGCGATAGGTTCGAGCGAGCGCGAGCCACCGCCGGCGCGTCCGTGACCTTCGTCGCCTGCTTCATCCCCCGCCTCGCCATGTCACGGCCCGCGAGAGGATGGGGGGCTTGATGTTAAGGTCGCCGCGGATTAGTGTCGAACCCTACGGCAGGCTTGGAAAGGAGGCTCGTCGATGCAATACCTAATCGTTGGCCAGCATCCGCCTGACCTATGTCCGTCGGCGAATGAGAAGATCCGGACGCTTGCGAGCGAGGGCGGTAAAGAGATGCCCGAGTTGGCCGAGAAGCTTGGCGTCAAGATCCTCGCGACCTACGTCCCGATGACGACTCATCAGGTGTTCGTGGCCGTCGAGGCAGACGACGCGAACAGCGTGCGGGAGTTCGCCTGGCAGGGCAGATTCGCCCAGTGGAACACGGTCGAGATCCTTCAGACCTCGACGCTGGAGGAGGCGCTGACTCGCATCCACGAGCTGCCGACCGTCTACTAGAGACTGGATACTGCTCCACGAGAGGGAGCCGTGTTCTTCGATAGTCGGACGGAGCGCGACTCGCCGAGCCCGGGCCGCCAGACCTAGACGAGCCGGAAGATACGGTCCCCGTTCTGGTGGAAGAGCGCCCGCTGCTCGGCGGCGCTGAGATCGGAGATGAGCTCGGCGTAGGCGTCCAGCACGTCGCCGTACGACGAGAACAGCCTGTCGACGGGCCAGTTCGTCCCGAAGAAGGAACGCTCCGTGCCCCACGCGTCGATGCACTCGAGTACCCACGGCCGCAGGGAGTCGACCGTCCACTCGTGGTCGCACATGCCCAGCCCGGAGATCTTCACGACCGTGTTCGGGAGCCCGGCGAGCTTGCGCATGCCCTCGCGCCACTCCTCGAAGTACTCCTTGTCCCGCCGGCGGGGGAAGCCGGCGTGATCGACGCAGTACGTCACCTCCGGGTGCCGCTCGACCAGCCGAGCCGCGTCGGCCATCACCTCGACCATCGGGTCGTCACAGCAGATCAGGTCGTGCTCCCCGACGAGCGCGTAACCGCGCTCCCAGTCCTCGCTCGTGAGGTAGTCGTCGTAGCGGAGGTCGCGGATTCCGCGCACGTTGGCGTACTCCTTGTGCCGGCGGATCGTGTCACCGGCGTCGGGGCCACCGAGGTCGACGTAGGCGACGATCCCCTGCGGCGTTCCGAGCTGGTCGGCGAACGCCTGGAGCCACTTCGTCTCCTCGACCGTGTCCTCGATGCCGAGCGCAGCCTGGACGTGGATCGCATTGCGGACGTTCTGGAAGCGGGTCTCGGCGATGAAGTCGTCGGCCCAGTAGCGGACCGTCTTGATCGCCCCGTAGTCTCCGAGCTGAGGGTGCTCGGCCTCCGGGTCGAGCCAGTGGTAGCCGCCGAGCTCCGGCAGTCGGCGGTCCCAGAAGTGGACGTGCGTATCGGTGAACGGGAGATCGGCCACCCTCGTCTCCTTGTCAGCCTCGACGCGGTAACGTAACCCGAGGACGATCGCCGTGCACGCGGATGAGCGGAGACTCGAGGGGACGCTGGCCGCCGCACGCGAGGCGCTCGAGCGCGGCCGGCCGAGGCAGGCGCTGAGGAGCGCGTGGACGGGCGCACAGATCGCGGCACAGTTGAGCGACACGGCCGGCCTCGAGGCGGCGATCGAGGTCGGGAAGGCGATCGGAGAACAGACGGACGGACGCGAACAGGTCGACGCCGAGACGCTCGTCCGCTACTGCTCCCACTGCCTCGTGGACGCAGAGGCGGGCGTGCGGCGGAGCGCATCGCCGTTCGCGCGCTTGCTCGGGCTCGGTCCGTCCCGACCCGTCAAGACCTGTCCGGACTGCGCCGAGACGATCCAGGCAGCGGCGAAGGTCTGCCGGTTCTGCGGCTACCGCTTCGAGTAGCCCACGGCGCACTCAGTCGAGGTGCCAAACCTCCCCGGCGCGGAACAGGTTGCCCTCGTCGTCTGTGAGCGCGACGATCACGTCCTCGAACCACTCTGACCAGCGCCGGTTGACGTCGGTGGCGCCGATCTTGCCGAAGGCGGTTGCGACGTCCGGGTGGCACTCGGCGTACGCGATCACCTGGGTGCCGCGACGGAAGAGGGAGTAGTTCCGGATGCCGGCGTGGTGGATCGCGTCGACGAGCTCGGGCCAGATCTCGTCGTGCCGGCGCCTGTACTCGTCCTCGGTGCCGGGCCGCAGCTCGAACGTGAAGCAGATGCGTTCCATCGCTACCTCGCCGTCAGTCGGATCCGGAGCTGGTCGAACGATACTGCCGCGATCAGCAGGGCACCCTGCGCGACCTGCTGCCAGAACGCGTCGACGCTGAGCAGGTTGAGCCCGTTGTTGAGCACGCCGATGATCAGGAGGCCGAGGACGGTCCCGACGATCGTGCCCCGCCCGCCGGCGAGGCTCGCACCGCCGAGGATGACCGCGGTCACGACCTGCAGCTCGTACCCCACCCCGAGCGTTCCTGAGGGCGCCGCGCCGACCTCGGAGACGAGCATCAGGCCGCCGAGCGCGACCGCGAGCCCCGAGAGGACGAAGCCGAGGAAGATCAGACGGCGGGAGCGGATCCCGGTCAGCCTCGCCGCTACCGGGTTGGCGCCGATCGCGTACATCGAGCGTCCGTAGACCGTGTACCGCATTGCCGCCCAGAAGAGCAGCAGCACCCCGACGAGGATCACCGCCGCGACCGGTACGTCGAAGGGCGCCGCTGCGATGCGGCCCTGTCCGAGGCCGCTGAAGCCGTCGAGGAGGACGGTCTGCCCGGAGGCGGTCACCTGGGCGAGACCGCGCAGGATCGCCAGCATGCCGAGGGTCGTGATCAGCGCGTTCACCCCCACGACCGTGACCAAGAAGCCGTTGACCATCCCGATCGCGAGCCCGCAGCCGATCGCCGCCAGGACGCCGAGGATGATCGGCTGGCCCTGGCTCGGAGGCTGGTGCCCCGAGACGTACGCCATCATCACCGCGACGAAGGCAACCCCGGAGCCGACCGAAAGGTCGAACTGGCCGGCGACGAGCAGGAGCGTGGCCGGCGCCGCCAGTACCCCGTAGATCGCGATCGCCGTGAGGATGTTGAACCAGTTCTCGCGCTCGAAGAAGTACGGCGACTTCAGCCCGAAGAAGATGAGCTCCGCCGCGAGGAAGAGGACGAGCGCGGCGGCCTCCGGAACCTGGAAGCCGCGCCGGCGCGGGACCTCCACGGCCACCGCCTGGCCGGTTGCCGGAGAGATGTCGGCCGACACGAGCCCTAGCCTCCGGCCAGCTCCGCGAGCCGTTCCGTTGTGATCTCGTCGCCCTCGAGGGTCGCGACCGCTCGGCCGCGCGTCATCACCACCGCCCGGTCGGCGACCTGCACGACCTCCTCGTAGTCGGAGGTCGGGATCAGAATCCCGATCCCCTCGGAGCTCAGCCTGCGGATCGAGCGGTAGATCTCCTGCCTTGCGCCGACGTCCACGCCGCGCGTCGGCTCGACGAGGAGCAGCGCGTGGGAGCGGCGCTCGAGCCAGCGGCCGAGGATCACCTTCTGCTGGTTGCCGCCGGACAGGGTGCCGATCGCCTGCCGGGGGTCGTTCCGGGAGCGGATCGTCAGCGCGTCGTGCCAGCGCCGGTAGGCGGCTGCCTCCACCCGCCGGTTGATGAAGAAACGCAGCGAGGCAAGCCTGCGCCACGACGGAACACAGATGTTCTCTGCCACCGACCGCACCATGAAGGCGCCTTCGCGCTGGCGGTCGGCGGGAAGCAGCCCGACGCCCGAGCCGATCGCGCGGGCCGGATCGCGAAAGTGGCGCAGCTTGCCGTCGAGCTCGAAGCGGCCTACGTCGAGGCGGCGGATCCCGAATGCGGCCTCCGCGACCTCGGCCGTGCCCGATCCGATCTTCCCGTACAGCGCGACGACCTCCCCGGGGAAGACTTCGAGGTCGACGTCGCGAAACGCCGGCTCGCTGGCGGCGCCCTCGAACCGGATCGCCGGAGTCTCGCCGAGCTCCCACGAGCGTGGCGCAGGGCGCTGCACGTCCTCGATCGTCCGGCCGACCATGGCCGAGACGAGCGCCCGCCGGTCGAGGTCGGCGACCCGGCCCTGGAGGACCGTGTTGCCGTCGCGCAAGACCTGCACCTCGTCTGCGATCCGCCCGACCTCGTCGAGCCGGTGCGTGATGTAGATGAGCGCGACGCCCCGCTCGCGCAGCCGATGGATGAACGTGAAGAGACTCTCGACCTCCTGGGCCGAGAGCGCGGCCGTCGGCTCGTCGAGGATCAGGCACCGTGCCTCGTCCGAGAGCGCGCGTGCGATCTCAACCACCTGGCGCTCGCCGACCCGGAGCGAATCGACCGGCCGGCTCGGGTCGATGTCGACGTCGAGCTCCGACAGCACGCGCTGCGCACGCCGCCGCAGCGCGCGCCACCTGACGATCCCGCGCCGGTGCGGCCAGCGGCCGAGCGAGATGTTCTCGGCGACCGACAGGCTCCCCGCGTCGGCGAGCTCCTGGAAGATCATCCGGATGCCCAGCTGACGGGCGGCCAACGGATTGAGAGCGCCGTGCGCGTCCCCGCCGACGACGATCTCGCCTGCCTCGGGCTGGTAGTCGCCGGCGATGATCTTCACCAGGGTCGACTTCCCGGCTCCGTTCTCGCCGAGCAGGGCCAGTACGGAGCCGCCCGTGGCGACGAGGTCGACGCCGTGCAGAAC
>JBKOVL010000263.1:0-8452 GCA_046723895.1 Actinomycetota bacterium | reverse complement strand
GCCGTACCCTGGGTCGACGACCGTCACGACGGTCAACGGCGCGGTCAGCTCGATGGTCCGGACGCTCGCGGTCGAGCTCGCGCCCGTCCGCGTGAACGCGATTCACCCCGGCGTGGTCGGCGACAGCCCGGCGTGGAGCGGGAAGCCGGCAGCTGTGCTGGAAGGGCTCGTCAGCCGGACGCCGTGTGGGCGGCTGGCGACGATGGAGGACATCGCCCACGCGGTCCTCTTCCTCCTCGACAACCGGTCCGTGAACGGCGTCGACCTCAACGTCGACGGGGGCTGGCTGTTGGCGTAGCGGTCGGCGAGCGAGACCACCGCCGGTGCCGGTTGACGCCCTCGGCGGCGATCGTGTCTAATCCTGCTGAACAGTCGGCCGCGCCGTTAATCGGCGCTTTACGGGTCACCCGAGGAGGCGAACTGTGAGCGAGCGTCTGGTCGTCCGGAGCGGGTTCGTCGTGTCGATGGATGCCGACGTCGGCGAGGTGCCGAGCGCCGACATCCTGGTCGTGGACGGGAAGATCGTCGAGATCGGCCCGGGGCTCGAGGTCAGCGACGCCGAGGAAGTGGACGCAGCCGGAAAGATCGTCCTTCCCGGCTTCGTCGACACGCATCGCCACACATGGCAGACCCCGGTGCGCGGCGTGCTCCCGTGCTGCACCCTCGATGCCTACTTCGGCGACATGCTCGGGCAGATCGGGCTCAACTACCGCCCCGAGGACGTCTACATCGGTGACTACGCAGGGTCGCTCGAGGCGCTCAACGCCGGGATCACGACCCTGCTGGACTGGTCCCACATCTCCAACACGCCCGAGCACTCGGACGAGGCGGTGCACGGCCTACAGGACGCCGGCATCCGAGCCGTGTACGCGCACGGCGTCCCCGGCGACTCGGCCTGGTGGGCGTACAGCGACAAGAGGCACCCCGAGGACGTCAGGCGGATCCGCGACCGCTACTTCTCCTCCGAGGATCAGCTGCTCACGCTGGCGCTCGCGACGCGGGCGCCCGGGAACGTCACGCCGGAGGTCGCCAAGCACGACTGGGAGCTCGCGCGCGAGCTCGGGATCCGGATCAGCGTCCATGTCGGCATGCGGCTGACGGGCGTCCACGTCAACCATGTCCTCGGCATGCGCGAGCTCGGGATCATGGGTCCCGACACGACGTACATCCACTGCACGGACTCCACCGACGAAGAGCTCGACCTGATCGCGGAGACCGGCGGGAGCGCGTCGATCGCGTCGTACGTCGAGCTGCTGATGGGGCACGGCCGGCCGCCGACGGGGCGGCTACTGGAGCGGGGGGTGCGGCCGTCGCTCTCCGTCGACGTCGTCTCGAGCGTCCCCGGGGAGATGTTCACGCAGATGCGGACTGCGCTCGTCTACGAGCGGATTCTCGCCTTCACGGACACCCCCGACGAGCCGTTCGCGCCGACGCTCACCCACCGCGACGTGCTCGAGTTCGCGACGATCGAGGGGGCCCGCGCCTGCGGCCTCGACGACAGGGCCGGCTCGATCGCCCCTGGGAAGCAGGCGGACCTGGTCCTGATCCGCACCGATCAGATCAACGTCGCGCCCATGATCGACCCGGTGACGAGCGTCGTCGTCTTCGCGGACACGTCGAACATCGACTCGGTCTTCGTCGCGGGCAAGGCCGTCAAGCGCAACGGCGAGCTCGTCGGTCACGACCTGAACCGTGTCTTCGGCCTGCTCGAGGAGTCGCGCGACTACCTGCTCACACAGGCGGGAATGCTGCCGGACTGGGCCGCGGCGCCGGCGACCGCCTAGAGCTCGGACCGGACGATCGCCGCGCCCTCCGCGAGGGCGCTCAGCTTCATCCGGGCCACGGTCCGCGGCAGTGGTTTCATCCCGCAGTCGGTCGAGAGCGTGACGCGCTCCGCGGGGACGTGCTCCAGCACCTTGCGGGCCCGAGCCGCGACCTGCTCGGGCGACTCGATCATCATCGAGCGGATGTCGAGGACGCCGACCTGGACCTCCTTGTCGGCGGGCAGGTTCGCCAGGAACTCGATCCCTGCCATGTCCCGGTTCGCGTAGTCGAGCACGAACTGGTCGATCCCGGGCGTGTCGAAGAAGTGCGGCAGCACCGTCTGGTAGCCCTCGGGGAAGTTCGCGCTGAGGATGTCGTTCCCCCATGCGTTGCCGAAGCAGAAGTGCCAGCCGATGAACGCGTCGACGCCCTCGGTGCACTTGCCGATCACGTCCTTGATCCACTCGTAGTCGTTGTCGTCACCGGTGAAGAGCGGCATCCACGCTCCGAGGTCCTCGAGCTGGAGCCACCTCGCTCCCTCGTCGACGAGTGCCTTCATCTCGGCGTTGAAGATCGGCGCGAGCGCGTAGCAGAGCTCCTTGGCGTCCTTGTAGTGCTGGAAGTAGACATGCCAGGCGAGGTTCACCGGGCCGGCGCCGACGGAGACCTTGATCGGCTTGTCCGTATAGCGCCGTGCGATCTTGTACAGGTCGACGAGCCGGATCGGGCCGTGGGTGACGGGGCCGTTGTTGACGACGCCGCCCCAGTCCGTCAGCAGCGCGGTCACGCGGTTGTGAGGGGTGTCGCTCGTGACCGAGGGGTGCTCCTCCCTCGCCGGATCGAAGCCGCCGATGCGCTCGTACATGTACCAGCAGAACGACCCGATCACGCCCACGTAGTCGTCGTACGACATCTGGCCGTCCGTGACGATGTCGAGGCCGGCCTCCTCCTGGTCGCGAATCACGACCTGTGTCGCGTCGAGGTACGCCTCCTCGTGCTCGACCTCCTTGAAAGCAACCCTCACGTCGCGACCCAGGAGCTGCTGCCGGTACCAGTGCGGTCTGGGATAGGAGCCCACCATTGTGGTCGGCAGAACTGTGTCGACGATGTTTTTGGGCATCTGGCTCCCTCCTGTCGCAGCGGTGTGGATCTACAGCCGGTCCGCGGAGACTAATCCCCTCAGCCGGCCGCCGCCTCGCCCTGGCGCATCCGCAGCCGCCCGACGGCCAGCCTGGCCGAGCGCAGACGCGCCACGAGCTCGGGAGCCTCGTAGAGCACGAGCGCGAGCAGGATCAGCGCGCCGATCGTCATCTCCGCGTACTCCGTCGGCTGCTGGAACAGCGGCAGGACGTTGTCGATCAGGGAGAGGAAGAGCGCCGCCAGCAGCGTCCCGAAGAACGACCCTCGTCCGCCGGCGAGGCTGGCGCCGCCGAGGACGCCGGCAGCGATGCTCTCGAGCGCGTGGTTGCCGATGATCGGCGAGCCGATCTGGACCTCGGCGGCGAGGTAGAAGCCTGCGATCGACGCCATCACCGAGCACGCGACGAAGGCGAGGATCACCGCGCGGTCGGTTCTGATCCCGATCCGGCGGGAGGACGTCTCGTCGAGACCGACCGCCCGCAGCGCCATGCCCGCGCGGGTGCGGTACAACCACACGTCCCCAAGCAGCGCGAGGACGACTACGCCGATGAAGGCGAGCGGCACGAAGCTCCAGCTCGTGTTGAGCGCGCCGATGGCCTCGCTCGAGATCGTTCCCTCTGGATGGTCGCGCAGCCACAGCGACGCGCCCTCGAGGATGCTGAGCGTGCCGAGCGTGGCGATGATCGAGGGAAGGCGAAAGACCCGGATGAGGAGCGCATTGAAGATCCCGGTGGCGAGCCCCACGCCGACCAGCGCGAGAGCGCCCGGGATCAGCGCCCACGTCGAGGTCTCCGGCGTCATCGTGTACGACGCGGTGACGACACACAGCGTCATGAGGGCGGCGACAGACACGTCGAAGCCGCCGACCAGCAGCGCGCACGTCTGGCCCATCGAGACGAGCGCGAGAGGCATCGTCGCGAGCAGCAGATTGCGGAGGTTGTAGCTGGTGAGGAACGCTTCCTGGCGCAGCGACGTGAACGCGCCAACCGCGACGATCAGCGTCCCCATCAAGACGAGCGGTACAACGCCGCGGAACCTGACTCCGGTGGCGGCTGCTGCCACACGCGCGCCGAACGTCATCTCGGCCTCCGGCCGTCGGCGATCAGTGCCTCGGCGGTCCCTGCCCGCGAGCCGACGATCGCCTCGACGATCCGCCGCTCGCCGAGCTCCTCGCCGCGGATCTCGTCGACGATCTTCCCGCGGGACATCACGACCACGCGGTCGCAGAGCCCGGCCAGCTCGAGCGGATCGCTCGATTTGACGACGATGGCGACGCCTTCCCTCGCCTTCGCGCGCAGGGCGTCGTAGATGTCGAAACGGGCGGCGACGTCCACCCCCTGCGTCGGCTCCTCGGCGAGGATGACGCTGACGTCTCCGCGCAGGAACGGGCGCGTCAGCGAGACCTTCTGCTGGTTGCCGCCCGAGAGGGATTCGACGGGTTGCTCGATCGACGCCATGCGGATGCTCAGGCGGCGCGCGAGCTCGGCGACGGTACGACGCTCGCGCCGGCGGTTCAGAAGGCCCAGGCGTCCCAGCCGCCGCAGGACCTGGATCGTGGTGTTGACCCGGACGCTCAGGACGGGGAAGAGCGCCTCTCGAGCCCGATCGCCGCTCAGCAGCACGACGCCCGCGCGGAGCGGGCCGAGCGGCGACCCGGTGTCGAGCTCGCGGCCGTTGCAGGCGGCGCTCCCGGTGGCACGCTCGGCGCCGGCGAGCGCGCGGAGGAATTGCACCTGCCCGTTGCCCTCCGCACCGGCGATCCCGACGATCTCGCCCTTCGCCACGTCGAGGTCGATCGGCCCGAAGCGTTCGCCGCGCAGGCCCGAGACGGCCAGAAGGACTTGACGGGAGGCGTCGGCGTCGTGCCGCTCCGGGAACGCACGCTGCAGCGGCCGGCCGATCATCAGTGCGACGAGGTTCTCCTCTGACATGGCGGCGGCCTCGAACGTCCCCTGGGAGACACCGTCGCGGAGGACAGTGATGCGGTCGGCGATGCCGAGCACCTCCGGCAGTCGGTGACTGACGTAGGCGATGCCGACCCCGGACCGGCTCTGCTCGAGCACGAGCGCGTGAAGGCGCTCGACGTCCTCCGGCCCGAGCGCGGTCGTCGGCTCGTCCAGGAGGAGCACCTTCGGCCGGGCCAGCAGCGCCTTGACGACCTCGAGGAACTGCCGATTTGCGAGCGAGAGCGACCCCGCCGCTGTGGTCACCGGTACGCCGAGGCCGAATTCCGCGAGCTTCGCCGCCGCCCATTCCTGCATGCGTCCGTACGCCGGCTGCAGGCTCCGTGGTGCGGCGAGGTAGAGGTTCTCGGCGACGGAGAGATCGAGGACGTGCGAGTAGGTCTGATAGGCCATCCCGAGGCCGAGCCGTCGAGCCTCGGCGGGAGAGCCGTGCCGGCGGAGCTGCCCGCCGATCTCGATCTCTCCTTCGTCGGGAGCGACGAAGCCGCTGGCGATCCCGAGCAATGTCGATTTCCCGGACCCGTTCTCCCCCACGAGTGCGTGGATCTCGCCGGGGCGGCACTCGAAGCTGACCTCGCGGAGGGCCTGTACGGCTCCGAACGACTTCGACACACCGCGAAGCGACAGCACGAGGGGGCTCCCAGGCCCGGGATTCGACATGTTCTGCTTGCTCGGGTTTCTAGTGCGCCGGATACATCCGGTGGAGCAGGGTCAGCGGGATGAGCGACGTTGCGGAGGCCTCCTGCGGATAACCCTTGACGCACGAGTCGCGCACGCGCTGGTTCTGGAGCTGGATCGGGAAGACAATCCGGGGCGGGATCTTCGCGCCCTTCAGCTTCATCATCGCCGCCGTGAACGCGACCCGGATCTGCGTGTTCCCGGACGTGTAGTACCACATCTTCAGGTGGGGATTCTTGAGCTGGTCGAACGTGCAGCCCATGCCGACGTCGTCGGTCCTGAGCGTCAGCACCGTGTTGAACGGGATGCCCGCAGCCTTGTACGCCGCGAGCGCGCCCTGCGCCATCCCGAGGCCGTACTCGTAGCTCCAGCCCTTGATGTCGGGGTGCGCGGCGAGGATGCCCGCGACGACCGATTGCACCTTCGACGGGTCCCAGTTCGTCGGCTCGGTCGCGACGACGTGGATGTTCGGGTTCAGCCTGGGCCGCTCGCAGTTCTGCCAGCCGAGCGACAGCGGATTGCCCGGGAACCCGCCGAGGAAGGCGATGTTGCCCGACTTGACCTGCGCGTTCATGATCTGCGCGTACACCTTGCCCAGGTTGCAGGTGTCCTCGCCGACGACGGTCAGGTAGTTCGTCCCCGGCCCGGTTACGAAGCCCCACGCGTATGTGGCGACGGGGATGCCCGCCTGGGTCGCCTCCCTCATCACCGGCAGCATCGCGTCGCCGTAGTCCGGATAGGTGACGATCAGGCTGACCTTCTGTGCGATCGCCGCCTTGAAGTCGGCAATGCCCTGGTTCAGGTCGGAGTGCGCGCTCTTGTAGATGATCTTGCCGACCTGCGGGTAGGTCAGCGCCTGGAGGATGAACTCCATCTTCGACATCTGGCGATAGACGTTCTCCCCGAACTGCTCGATGTAGGCGACGGTCAGCTTGCCGCCCGTGCCGGTGCTACAGCCGTTGTTCTTCCAGCACTGGAGCGCCAGGTTGTAGTTGACCTTCCTGTCGGCCCGGCCGAGACCCGCCAGCGCGATGTTGCGCGCCATCGGGTTCTCGGGGAGCAGCCTGGCCTGGAAGAGCGTCTTTGCGAGGGTGCTCGCCTTCGCCCTGTAGACCTCGCCGTAGCCGCCGCCCTTGCCGATGTAGATCGGGCCCGCCGCCTTCGCGTGCTTTGCCCCGGTGCCACCGAGACCGGCTGAGACGAGCGCGAGCGTCGCCCCGACCAGCACGAGCGAAAGGACCACGAACAACGGGCCCTTCCGTCTCATTGCCGATTTCCCAAGGTACATCCCTCCTCCTTTCGCGAGCCTCAGCTCGGGTTGTTGCCCACGATGGGTTGCCCGCCCGATGTTTCCGACGGTCGCAGCGCGCGGCCGAGCAGCGACGCCACCCGGTCACCGGAGATCAGCATCCCGGCGATGATCGCGGCGCCGAAGACGATGAACTGCAGCGCAGTCGACAGGCCGAGGATCAAGAGCATCTGCGTCAGCAACGTGAGTGCGAGTGCCGCCACCCACGTGGAGGTCGCGCTCGCCAGCCCGCCCGAGAGCGAGGCCCCGGCGATGACGACAGCGGCGATCGGTGCGAGCAGGTAGCCCGCGCCGAAGGCGGGGTCGATGTTGATCCGGATTCCGGCCAGCAGGATCGCCGCCATCGCGTACAGGGTCCCTGCAGCCGTATACGCGAACACCACGTGGGTCCGGACGTGCAAGCCGGCCATCCAGGCCGCTTTCGGGTTCGCGCCCACGGCCTGGAAGCGCCGGCCGGGCGCCGTGTAGCGAAGCAGGAGCGCCAGGGCGAGGGTGATCCCGGCGCCGGTCCAGAAGACAGAGCTGATGCCGAGCGGCTTCTCGGCCGCCCACGACGAAAGCGCCGGCGGCACCTGCAGCGAGTTCGTGTTCTCGCGCGCGTACCTCAGGCTCCAGGCCGCCACGATCAGGCCGACCGCCAGCGTGACGATCAGCGGGTTCAGCCTTACGAAGCCGACGAGGATCCCGTTCACGAGGCCCACACCTGCCCCGAGGCCGAGGCACGCGAGCACCCCGAGCGCCAGCCGGTGGTCCTGCCCGAGGCTCACGCCGACGATCAGGTTTCCGCCGAACGAGATCACGCCCGGAGTCGAAAGGTCGATGCCGGCCTGCATGACCACGAGCATCTGCCCGAGCGCTGCGACGGCGAGAACCGTCATGTACGGAAGGACGTACGCCCACGACGTGTTCTGGAGCGCCCGTGGGGCGATGATCGCAGCGACGACCACGAGCACGCCGGTGGCGAGCCACACCGGCATGAAGCGGCCGGCGACGAGGACGTTCGCGGCGAACGCCCTACCGCGAGCAGCCACGGGCTGTCCTTTCCGGGGCGAGGCAAAGGTGTTGGCGGGCCGCGGCCAGGCGCCAATTTTGTGCACGTTCGAGGAAGGGTGTCAACCGGAGCCGAACGCACGCACCGAGGTGTTTACGGCCGCTGCACACACGGCGTGCCGGGCGCCTAGAGCGAGGCAGGATCCTCGAGCAGCTCGCGCACTCGGGCGAGGAACACGGCCGCCTCCGCGCCGTAGAGGATCCGGTGGTCACAGACGAGCGTGGCGCTCATCAGCGGGCGCGCGACGATCCCACCGTCGACGTCCACGGCCGGTCGCAGCTCGACCGCGCCGACCGCGAGGATCGCCGCCTGCGGCGTGTTCAACAGTGCCTCGAAGCGGGGGACGCCGTGCATGCCGAGGTTCGAGACCGTAAAGGTCCCGCCGTCGAGCTCGGCGGGCGTCAGCTTCCGCGCTCGTGCCCTGTCCGTCAGCTCGCGCGACTCGCGGTGGATGTCCGAGATCGACTTCCGGTCGGCTTCGCGGATGACCGGGACCAGAAGGGCGTCCTCGGCGGCGACCGCGATCCCCACGTTGATCTCGGTTGC
>JBKOVL010000252.1:0-2705 GCA_046723895.1 Actinomycetota bacterium | reverse complement strand
AACGAGGGGTAGACGAGGATCATCGCCCAGAGCGTGTCCTTCAGGTTCAGCTCGGCGATCAGGCGCGAGAGCGGCAGGAAGAGGAGCGTCGGCGGTACGAGGTAGACGAGGAAGATCCCGACGCCCATCATCTGGCCCCAGCCGCCGGAGAGCCGCGCGAGCGCGTAGCCCGCGGGCAGCGCGAAGACGAGCGTGATCGCGACGACGGCGACGCCGACGATCACCGTGTTCAGGAGCCACGTCGGGTACTTCGTGTGCTCGAACAGGAACGTGACGTGGTGAAACGTCATGTAGTTCCAGAAGTCCCAGTGCGCGTGCCCCTGGTTGTCGTTGAACGTGTACGGGATGCTCTTCTGGTTGTAGAGGTCGAGGTCGCGCTTGAACATCGTCGTCAGCGCCCAGTAGAACGGGAAGGCGAGTACGATCGCGAATGGGCCGATCACGAGCCAGGTCCCGGCCTTCTGCCAGATCGCGCGCGCGGTCTCGGTCAACTGACCTGCGCCCTCTTGGCGAAGTACAGCATCAGGATCGTCACCGCCGCGAGCAGCGGGAACAGGTAGAGCGAGATCGCCGCGCCCGCGCCGACCCGGCTCGACTCGATCCCGATCGTCTCCGACCACGTCGTCAGCACCTGCGTCGAGTTGAACGGGCCGCCGCGCGTCAGCACCCAGACGACCGCAAAGTCGGCGGCGGTGAACACGATCCCGAAGAGCACGGCGACGAGCGCGATCGGAAGCTGGAGCGGCAGGTCGACGTACCAGAGCTTCTTCAGGGGGCCGGCGCCGTCGATCTTCGCGGCGTCCTCGACCTCGGTCGGGATCGACGCGCGACCGGCGATGAAGATGATCACCGCGAACGGGAGTATCCGCCAGGCGTGCACCATGATGATCGCGAAGATCGCCAGGTTCGGGTGGCCGAGCCAGGGCGGCGGGTTCGAGGCGCTGCAGTGGCTCACGCCGAACGCACCGCAGAGGGCGCCGATCAGGTGCATCTTCCCGAGGGTCCAGTTGATCACGCTGAAGAGCGAGTCGAAGATCCACAGCCAGGCGATCGTGACGAGCGCAACCGGCGCCGCCCACGGAAGGATGACGAGGAACCGGACGAACCACTTGCCGCGGAAGTCGCGCACCAGGAAGTTGGAAAGGATCGCGGCGCCGACGACGACGATCGCCTGCGCGGAGAATGTGATGATCAGCGTGTTCTCGAGCGCATTGCGGAAGTTCTGGTCGTGCCAGGCCTCCGTGAAGTTGTCGAGGCCGACGAACTTGCCCGAGAGGGAGCCGCCGGTCGCGTCGGTGAGGCTGAGGTAGAGCGCCCACCCGAGCGGGACCCCGACGACGACGAGCACGAAGATCACGGCGGGCGCGATCAGCGCAGGTCCGAGCACGCGCTTCTCCTCGAGGAGGTTTCGCCAGCGCCGCCGTGAGCGGACCATGCCCCCCGCTACCGCTGCCACGGTCTCGATCCTATGAGTGAAGAACGTGTGAACGCAACACGATCGTTCGTCTAGATTCCGGCCGAGGGAGCGATGGCCGAGATTCAGCTCGACAGGCTGACGAAGGTGTACTCGGACGGGACGAAAGCGGTCACCGAGGTCGACCTCGACGTCGCCGACGGCGAGTTCGTCGTCTTCGTCGGGCCGTCCGGGTGCGGGAAGACGACCGCGCTACGGATGATCGCCGGGCTCGAGCCGATCACGGACGGCACTGTCCGCATCGGCGGCGAGGTGGTGAACACCCTCCCGCCGAAGGATCGCGATGTGGCGATGGTGTTCCAGAACTACGCCCTGTACCCGCACATGTCGGCCTACGACAACATGGGCTTCGCGCTGAAGATGCGCGGCGTCGCGAAAGCCGAGATCGAGCGCCGTGTCAGCGGCGCGGCTAAGACGCTCGGGCTCTCCGAGGTGCTGAAGAAGAAGCCGCGGACGCTCTCCGGCGGGCAGCGCCAGCGCGTTGCGATGGGACGCGCGATCGTCCGCGAGCCGAAGGCGTTCCTGATGGACGAGCCGCTCTCGAACCTCGATGCCAAGCTGCGCGTCGAGATGCGCGCCGAGATCGCGCGGATCCAGCGCGACCTCGGCGTGACGACGATCTACGTCACGCACGACCAGGTCGAGGCGATGACGATGGGCGACCGGGTCTGCGTGCTCAGGAGCGGCTTCCTGCAGCAGGTCGCCTCTCCGCAGAAGCTCTACGACCGGCCGGCCAACCTCTTCGTCGCCGAGTTCATCGGCTCGCCGGCGATGAACCTCGTGCGCGTCGACCTCGGCGGGGGAGTTGTTCGCTTCGGCAGCCACACGCTGACCGTGCCCGTGGGGACGATGTCCGCGCGGCCCGGCCTCCGCGCCTACGAGGGAAGGAAGATCGTGCTCGGAATCCGGCCCGAGGATCTCGAGGACGCCGCACTCGCGCCCAACGGAGACGCACGGCTGACGGTCGAGGTCGACATCCGCGAGGACATGGGCTTCGAAGTCTTCGCCCACTTCGCAATCGATGCCGAGCCGGTCGAGACGCAGGAGGTGCTCGAGGCGATGGAGGAGGAGGACGTCCCCGAGGCGGTGCGCGAGCGGATGCGCCGCGGCGTGCCGTTCATCGCCCGGCTCGAGCGCGGGACTGGAGCAAAGGAAGGCGCGCCGCTCGAGCTCGCGGTCGACACCCAACGGCTGCACTTCTTCGACCTGGAGACGGGCCTCGGGATCTACT
>JBKOVL010000310.1:0-16796 GCA_046723895.1 Actinomycetota bacterium | reverse complement strand
TCCGGGCGGCGAGCTCCACGCGGCTACACTACCCCGCACGCGCCTGTAGCTCAGGGGATAGAGCGCGCGCCTCCGGAGCGCGAGGTCGCAGGTTCGATTCCTGCCAGGCGCAAGTCAAACCGCACCGATACGCGAAAACTGCACAGTTGCGTGGGTCAGGCGTGCCGCTGATGCCGGAAATGCTCAACCCGTGCTACCCCCCGTGCTACCCTCGGAATTCGCCTGCTGAGGCAACGCTGCCTGTCGTCGCCGCGACCGCGCCCGCCCTGATACCTTCCCCCGGAACCGTGGTAGCGGGGCCGCCGAGAGACGGCCTTCGTCTTTCTGGGAGCTCCGAACCCGCGGTGACGCCGCACGGTCAGCGCTCCGGCACAGACGGGGGACGAGAAATTGGTCAGCGGGGTTCGCCAGTGGCGCGCGCGGCTGGAGGCACCGGCGCCGTCAGGTCTACCTGCTCTGCCTCCCCAGGTTGGTAGAAGCGTTGGGCGATTGCAGTTGGGACGACCGCCGACAGCACAACAACGGCGATCAAGAGTGAGAACTGCGTTTGGTCGATGATGTCCGTGTTCAGGCCATAGAGGGGAGTGATCGTCCCAAACGTGAGGCCGGTGGACATGAGCAAGGTGGTGAAGGCCGCGTGCGGTGCGGTGTAGATGCGGGCGAGCGGGTAGACGCCGATGAGCTTCGGGATCATCTTCGCTAGGACCAGCACGACCAGGACTCCGAGGTTCGCCCAGAGGGCGCTGGTCGAGACGTTCATCCCTCCCTTTAGGAAGAAGAACGGTGTCAGGAAGGCGACCGCGACGACACGAAGCCGGTCGTGGTCGAGCCGGTGCGAGTCGTAGAAGGACGACATAGGTGACAGTGGCGATGTCGGTAACGAACGTGGCCGACATCAGCCGCTTGCCAACCAGCTCGCTGTTCAGCCCAGTCTCAACGAGCACTCCGTAAACGACGGCCAGACTCGTGGTGGAGAGGGCGAGTCCGCCGATCTCAGCCTGGTGGCGGCTCCAGTCAAGACCGTAGTAGGCGACCAGGGCGACGACTATGAACGGGGCGAAGAACGAGACCAGCCCGATTGAGACTGACGCTCGCCATTCCCGTCGGAGCTGAGGACCATCGACTTCTGCCCCGGCAGCGCCGCAGTTCAGTACGCGAGCCTCATCGCGCTTGAAGCAGCGTCACACTACCGACTGGAGTCCGGGAACGACGGCCGCTGCTAATGCAGCGGAGGCGCCGCGCTTTTCACAAGCTCACCACTCCCGACTCACGACCCGCCGCACCCGCTGAGCCGATGCGCCGCGGTCGCGCAGTTGCAGCGCGCATGACTCGGCCCGAGGTACTTCGACGGCTCACCGTCGTCATGGTCCAAGTGCCAGGGCTCTCCCGCCCCTCAGCGTTTCTTCGGTCGTTTCGAAGCCCTTTCTGGCACGATTGTGGTGAATGCGCCGTAGCCTCGCCTGGGCGTCTGCGCTTCCGCTGATCGTGGCGGGGTCGCAGGTGGCGCACGCGTTTGCCTACCGGTGGGTGTACCCGTCGTCGCGGGTGCGCCTGCACGCGCTGCTTTCGACCGGTCACGGCTACATGGACCGGCTCCCGCTCGTCTTCGGCGTGGCGGGCGCGGTCGCGCTGGTTTCGGTGGTGGTTGCGGTCGCGGATGCCGCGCGCGGGCGGAGCCTGCGGGCGCTTCCGGCGTGGGCGTTCGCGGCTCTTCCGCTGATGGCGTTCGTGCTGCAGGAGATTCTCGAGCGCTCGCTGCACACGGGGACTTTCGTGTGGCAGGCGGTCGAGTCGCCGACGTTCGTTCCCGGTCTTGTGTTGCAGCTGCCTTTTGCAGCGGCGGCGTGGCTTGTCGCGCGGCTGCTGCTGCGGACGGCGACGGCGGTGGCGAGGATCATCCGGCCGCGTCGTTGCGTCGTTCCTGTTCGTCGGGCGCCGGTTCGCGTTCGCCTGCCGCTGGTTGTTCGCTTGCCGCGGTTGGCCCCGCTCGCCGCTGCGGCGGCGGGTCGAGCTCCTCCCCTCGCCGCGCGGTAACACGCTGCTCCCGCGCGCCGAAGGGGCGTCGCGATTGCATGACGCGCCTCGCGCGCGATAGCGGCGTTTCGTCTGCACGCGCTTGATGCCGAGGCGCGTGCGTTTCCAGTCTCCCGCGAGAAGGAGTTCACAGCCGATGAGCCACTCACCAACGAGGTCCCGCCTCGCGATCGCGCTGTTCGTCGCCGCGGCTGCGCTTATCGCGGCGGCGAGCGCGTGGGCGCACGCCAGGGTCAGCCCGAGCGTGTCGCTGGCGCATGAGTCTGAGCTGTACAGCCTGGCCGTGCCGACGGAGAAGGAGAACGCAACGACCAGCCAGTTGGTCTTGACGGTGCCGAAGGGGTTCTCGATCGATTCGTTCGTGCCGAGCCCGGGTTGGAAGCGCTCGGTGCAGTCGACTGGTTCGGGCGAGAACACGGTGATCCAGAAGGTGACCTGGAGCGGCGGCAAGGTGCCGACGGAGGAGGACGCGCTGTTCCAGTTCCTCGGTGAGCCGTCGAAGAGCGGCACCTACACGTTCCAGGTGCAGCAGACGTATTCGGACGGCTCGGTTGTCAACTGGTCGGGGTCGGAGTCGTCGGATACGCCGGCGGCGACGATCGAGGCGAAGGGTTCGCTCGGCGGCGCCGGCACCTCCACGCTCGCGATCGTCGCACTGGTCGTCGGCGCGATCGGTGTCTTGCTCGGCGGCGTCGCCCTCCTCGCGCGCGGAGGCAGGCAGCTGGCGTGAGCCGGCGCGCGCGGCTCGCCGCTGCACTCGCTGCTCTCGCAGCGGCACTGGCGCTGCCGGCGGCGGCGTCCGCGCACGCCTACCTGGTGAAGACGGTGCCGGCACCGAGCGTGACCGTGAACACGCCTCCCCCGGCCGTCGCCCTCACCTTCGACGAGGCGGTCGAACCTCGCTTCGCGCTGATCTCGGTCACCGACGTCAATGCAAATCGGGAGACGAGCGGCCCCTTGCAGCGCTCGGCCTCGAACCCCAACACACTGGTGGTGCCGCTGAAGCGGCTGCCGCAGGGTTGGTACCTCGTCTACTGGCGTGCGATCTCGGTCGACGGCCACCCCGTGCAGGGTGCGTTCACATTCGCCGTCGGCCCGAACGCCGGTCCAGCGCCGCAGTTCACGGTCCCGCACATCTCGGAGACGGCGACGACGGCGCCGCTGCTGGTTGCGCGCTGGGCCGTCTTCCTCACGGTGATGGCCGCGATCGGCCTGTTCGTGCTCCGCATGCTGATCTCGCGTCCCCTCGTGCGGCGGGTGCCGCAGACGAACCTGCGCGCGCTCTCGCTCGCGTTCATCGGTGTCGCGCTGCTCGGTCTACTCGCGCTGCCGGCGTATGTGGAGGAGTCGACGGCGGTCGACTCGCTCCGCTCGTTCTGGGCGTTCGGTGCGTTGGTGCCGCTGTGGTGGACGACGGCGTTCACGCGCGGCTATCTGAAGATGGAACTCTGCTTCGCACTCTTCTGCCTCGCCGCCTTCGTCGCGCTATGGGTTGACCGGCCACAGGAGGAGCGGCGGACGATCGCATCCCTGCTCGCGCTCGCGGGCGCGCTCGCGGCCGCGGCGGCGGTGCTCGTCTTTCCCGGCGCCGCCGGACACGCCGCCCAGACGTCACCCCGCGGCGTCACCGTCTTTCTCGACTGGCTGCACCTCGTGTGCGGCTCGATCTGGCTGGGCGGGCTGCTCGGGCTGCTCGTACTCTGGGTCAGCTTGCCGGTCGCGCGCCGGGTCGCCGGGCTGATCGTCGCCGTCCCGCGCTTCTCGAATGTCGCCTTCGTGACTGTGGTGCTGTTGCTCGCCACTGGGATCGGCGAGACGGTCGTGCACCTGCCGGTGTTTGCGGCGCTCTGGCAGACCAGCTACGGGAAGGTGATCCTGATCAAGATCGCGATCCTCGTCGCGACGCTGCCGCTCGCGGCCCTCAACCTCTTGCGAAACAAGCCCGGCCTGCTCGCCGCTGCCGAGCAGGCGACACTCGGCCAGCGGCCAGCGAGTCTCCTGCGTCGCCTCGTCGGCGGTGAGGCGTTCCTGATCGCGGGCGCGGTTTTCGCTGCCGCGCTGCTCTCGAGCCTGGCACCACCGCCGCCGGCGTTCGCGCAGCGGGAGGCGGCCCAGGTGCGCGTCGGCCCGGGCAGGGTTGCCGCGACTCTCAAGCGAAACGGCTACACGCTGCAGGTGCTCGTCGATCCCAACCGCGCCGCCGCACCAAACTCGTTCGCGCTCAAGCTCAGCCGCAACGGCAAGCCGGTGCGCCACGCCGAGGTGACGCTGACCTTCGAAATGCTCGACATGGAGATGCCGAGCCAGGCGTACCGGCTCGCCGAGACGAGCCCCGGCATCTACACGCGCAAAGCGCCGGCGCTGGTGATGGTCGGCCACTGGGGACTCAACTTCACCATCGCCCCCCGCGGAGCGCCCGCGTTCACCGCACTCGTCGAGGACCACGCCACCGGATGAACAAGCCGCTCCTGCTGTTGCTGGCTGCGCTCGCCGCGCTCGCCGCCGGTGCCGCCGCCGTCATCCTCGCGATTCTCGAGCTGCAGCATGTCCTGGGATAACCGTCGCCTTTGCTTCTGCGGCGTCGCCCTGGTTGCGCTGGTCCTACCCAATGCGGCGTTCGCGCACGTCGGCAAGAGCGCGCCGATGGCGACGAACTTCCAGGCGCGGATCAACGGGATCCGGCCGCCGACGCACGCGGTCGAGGCGCAGGCCGTCGACGGCGACCGCGCGCTCTCGCTGCGCGCCAGTGCGAACGCCACCGTCCTGATTCCCGGGGCCGCCGCTGAGCCGCTGCTGCGCTTCGATCCGGCGGGCGTATTCGTCAATCTGCGCTCGCTGACCGCGCAATCGGACCGGATCGACCGGCTCGACCTGCGCCCCGACCCGAACCCCCACGCGCGCCCGCTCTGGCACCGGCTTACCTCCGGCCACGTCTACCTCTGGCACGAGCACCGCCTACACGCGCTCGAGCCACTCGCCCACGGCCAGCGGGAAACCGCGCTCGGGCATTGGTCGGTGCCGCTGTTGATCGACGGGCGTCGGCATGCACTCGAGGGCGTTCTCGTCTATCACCCGCCCGGCTCCACCTGGCCCTGGGTCCTGCTCGCGTGCGCGCTCGTCGTCGTCACCGCCGGCGCGCTCGCGCTCCACGCCGCGGTGGCGCGACGGATCGCGGTGGCTGCCGCGCTCGCGGCAACGCTGCTCATCTGGGTAGTCAGGATCGGCCGAGAGCTCTACGGGCGGCCCAGCGTCGGCGTCACCGGCGACCTCGAGATCGCCCTCACGTCGGCCGTCGGGGTCGCTCTCCTTTACGGGCTACTTCACCGCGACCAGGGCGTGCGCCTGTTCTCGGCCTTCCTGGTCGCCTTCGGCTGCCTCTACCAGGGCTTGACCATGCTCGCGGTCCTGACGCACGCGGTCGCGCTGACCGTACTGCCGACGCTCCTGGCGCGCGTCGCGGTCGCGGTGATCCTCGGCCTCGGCGGCGGCGTGCTCGCGATCACGCTGGGCGAACAGTTCGGCGATGACAGAAGCCGACCCGGCAGGGGAAGCGGACGCCGAGCCGCCGGGGCACGATCGACCGTCGAGCACCACGTTGGTCAGACATGAGGCGGCCAGCGCGGGAAGCGGTAGCTGCGATGCGGCGGCACATAGCCGCCAACCTCCAGCACGAGTTGATCTCGGTCATGCAGGACGAGCCGGCGCGGATCGCCGCTGATCTGGACGCCGTTGCGGTAGACGCGCACGCGGCCACGGAAGCTCAACAGCCGCGCCGGCTCAAGCGCCTTGTGCCAGACGCGAAACAGATCCTCGAGCTCACTCGTACCGGCAAAGCGCACGATGCCGGTCGGTTCGAGCGTCCACAGGCGGGCCCGGCAGGACGCGCCGGTTACACGGCCGAAGCGAAGGCGCGCGCTGCGCAACCCGATTCCGGACGGGACAACGATCACCTGCCGGTTGGCAAACAGCTCGAGATGTACCCGTCTGCCGGCCGCAAGCGGCGCAGGTACGCAGCTGCCGTGCGCCGCCGGCGCCGGGTGGTAGCGCGCGCCGACACCGATCGGGATCGGCAGCAGCGCCGCCCCCACCAGCAGCCGAACGATCAACAACAGCGCCGTCGATTCACGAGGAGGATACGCATGCGCGCCCACATTGTCTTCGCCCTCTCACTCGCGGCGTTAGCGGCACTGTCGGCCGGCTGCGGCGGCTCCGGCTCGGCCGGACCCGCGATCACCGTCCAGGCGGCGCACACCTACAGGCTGAGCGGCTTCACACCCAGCGGCCCCGTCACCGCGAACAGGCCGACACGCGTCTCGTTCACGATCACGCAGCCGGAGGGGCGGGCGCTGACCGCGTATCGGCACGGCGCCGGGCCGCACAACGGCGTCCACGTGATCTTCGTCCGCCGCGATCTCGCCGTCATCATCCACCACCACCCGCCGGTCGCCGCGAACGGCAAGGTCAGCGACACCGGCACCTTCCCGGCTCCAGGGCCGTATCGGGTCGTGATCGACGCCTACCCGAAGACAAGCGGCCCGGTGCCGAGCTTCCAGCTCTTCCGGACGATCGACGTCAAAGGCAGTTATCAGCCGCAACCGCTGCCGCGCTTCCGTGCCAGCGAAACCGTCGACCGCTACCGCTTCACCCTCCACCGCACGCCCCGTCTGCATGCCGTCGAGGCGTCGCTGCTCGATTTCACCGTCACCGGGCCGGACGGCAAACCCGCCACCTTCACGCCCTGGTACGGCGCGCTCGCGCACGCGATCTTCTTCCGCGCGCGGAGCCTCGACTACTTCCACACCCACGTCTGCGCCCCGGGCGCGAGCGGCTGCGCCAGCGTCCTCGGCGGCGCCAAGATCACCGGCACCTCCACGACACCCGGCAAGCTCCAGGTCGGCGTGCTGTTGCCGGTAGCTGGCATCTGGCGGCTCTTCCTGCAATGCCAAGTGCATGGAAAGGTGGTGACAGCGCCGTTCACGCTCCACGTCTCCTAACCCGCGCCGCCGTTCAGACGCTCGTCGCCGCCGTACTCGCGGCCGGAACACTTGCATCAACTGCACGCGCCGACGGCGACCCCGCCAGCGACTACCTGATCGGGCAGAAGGTCTTCTTCCCCTTCGACGCCAAGTTCCCGGCTAAACAGCAAGCGCAGTTCGCAGGCCTCGTCGACGCCGCCAACAAGGCCGGCTTCGAGATCCGCGTGGCCCTGATCGCGACCAGTTACGACATGGGCTCGGTCACGGCCCTCTACCGCAAACCCCGCACCTACGCCCGCTTCCTCGGCCAGGAGCTCGCCTTCGTCTATAAGCAACGGCTGCTGGTCGTGATGCCGAACGGCTTCGGCTTCAACTGGCCGCACCACCCGAGCGCGCCGGCATACGCGGTGCTCGCCAAGATCCCGATCACGCCCAGCAGCACCGGCCTGCTCGACGCCGCGCGAACCGCGGTGCAACGACTCGCGGCCGCCGACGGCATCAAGGTCGCAGCCCCGCCGAACGTCACAACACCGGAGCAGCGCAACTCGCGTGACCGCCTGATCATCATCACCGCCGCGGTCGCCGCGTTGCTCCTCGCCGTGGCAGCTCGGTTCGCGCTACGACGGAGACGGCGCCAGCCGTCGCAAAGTCGCTAACACGTCCTCTGCGCGAAACGGCCACATGAAGAGCGCGCGCTCATAGCCACGCGCGTCGATCACGTACGCCGCCTCCGTGTGCGAGATCTCGTGCACGCGCACGCCCGCGATTCGCTTCGTCGTCACCAGCACGCCGACCTGATAGCGCCGCCACACGCTCGCGAGCTGCCGGCCGCTGCCGACCGCCCAGCGCCACTGCGGCACCAACCGCCACCTCGCCACGTCCTGGAGCAAGTTTCGGCGCGCGTTCCCGTACACGTTCACGCTCACCGCAACGATCCCCGGACGCGAACGCGCCGGCAGGCTCCGCACCACCTCGTTCAGCTGCTTCGCCTCCAGGGGACAGAAGTTCCGACAGAGGGGATCGATGAAGGTCACGATCACCGGCTGGCCGCGGTAGGCGGCAAGCGAAATGGGCCGTCCAGATTGATCGACCAACTGAAAGCCAGGCGCACGCCTCTTCCCGGCCGCCCAGCTCACCGGCGCCGCCTCCGCCTCGGGGACCGCGACGCCGCGCCCCGGCACCTCTGCTGAGCGCCGCGACGTCGTCAGCAAGGCGATCAGTGACCCCGCGAGCACGCCGACGAGCACAACCGCGCCCCAGAACAACCACCGCAGGCGGCGCGACGAAGACCGGGAGCGACCATCGACCGAGGACGGACTCGCAGACACCGGGCTCCACGAGTATGGCGAAAGCGAGAGCTTCCCGCCCATCGGCTCGACAGCGTAGGACTTTCCGCAGGCGGTCGTCACGGACCCCGGACGTCGCCGAACGGTTCCATTACGCACGCGAGAATCAGCCGCGCGGCGATCTCTCCACTTTGTGTGCCCGTGCGCGAATGAGGCCGGCGGGAACGATTCACAGGTGGATGCTGAGACAATCGCGTCGGTCGTTGTTGGCGAAGATCGCCTTCTCCTGGTCGCGCGAGAAGGTCGTCCGCTCGACGCCGCGCTCCTTCGGTGGGCGGATCGGCCGCCTTGCCGCGTCGGGATCGGCGGTGAGATCCCCGGCGAGAACGACGTGGGTATCGAAACCGCCGGCGAGCTCCTCGAGGACACGCGCGGCTGCGACCGCTTGCAGCTCACGCTCGTGCTCGAACTGCAGCTGCCAGTTCGGCATGCGGCCAGTCGCCGCGAAGCCCCCAGAGGTTCTGGACGACGACGCGCACGTTTCCAAGAGGTATAGCCGAGCACGAACTCGTCTCGAAGCGCCGGGGCCGTACTCTCGCAGGGGTAGAATTCCAACGTCATGCGGACGGACGAGCCCCTCAGTACCGATGCCCAGCCTGCCCCGCATCAAGCGGCGGCGCTCGCGCGCGGTCGCCGACGTCTCCGGTCCGGCCGAGCCGCGGCTCGCTGAGCTCGCCGCCGGCGGCCTCACCTGGGTCCACCTGACCTCCCCGACGCCGGAGGAGGCCGGTGAGCTCGCCGAGCGCTTCGGCTGGCACGCGCTCGACCTCGAAGACGTGCTCTCGAAGCGCCAGCGGCCGAAGGTCGACGAGTACCCCGAGTACCTGTTCGTCGTCCTCCACTTCCCCGCCTACGACAAGGCGATCCAGCGGCTGAACGCCGCCGAGCTCGACGTCTTCCTCGGCCCCGATTTCCTGATCACGCTCCCGAACGTCGAGCTCCTGCCGGTCACGCGCCTCTTCCGCCGCTGCGAGGAAGACGAAGACCTCCGCCAGGCGCTCTTCTCGAAGGGCTCGGGGTACCTGCTCTACCACGTCCTCGACGACCTCTTCGACTATTGCTTCCCAATCCTCGACAAGATCGGCCACAAGCTGGACTCCATCGAGGACGACATGTTCGAGGGGCAGGCCGAGGAGGTTGTCCGCGACATATCGAACGTGAAGCAGGAGATCATCTCCTACCGGAAAATCATCAAGCCCGAGCGCTCGACGCTGCGCGTGCTCGAACGCGGGACGCAGCGCTTTCTGCCTGAGGAGCTCGAGGTCTACTACGACGACATCGTCGACGCCGCCGAGCGGATCTGGGACCTGCTCGACAACTACAAGGAGGTCGTCGAGGCACTCGAGCAGACGAACGAGTCGGTGCTCTCGCACCGGTTCAACGACGTACTTCGGATCCTGACCGTGTTCAGCATCGTCTTCCTCCCCGCGACGCTGATCGCGAGCATCTGGGGGATGAACGTCGGTCTGCCCGGAGGGGGCAGCCCAGAGACCTCCTCGCACGTCGCCTTCTGGATCATCATCGGCGCCAGCATCGCGGTCCTGGCCCTGATGATCGCCTTCTTCCGCCGGAAGCGCTGGCTCTAGCCTAGGGCCCGAGGGCGGCGTCCACCGCCGCCGGCGCATCCTCGGGCAGGACGTTCCGGACGAGCGGTACCCGCGGGTGGCGCGCTCGGAGACCAGCCGCGATGCACTGCCCGTCCGGATGCTCGGCGAGGTTGGAGACGATCACGTGCGCCCGCCCGGCGAGCGTGCAGTCGCGGCCGCGAAGCAATGGGCACGCGTCGCCGAGGCTCGGCCCCGGGCAGGTGGCGACGGCGTAGCCTGTGGCGTGCAGCGCGCGGGCGGTCAGCACACCGAGAAGCGGATCGGTGTGCTCGACGAGGACGCGCCTCCTCATTTGGGCGGGAGTGTGCTGCCCTGGGCAAAGGCGCGCATGGTCGGAATCGACTAGAGGGATAGCCTGCGGAGGTGGCGACGCGACTCCTCCTGCCGGTCGCGGCGGCGATCGTCGTGGCGGCGCCGACTCCGCGCCCCAGCGTCGACCGCTTTGACGCCCGCCGAGCGTGGGCACTGCTCGTGCACCAAGTCGAGCTCGGGCCGCGTCCGTCGGGCTCCGCCGCGTCGCGCCGGCTGGCTGCCGAGCTGAAGGCAGTCCTGCCGCGCGGCTCGTACCAGCCCGTGCCGGGCGGGCTTCGAAACGTCGTCGGGTTCGTGCGGGGGCGCGATCCGCACCGCTATGTCGTGGTCGCGGCGCACTACGACACCAAGGACATCCCCGGTTTCGTCGGCGCGAACGACGGGGCCGGCGGGACGGCCGTCCTCGCCCAGCTCGCCCGGACGATCAAGCCACGGACGATCGGGCCGTCGGTGGTCTTCCTCGCCCTCGACGGCGAGGAGGTCCCGGCCGGCATTTCGGACGGCGAGTTCCTGCAATACGGGATTCGCGGCTCGAAGGTGGCGGCGCCGATCTACCGCCGCGCACAGGCGATGATCCTGCTCGACTTCGTCGCGAACAAGGACCTCGTCCTCCCGCGCGAGGGGAACTCCAACCGGGCGCTGTGGGAGCGGCTGCGGCGGGCGGCGGCGCGGGTCGGCGTCCGCTCCGTGTTCCCGGACCAGACGTCGGGCCCGGTGCTCGACGACCATTACCCGTTCATCCAGGAAGGAGTGCCGTCGATCGACCTGATCGATTTCGACTTCCCGTGCTGGCACAAGACGTGCGACGACCTCTCCGCCGTCTCGATGCGGAGCCTCGACGCGGTCGGCGAGGCGGTCGTCGAGCTCCTCCGGTCGTTCTGAGCGAGCGACGGCGGGACGACGCGTCGTGGTAGAAGCGGCCCCATGACTGAGCGGCTGTGGGCGCCGTGGCGCCTCGAGTACATCCAGCAGGCGGACGAGCAGGAGGGCTGCGTTTTCTGCCTCGCCGCCTCCGGCGAGGACGAGGAGGCGCTCGTCGTGCACCGCGGCGCGCGGGCGTTCGTGCTGCTGAACAAGTTCCCGTACTCGTCGGGGCATCTGATGGTCGCGCCGGTCCGGCACGTCGGCGAGTTCGGCGACCTCGCCGACGAGGAGGTGCTCGAGATCCACCGCCTCGCCGAGCGCGGGATGGCGGCGCTTGCCGAGACCTACGCCCCGCAGGGCTACAACCTCGGCTGGAACCTCGGCCGGATCGCGGGCGCCGGCGTGCTCGACCACGTCCATCTCCACGTCGTCCCGCGCTGGGCCGGCGACACGAACTTCATGCCGGTGCTCGCGGACGTGAAAGTGCTCCCCGAACACCTTCAGGCGACGCGTTCGAAGCTCGCGGCTGCGTGGCCTACCGGCTGAGGAGCGCCTCCGCCGCCTCGCGGATGCGGCCGATATGGTCGTCGGGCCCGTCGAGCCCGCCGCGCATCGTCTGGATCGACACCTGCGTCGCGCCCAGCGCTCTGCGCTCCTCGACCTCGACCCGCCAGTCGTCCGGCGTGCCTGACGAGACGTCGATCCGCCACTCGATCCCGATCTCGTCCGGATCACGCCCGGCCTCTTCCACCCAGCCGCGCAACCGCTCCATCGTCGCCGGCCAGCCGCCTTCGAGCGGCCGTTGCGGGAAGAAGCCGTCCGCGAGACGCGCGGCACGCCTGATCGCCGCCGCCGCCGACCCGCCGATCCAGACAGGGATCGGCCGCTGCACGGGCAGCGGGTTGATCCCCGCCTGGGAGATGTGGTGCCAGCGCCCCTTGAAATCGACGACGGGCTCCGTCCAGAGCCGGCGCAGGACCTCGATCTGCTCCTCGGCGCGGCGCCCGCGGTTGTGGAAGTCCTCGCCGAGCGCCTCGAACTCGACGAAGTTCCACCCGAGCCCCACCCCCAGCCGAAACCGCCCGCCGGTCAGGATGTCGACTTCCGCCGCCTGCTTCGCGACGAGCGCCGTCTGCCGCTGCGGCAGCACGAGCACGCCCGCGACGAGCTCCAGCCCGGGGACGACGCCCGCCAGGTAGCCGAAGAGGACGAGGAGCTCGTGGAACTGGTGCTCGGCCGTGTAAGGCCCGGGCCAGTCGCGACGGTTGGAGACGTCGGCACCGAGCACGTGGTCGTAGGCGAGCAGATGCGTGTACCCGAGCTCCTGAGCCGCCTGCGCGAACTCGCGCACCCCGCCCGCGTCGGCCCCGATCTCCGTCTGCGGGAAGACGACGCCGACCTTCACGGCGCGATCCTAGAAGCTCTGGAAGGCGCCCGGTTGTTACCCCGCCCGCCTAAAAGCCGAGGCCGATTCCCGGCGTCTTCCGCTCCGCTGCGTGGCGCAGGCTGAGAAGCCCGACCGGCCGTTCGTCCTCGACGACTGGCAGATGGTGAACGCCGTACTCCGTCATCAGGGTGACGGCGAGGTCGATCGGCGTCGCGGCTGGAATTGCGACTGGGTCGGCCGTCATCCATTCGCGTACGGGGGCCTTGCTCGGGTCGACCCGACTTGCGAGAGCGCCCACCAGATCGCGTCCTGTGACGATCCCGACCAATCGGCCGTCTTGGGCGACCAATGCTGAGCGGGTGTCCCGTTCGCGCATCCTCTCGGCGAGCTCGCCGAGCGTGCCGTCCGGGGCGACGATAACCGGGTCTCTCGACATCACGTCGCTCACAGTCGGCTCTTCGCCGTCGGCTCTACGTTCGAGGTCGAGCTGGAGGGCGCCGAGACGCTCGACGCTTTCCCGCTCGAGCTCAACGTCGACGTGCAGGGCCCCCGGAGGGGCAGGCGCCTCGGGCGTGCTCTCTGTACCGGCGAAGGCGCCGAGGAAGGGGGCGAGGTAACGCCCCGAGATCTTCGCCGGCGGCCACCAGAGCGGCTCAGGGCTAGCCGTGGAGGTGTCGCCTGCACCACCGGTCAAGTCGTGGCGCAGGTAGCGGGGCTGGCGACCGGTCAAGAGCAGGCCCCGCAGCACCGGCCGGAAGGGTTGCGGTGTCACGTCCGCGCCCGCCTGGACGGCGATCAGCTCGGCAGCCGCGTCGGCCTGTTGAGCCGCGATGCCGCCCTGTTTGACGGGGAAGTTGGTGATGTCGCCGGCGGCGAAGACGTCGGCAAGGCCGTTCAACTGACAATGCGCGTCCACGGGCACGAAGCCCTCGAGGGTCTGCGGCAGCCCGTCGATGTTCGGTCCGCGCAGCCGCGGCAGCGCAACGACGCGATCGGTCGCGATCGTTCCATCCGGAACCAGCCTCAACTCGCCGTCGATCACCTCGACGGCACAAGCACCCGTCCGGACGGCGATCGAGCGCTCCTCGAGCAGCGCGCGAACGGCTTCGCTTGCCGCGGGCCCGAAGAGCTGCAGCGGCTCGTCCTCAGGGGTCACGAGCGTGAGCTCGACGGCGTCCAGCTCACGCTCGGCGAGGTAAGCGGCCGTCATCAGGGCGAGCTCGTAGATCGGTAGCGTCCAGGCCGCCCCCCACGGCACGACGAACGCGACCCGTCCCACTGCGCCCGCAGCGATCTCCTCGAGAAGTTGGCGAAAGCGGTCGGTGTCTGCGGGGCCACGGAAAGTCAACGCACCGACGACGGCCGCCGTCGGAAGCGCTCCGCAGGCGACGAGCAGGGCGTCGTAGGCGATCGACCCACCTGCGGATGTCAGCACGCGCCGGCCTCCGACGTCGACGCCGGTCACTACTCCCGGCGAGAAGGTCGCGCCGGCAGCAGCCGCGAGCTGGGCCAGATCGAAGTGCCTCGCCTGGCCGAGATCGAAGGGCTCGGCAACTGCCAGAGGCCGATACCAGAAGTGAGGCTCGGGCGCGAGCAGCTCGACGGTGACCCGGTCCTCGGCGAGGGCCCGCAACGCCAGAGCCGCCTCCAGCGCCGCAACTCCCCCGCCCGCGATGAACACCCGCGTCGCCACTACATTCGTCGCCTTCCGCAGTGCCCGACAGAAACTAACGGTTCCCCTCGCCCTCCTCTACCTGACCTACGGCTACTGAGCCCACGAGAGCGATCATGAGCTTCCTCATCGCCGTCCTCCTTCGAGAAGGACGGATTGTGCGTGCCGCGCTCTCCGAGGCCATCGGGGCGCCCGCTGAATAGGTCTACGTGCTTCCCCGGATCACGATCAGAACCCGCAGGTAGTCGAGCGCCGTTCTGTCAATTGCGGAACGGGGATGGCCGCTCTCGAGCGGGGGAGCAGCCTGCTCGGCTGCTCCCCCGCCGTTGCCTGACCGCTAGTGGACGATGATTTTGCCCTGCATCCACGGATGCACGGCGCAGACGAAATACAGCGTCGTGCCGGCAGGAGCGCTCACCTTCACGGTGATGCTCTTGTGCGGCCCGGGCTGCTGAATCGCGATGCTGTCGCCGACGGTGTCGAGCCCAGGCTCACCCTTGTTCAGCGTCCAGCGGACGATCGGGTTGTGCTCGTCCGGCGGCGCCTTCGGATTCTTCAGATGAGGCGTCGCATACCGCTGGCACGGCTTGCAATTCTCGACCTCGCCGGCCGTCTTGGGCAGGTCACTCTGCTTCACGATCGTCAGCGTGTGCGGCTCCATCGCCTTCGTGTCGCCGAACTTGAACGTGAGCGACTCGCCGCTCTTCACTGTCACCGTGCCCGGTGCGAAGGACATGTTGTCCTGGATGTACTTGTTTGCGGCAAACGTGACGCCGTTGTCCTTCGCCAGAACGACAACGCTGCCGTGATTCCGCTTCGCCGGCGATCCGTACGCGAACGCCGCCAACGAGGCGGCGCATGCGAGGACCACGCCGAGACTGATCACATACCGGATACCCCTCAAAGTGAACCCCTCTCCCGAGATGGTGTTCTGCGAACAGGACTTTGTACACGATCGAGGCGCCTGCCCGCAAGGGCGCGGGTGGCACCACCAGGCTCGCGGGCGTCTCGTGCCCGGACGGCCAAACCGATAGACGAAGGGCCCGCGGTGCGGGCCCTTCGTCCTGATCGTTGCGCGATCTAGCTGAGCGGACAGTTCAGCTCGTTCGCTGCCTGGAGCACCGCCAGCGCAGAGTTGATGTCGTACGACCCGCCCGGCGTGACCGCGTCCTGGTAGATCGCGATCACCTGGTCGACCGTGTACGGGTAGTTGACACCGCTGGCGTCCGCGCTGACGATCGCCGCAGTGGCCTGGCGATCGAGCGCAGCCAGATTGCTGCCCGAGACGCTCAGTGCATCGAGGAGCGTTACGCTGTCGGCCAGGCCAGACTGGGCCGACGTGACACCGAACGTTGCGTTGAACAGATCCGTCGTCTGGATCGTCGACGTGACGTCATCGCTTCCCACGCCGTCCCAGAGCTCCGTGTGGTTCTTCCAGAACCCCGGCGTGCAGCCTTCCCCGCCCGTCACCTCGACACTGCAGGAAGCGGTGTCGGTGATGTCGTTCGGGAACCCGTCCGGGTGGTAGTGGACGGTGACCGTGTTCTGGAGCGTCCCCACCGCCTGAGCGACGAACGTGTAGGTGACCTGGCACGACGCGGTCGGAGCGAGCGAACCGCATCCTGCCGCGTTCGCCTGGCTCGTGATGTCACCGGCAACGCTGTCGGTGACGCTATCGAGGACCAGGTTCGGGCTGTCGGACGAGCTCGTATTCGTGATCGTGCACGTGTACGTGATCGTCTGACCAACCTGGACCGACGGAGGCTGGCAGGTCTTCGCCACGTCCACCGAGGGCTGGAACAGGTTGGTCGAGCTCGTTGCGCTCTTCGGCCCGAGCACGTTCCCGAAGCCGTCGACCGTGCAGGTGACGCTGGCCGTGTTCACGAGCGGGTCGGGATCGCCCGCCTGCGTCGGGCGCGGCGCGTTCGTCACGTCGGACGCACCCACCGCGAGGCTCGTGATCGTCTTGTTGATCCCGAGCAACGAGTCGGTCAGCGTGCACGTGATCGGCGGGCTGTCGGACGAGCCCGTGTTGGTGACGGTGATGTGGAAGTCGACCGAGTCTCCGACCTTGGAGAGCGCGTCGGCCGTCTTCTGGATCGACACGTCGGGCTGGAAGAGGTTGACCGAGTGGTCGTCGCTGCCAGAGACTGCGGAACCCGAGAGGTCCTGATTCCCCCGATAGACGACCGTCACCGTGTTCGGTAACGGATCTGGATCACCCGCCTGGATCGTGCGCTGAAGCGTGATCGTGCACGACGCGCCGGGAGCGAGGCTTGCTCCGCAGGTGTTCGCGACGACATAGGGGTTCGCCCCGTTGTCGACGCCGCCGCTCGCGATCGACCCGAGCAGGGTGTCCGCGATGCTGTCCTTGTACAGCGTGACGAAGCCGGTGTTGGTGATCGTGATCGTGTAGTTGGCCGGGTCGCCGACCTTGGAGAGTGTGGTGCCGGTCTTCTGCACGTCGATCCTGCAGAGGTTGAAGTTGCCGAGCGCGAAGTCCTTGAGCCGCGAGTCGAACGGTGCCGAGGAGCGCGTCTCCGCCAGGAACTGGCTGAAGCAGCCGGCGTCCGGGATGAGCCGGGTGATGTTGATGCC
>JBKOVL010000168.1:0-4494 GCA_046723895.1 Actinomycetota bacterium | reverse complement strand
TTACTCCGCGATCTCGCGGATCTTGTCGATCTTCTCGTCCGCCTCGTTGGCATCGGTTCCTTGGATCTGCAGGAGCTCCTCGCGCGTGCGCTCGGCTTCGGCCTCGGCGCCGTCGTCGGCGGCGGCGAGCCGGGCGTCGATGCCCTCGGCCATGATCCGCTCGCCCTCGTCGACGAGCGCGTCGACCATCTCTACTTCGGGCACCACGCGCACGACCTTGCCCTTCACGAACAGGTGGCCCTTGCCGCGCCCGGCGGCAATGCCGAGGTCCGCCTCGCGGGCCTCTCCCGGCCCGTTCACCACACAGCCCATCACCGCCACCTGGAGCGGGATGTTGCGATCGGCAAGGGCCGCCTGCGCGTCGTTCGCCACTCGGATCACGTCGACCTCGGCCCGGCCGCAGCTCGGGCACGCGATCAGGTCGAGGCCCTTGCGCTCGCGCAGCCCGAGCGTCTCGAGCAGCTGCCGCCCCGCGCGGGCTTCCTCGACCGGATCGGCGGTGAGCGAGAAGCGAATCGTGTCGCCGATGCCCTCGGCGAGCAGCGTCCCGATACCGACGGTCGACTTGACCAACCCGCCCGGCAGCGGGCCGGCCTCGGTCACCCCGAGATGCAAGGGGAAGTCGACGGTCTCCGACAAGAGCCGGTAGGCGTCGATCATCACCGGCACGTTGGACGACTTGACCGAGATCTTCACGTCCTCGAAGCCGACGTCGGCGAAATACGCCAGCTCGCGTTGCGCCGACGCGACCAGCGCTTCGGGCGTCGCCCCGCCGTGCTGCTGCGCGATATCGGGATCGAGGCTGCCGGCGTTGACGCCGATGCGGATCGGCAGCCCGCGGTCCTTGGCTTCGCGTGCCACCGTCTTGATCTGATCGGGCTTGCGGATGTTGCCGGGGTTGAGTCGGAGCGCCTGCACGCCGGCTTCTATCGCCGCGAGCGCGAGCTTGTACTGGAAGTGGATGTCGGCGACGAGCGGGACCGGCGACCGCGGGACGATCTGGGCGAGACCCTCGGCGGCCTCCTCCTCGTTGCAGGTGCAGCGCACGATGTCGGCACCCGCAGCCGCGAGCGCGTAGACCTGGCTCAGTGTGCCGTCGACATCGGCCGTCTTCGTGGTCGTCATCGATTGCACGGAGACGGGAGCGCCGCCGCCCACGGTCACATCGCCCACACGGATCTGCCGGGTCATCCGTCGTTCGTGCACCCTCCCAGCCTACGAGCGCGCCGCGGGACGAGCGAAGCGCGTAGGGGTGGAAATGATCAGGATCCGGAGAAGATCTGGCGAATGTCGAGGAACATCGCCGATAACCCGAGCGTCAGGAACACGACAAGAACGAGCGCGGTCACCGGCACGAGCTTGCGAAAGTCGACGCGCACCTCGCGGCCCCGGATCCTCGACGCGACCTGCTCGTAGATGACGACCGCGGCGTGCCCACCGTCGAAAGGCAGCAAGGGGATGAGGTTGAACAGCGCAACGATCAGGTTGATGGCGCCGAGGAGGAACAGCAGGCTCCACACATTCCCCCCGACGAGCTGGCCGCCGAGGTCGACGATGCCGATGATCGAGCGCGGGCGGTCGTTCGCTGCCGGGCTCCCCTGCTTCGGAGCGTCGCCGGTGAAGTTCTTGCTGTAGTTCTGGATGCCGTTGGGCGAGAACAACCGACCGATCCCAGCGCCCGTGTCCCGCGTGATCTGCCCGATCGTCGAGGCCGACTGGGGAACGGCTTCGATCGGATTGAACGACTGGTACGACGAGACGCTTTGGCTCACGGAGACGCCGATGATCCCGCTGTGGTCGGTGGCGCTGCGCTCCTTCGGCACGACGGTGAGCGTCGCGGTCCCGCCATCTCGTTTGACGACGATGGTGGTCGGCTCACCCACGCGGTCGTGGAGCGCTTGGGCGATGTCGCGGTCGACGTCGAGGCGTTGCCCGTCGATGCTGATGATGCGGTCGCCGTTCTGCACGCCCGCCGCGGCCGCCGGGGTGTCGGGCAGCACGCGCGAGACCGAGGCTTCGAGCGTGTCGGGGAGGCCCCGGCCGATGAGCGCGGCATAGATGAGGACGAAGGCCAGGAGCAGGTTCACGCTCACGCCGGCGAGGATCACGGTGAGGCGGTTGCCGAAGCTGCCGTGTCGGAACGTGCGGGGCTCCTCGTCCGGGTCGACGTCTTCGAGGTTGCTCATCCCGACGATGCGGACGTACCCCCCGGCGGGGATGGCCTTGACGCCGTACTCGGTCTCGCCCCGCCGCACTGACCACACTCGCGGCCCGAAGCCGAGGAAGAACTCCGTCACCTTCATGCCCGCGCGTTTGGCCGTGAAGTAGTGACCGGCCTCGTGGAGCATGATCAGCGCCACGATGCCGAAGATGATCGCCAGCGTGTCGATCGTCGACGGGCGCAGGATGGCGAGAAGGATCAGGCCGAGCAGGACAAGCAGGAACGAGATGCCGGCGCCGCGGCGGGTGACGTCCGAGCCGGCTTCTTCGAGGGGGTCCTTCACGCTGCGCTTCTCCGTTCCACGGCTGACAGGGCGCGCTCGCGCGCCAGCCGGTCAGCTTCGAGAACGTCGGCGACGTCCTCGACGTTCCCGGTGCCGCGCTGCATCACCTCCTCGACCACGGCGGCGATGCCCAGCCAGGGGATGCGCCCGCCGAGGAACGCCTCGACGGCAACCTCGTTGGCGGCGCTGAGGGTGGCGGGGGCGCCGCCGCCGGCCCGACCCGCCGCGTAGGCGAGACCGAGGCACGGGAACGCCTCGAGGTCGGGCGTCTCGAACGTGAGCGTGCCGAGGCGGGTCCAGTCGATGCCGCCGAAAGGCTGGTCGAGCCGGTCAGGCGCGCCGAGTGCCAAGCCGATCGGCAGGCGCATGTCGGGCTGGGAGAGCTGGGCGACGGTCGCCCCGTCGGTGAACTCGACCATCCCGTGCACGATGGATTGCGGATGCACGACCACGTCGACGCGGTCGAAGTCGACGCCGAACAGCTCGTGCGCCTCGATGACCTCTAACCCCTTGTTCATGAGCGTCGACGAATCGATCGTGATCTTGGCGCCCATGGTCCAGGTCGGGTGTTGCAGCGCGTCGGCGACGGTGACGCGCTCGAGCTCGGCCCGCGATCTGCCGCGGAACGGCCCACCGCTGGCGGTGAGGAGGATGCGCTGCACTTCGTGCGGCGCGCCGGCGCGCAGCGCCTGGTAGATGGCGGAGTGCTCCGAGTCGACGGGCACGATCTCGCCGCCACCGCTCCCCCGCTCCTTGGCGACGACGGGGCCGCCGGCGATGAGGCTCTCCTTGTTGGCCAGCGCGAGCCGCTTGCCGTGCGTCAACGCCGCGAGCGTGGCCGGCAGGCCGGCGAACCCGACGACGGCGTTGAGGACGACGTCGGCTTCGGGCAGCGCCGCGAGCGCCGCCAGCGCGTCGGGCGTGTCGACGCCGAGATGGACGCGATCGGGCGGGACGTCGAGGGCGCCTGCCTGTTGCGACAGCAGGTCCTCGTTCCGGCCGGCCGCCAGTGCGACGACGCGGTACCTGTCGCGATGCGACGCGATGACGTCGAGCGCCTGCGTCCCGATCGAACCCGTCGATCCGAGCAGGACGACGTTCGTCGTCCCGCTCATCCGATCTTGAGTTGGATGGCCAGGTAGTAGACGGCCGGAAGACAGAACAGGATGGCGTCGAACCGGTCGAGGACGCCGCCGTGCCCGGGGAGCAGCGTCCCGACGTCCTTCACGCCGAGGTCACGCTTGATCATGGACTCGCACAGGTCACCGATCGGGGCGAGGATCGCGACGACGAGACCGAGCGCGAGGCCGTGCGTGACCTTCCCGTCCCACGGCGCGAGCGTCGTGCCGATGATCCCGCCGATCACGATGGCCGCGACCATCCCGCCGAACAGCCCCTCCCAGGTCTTGTTCGGCGACAGGCGGGGCGACATGCGCTTGCGCCCGAACTGCGATCCGATGAAATACCCGAAGACGTCGTATCCGATCGCGCACGCCGCGAGGCCGATGATCAATCCGGTGCCGTCGGGGGCGCTGAGCAGGAGTCCGGCGAACGCGCCGAAGATGCCGATGTACCCGAACCCGAACAGCGTGATCGCGATGTTGACGATCGGGCGGGCCTTGACCACCTCGAGCATGTACCAGAGCATCGTGAACGCGACCACCAGGATCGCCACGAGGGGGAAGGCGTCGAGCCCTTCGCTGTAGGCGATGCCGACGATCGAGATGCACCCGAGGAGCCCGATCACCGTCGCGGGGTGGTAACCGGCACGGCGGAACGCCTCGTAGAGCTCGAAGGCGGCGGCGCCGACGATCACCGCCACCATGAGCGTGGCGGGTCCCGTCCCGAGCTTGAGCAAGATCAGCGCCACGACCGCGATCGCGACCCCGGTCAGGACGCGGGTCATGAGGTCGGCGGGCGGCCCATGCGCATCGGCCGGGACGGCAGGCTCCGCGTCCTCGAGGGTGCCGGGCGGACGCGTGCGCCGCCG
>JBKOVL010000070.1:0-4472 GCA_046723895.1 Actinomycetota bacterium | reverse complement strand
GAGGTCGGTCTCGGCGCCGTCCTCGGTGACGAAGACCTCGCCGTGCTGGAAGGGGCTCATCGTCCCGGGGTCGACGTTGATGTACGGGTCGAACTTCTGGACCTGCACCTTCAGCCCGCGCGCCTTCAGCAGCCGGCCGAGGGAGGCGGCCGTGATCCCCTTGCCGAGCGACGAGACGACCCCGCCCGTGACGAAGACGTACTTCGTCGGCCTCCCCGCTCCGACGCCGGCAAAGCCGGCGCCTCCGCTCACTGCCCGCCTCCGTCAAGCCTACGGCGGGTGTTTATGGCTGTCTCCCGAGCCGGTCGAGGTCGCGCACGACGGGCATCCGCTCGATCAGCTCATCGAGGGAGCTCAGCTCGCCGAGGAGGTTGAGCCCGGCCAGCGCCCCGATCGCCAGCCATCTGCTCCGCCCCGTGAAACGATCCACGGAATTCAAGCCTAGCAGAGCGCCCAGCGAGTTCGACCCCGAGTCGCCCAGCATCGCCATCTCCCGGAGATCGTACGGAGCGAGGATGACGGCGGGCAGAAGGGGCGCCCGGAGCGGCAGCGCGGCAAGCACGTAGGCCTTCAGAGCCCGGCCCGGCTTCGTGGCGAGCTGGTTGAGCGCGTTCGCGGCGAGGCCGACGAGGAGCGCTCCCGAGAGCCGGCGCGTCGCGAGCAGGCCGACGACTGGGATGCCGAGCAGCTTGAGCATGCCCGTCGTGCGTCCCGTGCGCAGGTGGGCCGCAAGTCCCCGCTCGGGCCCGGCGAGGAGATCGTCCGCGAGCCCGATCGCCGCGACGGGCGCGACCCCGCGCGCGAGCAGGCCGATGGTCCAGCCGACGAGCGGGAGACGGAGGCCGCGGTGGTTCGTCCCGAGCGGCCCGAATCCGAGCAAGACGTCGCCGAGCTGACGGGCGCGGTGGAGGAACCCGGGCAGGTCGCGGCCGGTCGCCCGGTGGCGGAGCGGCAACTCGACCTCCCGCACCTCCAGGCCCGCGCGCAGCGCATCGAGCGTCATACGCGTGTCGCAGCCGAAGCCCGCCGCCGTCGGGAAGCAGCACTCGCGCGCGCGGGGCGACAGTGCACGCTGGCCGGAGAGCGGCTCGCGCAGCTCACGGCCCGTGGCCACGCGCAGGAGCGCGTGGGCCGCGCGCTTGACGATTCCGAAGCCGCCGCCTTGCCCTGCGGCGAAGGCGGCGACCGCGAGGTGGGCCTCCACCTCGAGCAGCGGGCGCAGGTCTCCGGTGAGATCCGCGTCGCAGAGCAGAAGACCTCCGGGCGGGGCCTCCTGCTCTGCGAGCGCGAGTGCCTGTCCCTTGCCCCGGCGCGGCAGCTTCAGCACCCGCGCGCCCGCGTTCTCGGCGGCGCGTGCGGTCTCGTCGCACGAGCCGTCGTCGGCCACGATCACCTCCGCCTCGGGGAACGCTCGCCGGAGCGCGTCGACCGTCGCTGCGATGCGTTCTTCCTCGTCGCGCGCGGCGACGAGGACCGTCAGCTCAGCCACTGGCCGCCGTCGTCGGGATCGCCGGCAGGACGCCGTCGTCGGCCGTCTTCTTGACGCCGTAGCTCCCCGGAGCGGCGCCGCCGAGGAGGAGCACGAGCGACAGCCGTCCGGCCTCGGTGTCCAGATCGTCGACCGTCGAGAGGTTCTGGCGGGAGAACGCCTCGATCGCCGAGTCCTTGGTGCGTGTCCGCTCGACACCGACGGTGGCCGCGCCTGCGGACGTGAGCCCGGCGTAGAACCCCGCGAGAAACCGGGCCGTGACGCCCGACTGAGCGGGAACCGTGCGGGCGACGACGACTCCGTCGAGCGGCGGCCGGTCGTTCCCGGACTCCTCCTCGACGAGCTGCGCCGAGAGGAGCTTCCAGGCCGGGCTGTCGCCCCCTGCGACGAAGTCGTGGCCGAGCCGCTTGCCGAGGTCGCCGATCCGCCGCTCGGTCGCGAGCGCGGCGAGCGCGGGACGCCGGGCGAGCGCGCGGCGGAGCGACGGCAGGTCGATCGGTAGCTTCAGCGCACGGACGCGCAGCGGCGAATCACCGCCCGCATCGCCGAGCGACTCCTCGACGAGGCTGCCCAGACGGCCGTCGGCGGGCCCCGCGAAGGCGACGCCGATCTGCCGGCCGAGCATCCGGCCCTCCATCAGCGTCGGATAGACGTCTGCGACGAAGGTCTGGGCGGCGCGCTGGGCCCTCACCAGCTCCGTGCTCCGCGAGGTCGCCGAGTCGAGACGGCTCTTCAGGTCCGCGATTCGCTCGTTCAGGAGTGACCGCTCGCTGTCGCTGACAAACCCCTTTCCCGAGATCCCGACCCCGACGAGGATGCCGATGATCAGCGCGAGGAAGACTGCCACCAGCGAGGCAACGTGGTAGCGGAGGTCGAACATGGGCTCAGAGTCTCGCAGCCGTCTGGCACAGCGCGTGCAGGCGATCGACCGCCCGGCGGGCGAGCGTGCGGCGGTAGGCGATCAGCCACGGCCCCTCGACTGTCACCGTCGCCCACGTTCTGTCCTCGGCGGTCGCCTCCAGATCGACGCGCACGTCCAGCTTGTCGGCCACGAGCTGGAAGGCGAAGAGGCGCGGCGCGTCGGACGCGATGACGACGAGCGTACCGCTCGCTGCGGGCTTCCGGAGCAGCGTCGGCTCGGTCGAGGCGACAACCTGCCAGCGTGCGCCCGCCGCGGCGCCGCGGCGGTCAGGAGTGACGCCCGACACGCCGGGATACCAATCGGGCAGGTGGTAGGGCTCGGCGAGGAAGGCCCAGACCTCCGGACGCGGCGCCAGCAGCTCCCGGGAGGCCTCCATCCTCACGACGGCCTAGCCCAAACCGAGCCAGTCGCGGATCCGCAGGACGATCAGCTCGATCAGGTGGTGGATCCCGGGCGAGAGCACGACCGCCACGACGATCGCGCCGAGCCCGGTGAGACTGAGCGCGGCCAGCGGCCAGAGGCCGACACGCCGGGAGACAAGCCGCGAGACGCCTTTCGCGTCGACCAGGATTTCGCCGACGCGCAGCCGGGTCAGGAACGTGGACGACATTCCGGCCCGGTTCCGCTCCAGGAACTCGATCAGGTTGAAGTGCGTCCCGACCGCGACGATCAGCTCCGCCCCCTTCTCGTAGGCGAGCAGGAGGGCGAGGTCCTCGCTGATCCCCATCGACGGCACGACCTGGTAGGGAACGCCGAGCGCCTCCGCTCGCGCGGCGCCGGGCGCGGCGCCGTTCGCGTGGTACCCGTGCACGAGCACCTCCGCCCCGCTCCCCAGCGCCGCGTCGGACACCGAGTCCATGTCGCCGACGATCACCTCCGGCTTGTAGCCCGCCTCGAGCAGCGCGTCCGCGCCGCCGTCGACGCCCACGAGCACGGGCTTGAAGTCGCGGATGTAGGGCCGAACGATCCGCAGGTCGCGCTTGTGCCCCGGCCCGCGCCCGACGACGAGCGCGTGCCGGTCGCGGAAGCGGGTCCGGAGATGCGGGAAGTCGATCCCCTCGCTGAGGAGGCTCCCCTCGGCCTTCAGGTGCTGAAGCGTGTTCTCGGCGAACTCGGAGAGCGACTCGGTCACGCGGCTGCGCTGCTCGGCGAGCGCCTGTTCCAGCTCACGTTCCTCGAGCGCCTTCCCGCGGGCGAGGCAGGTGCCGTCGCGGAAGACGCTCGCGCCGCGCACGGTCAGCGGCTCCCCCTCGGAGAGCTCGTCGAAGAGCGCGGCTCCCGGCGCGTCGATCAGCGTCACGCCGCCGCGTACGAGCAGCAGAGGCCCCGGGTTCGGGAAGCGCCCGGAGAGCGATTCGGCGACGTTGACGACGACGCGCACGCCGGTCTCGAGCAGCTCCTCGGCCGTGACGCGGTCGAGGTCGGTGTGGTCGACGACCGCGACGTCGCCTTCGCCCAACCGGTGGACGAGCCGCTTCGTCCGCCGATCGAGCTTCACGGGCCCGGTGAAATCGATCAGAGGACTCCGGGCTCTCGCTGCCACGAAGGGCGTTGCTGGCACGGATAGATCGCGTCTGCTCATCACCAGCAGCTAGCCATTTTCGCCCTCGGCGAGAATGGCGAGGAACTCTCGGCCGCCGAGCATACGCTCGATTTCCTCGCGGCGCTCCGCTTCTGCGAGCTCCTGGATGCGCGTGTGAGTCGGATCGCCCGGAATCTTCTCGACCCGGAAGTGGCGCTCGGCCCGGCTCGCGATCTGCGGCAGGTGGGTGATCGTGATCACCTGTGCGTGGCCGGCCAGGCGCGCGAGCGTGGCCGCGACGCCGTGCGCCGTCTGCCCGCCGATCCCGGCGTCGATCTCGTCGAAGACCATCGTCTCGCCCCCGCCGACCGCAGCGATCGCGAGCGCGATCCGCGACAGCTCGCCGCCCGATGCGGTCTCCGCGACCGGCGCGAAGGGGAGGCCCGGATTCGGCCTGATCAGGAAGACAGCGTCGTCCACGCCGGTCGCGCCCTCGTCGCGCTCGCGGAGCTCGACCCGGAACTCGCCCTCGCCCATCC
>JBKOVL010000240.1:0-34107 GCA_046723895.1 Actinomycetota bacterium | reverse complement strand
TCGCGCGACTGGATGTCGCTCGCCGCCTCCTCGCGGGCCCGCAACAAGATTCGGCAGTGGTTCTCGCGCGAGTCACGCGCCGATGCCGAGCAGAAGGGCCGCGAGGCGCTCGAGCAGGCGCTGAAGGCGCAGAACCTTCCGTACCGGAAGATCGCCGGCTCGGCCGTGCTCGCGCAGGTGATCCGCGAGACGGGATTCAAGAAGGCCGAGGACTTCTACGTCGCGCTCGGCTCCGGGAAGCTGCCGGCCAGCCAGATCGTCAACAAGGTGATCCAGCGTCTGAAGACGGCCGAGGTCGTCGAGGAGGACGCGGTCACGCTCAAGCCGCCGAAGGCGAAGGACACCGCGGCGAGCCAGAGCTACGGCATCAACGTCTCCGGCGTCGAGGACGTCCTCGTTCGCCTCGCGAAGTGCTGCACTCCGGTACCGGGGGACCCGATCGTCGGCTACATCTCGCTCGGCAAGGGGATCACGATCCACCGCGAGGACTGCCCGAACGTGCGCGCGCTGCGGAAGAACGCCGAGCGCTTCACGCCGGTCGAGTGGGAGGGAGGCTCTGCGCAGAGCTTTCGCGTCAAGATCGCGATCGATGCGTGGGACCGCCCGCGTCTGCTCGAGGACGTCGCCCGGACTTTCTCCGAGCACGGCGCGAACATCGTCGCCTACGGCGGAGGCGTCGAAGACCAGCTGGCGAAGAACTGGTACACGGCCGAGATCGGGGACATCGGCTCGCTGCGGGCTCTGCTGACGGCGCTCCGCAACATCGAGGCAGTGTTCGACGCATATCGCGTGACGCCGAACTGACAGAGCGTCGAGGGACAGGACTCCTCCTGTCGTGACCCCACACTCCCTCGTTCGAGTGATCATCGCGGGTCGAGGCGCGAGTACCCCGATCGAGGGATGACAGCCGAGCCGGCTCGGGCGTAAAACACGACGTACGGGACAGGCGGGAGAGAGGTTGAGCCTGGCGGCAGCGCCCATCCGCTGAGGGACGGATGGGCGCGCCCGTTCTATCCCTCGAGATCGTCGCCTTCGAACGCCCGGATCTTCCCCCGCCACCAGTCCGGCACCCGGCATGGCTTGCGGTCCCCGAGGTCGACGAGCACGATCGTCTGCGTTGCCGTGACGGCGAGGACGTCACCGGGGACGAACGCGGCGAACTCGTAGGTGACGCTCGAGGTGCCGATTCGCGCGATGCGGACGTCGACCTCGATCTCGTCGTCGAAGCGCGCCGGGGCGTGGTACTCGACTGTCATCGCACGCATCACGAACTGCTCGCCCTCCGGCCCGGTGCGGAGCATGTCCAGGGCGCGGTGGTACTCGACCCGCGCGAGGTCGAAGTAGGGCATGTAGCGACCGTAGTAGACGACTCCCTGTGCGTCCGTGTCGGAGAAGCCGACGCGGGTTCGCGCCGAGAACTTGAACGGCGGTCTAGGGCTCACGGATCACCGCGAGCACCTCGGCGCGCTTGCCCTCCATCAGCTCCCGGGAGCGGGCCTCGAGGTTCAGGCGGAGGAGCGGCTCGGTGTTCGACGGACGGACGTTGAAGTGCCAGTCCCTGCCCTCGACCGAGAGGCCGTCGAGGTGCGAGACCGTCCCCTCGGGGCCGAAGCGCTCCTCGAGCTCGGCCAGTTTCCCGGGAACGTCCGCGACGGGCGTGTTCACTTCGCCGGTGATGAAGTAACGCTCGCGATACGGGCGCAGCAGCTCGGAGAGCTTCAAGCCCGCCTTCGAGACCCGGTCGAGCATGAGCAGGAACGGGATCACGCCCGAGTCGGCCTGCGAGAAGTCGCGGAAGTAGTAGTGGCCGGAGACCTCGCCGGCGAAGGCCGCCTGCTCCTCGCGCATCCGCAGCTTGATGAACGCGTGACCGACGCGGTTGACGAGCGGAACGCCGCCGGCACGCTCGATCGTCTCCGGGACCGCCCAGCTCGCGCGGACGTCGTAGATCACCTTCGCGCCGGGCTCCTTCTCGAGCACGCCCTCGGCGAAGAGCGCGGTCGCGAAGTCGCCTGCGACGAACTCGCCGGTGCCGTCGACGAAGAAGCAGCGGTCGGCGTCACCGTCGAAGGCGACCCCGAAGTCCGCGCCTGTCTCGAGCGTCTTGCGGACGATGAACTCGCGGTTCTCCGGCAGGAGCGGGTTCGGCTCGTGGTTCGGGAACCTGCCGTCCGGCTCGAAGTAGCAGCGCACGGCCTCGATCGGCAGCTGGTCCAGGATCGGCGGCAGCATCGTCCCGGCCATCCCGTTCGCCGCGTCGACGACGACCTTCAGCGGGCGGATCTCGGACACGTCCACGAACGACATCACCCGATCGACGTAGGCCGGCCAGATGTCGTGGCTCGTGGCCATGCCGTCCTTCGGGGGCCCTGACACGCGGTCCGCCCCGCCTGCGATTGCCCGATCGCGCACGTCCAGAAGGCCCGAGTCGCCGCCGACCGGCAGCGCTCCTGCCCGTACGATCTTCATCCCGGTGTAGTTCTTCGGGTTGTGCGAGGCGGTGACCATCACACCGCCGTCGAGGCCGAGCTCGCCGACCGCGAAGTAGACCATCTCCGTGCCGACGAGCCCGATGTCGAGCACTTCGGCTCCCGCCGCGGACGCCCCGTCGATCACCGCCTGCGCCATCGTCGTCGACGAGAGCCGCATGTCGCGCCCGACCCCGATCCGCGACGGCGTGAACTGCTCCACGAACGCCCACCCGATCGCGTATGCGCCCTCCTCGTCGAGCTCGCCCGGATATAGGCCCCGCACGTCATACGCCTTGAAAACCTTCGGATCGAGCACTGCCGTAGGCTAGACGGAGGCAGCCAAGAGCGCAGGCGCCGGCTTTGCCGGTGCCGGAGCGGATACTCGGCCAGGATGCTATCCGGGCTCTCGTCGTCTCTACACTTTGGTGGTGGAGCGAAAGCTCGCGACAGTGTTGTTCGTCGACCTGGTCGACTCGACTGCACTGGTCGCGAGCTCGGACCCGGAGATCGTCCGGCGGCGCGTGACGGGCTTCTTCGAGGAAGCCTCACACTCCGTGACGACCCACGGTGGGATCGTGGAGAAGTTCGCCGGCGACGCGGTGCTCGCGGGTTTCGGCGTTGCGCAGGCGCACGAGGACGACGCCGAGCGCGCGATCAGGGCTGGGCTCGGAATCCTGGCGGCCGTGCGCGAGCTCGAGCTCCAGGCGCGGATCGGGATCGAGTCGGGCGAGGTCGTCGTCGACGCCGCCGACTCGACGTTCGCAACCGGCGAGGCGGTCAACATGGCCGCGCGGCTCCAGCAGTGGGCGGGGCCGGGCGAGATCCTGATCGGTCCCGGCGCACGCAGGCTCGCGCTCGACAGCGTCGAGCTCGAGGCGGTGGACGCGATCGAGGTGAGGGGCCGCTCGGAGCCGCTCCCGGCCTGGCGGGTTGTCTGCGCCGCGGACCGCGCCCAGGAACCGGCGCGATCCACGGTCGCCGCGCCGCTGATCGGACGCGAGTCCGAGCTCGACCTGCTCGCCAACACCTTCGAGCGCGCCGCCCGCGACCGGCGCGCGCACCTCGTCACCGTCTACGGCGAGCCCGGCGTCGGCAAGAGCCGGCTCGTCCGCGAGTTCGTCGCCTCGCTGGAGGGCGCGACCGTGCTCGGCGGCCGCTGCCTGCCCTACGGGGAGGGGATCACGTACTGGCCGCTCGCGGAGATGGTCAAGTCCTCGGCCGGGATCGCCGACGACGACCCCGTCCGCGAGGCGGTCGAGAAGCTCCGCGCGTGCTGCGAGGACGAGGCGGTCGCCGACCTGCTCGGCCTCGCATCGGGCGTGCTCGACGCCGTCGAGGAGGAGCGCAGCGCGCAGGAGATCGCTTGGGCCGCGCGCGCGTGGGCGGACCAGCTCGCCGACGTCCAGCCGCTCGTGCTCATGTTCGAGGACATCCACTGGGCGGAGGAGCCGCTGCTCGAGCTCGTCGAGCACCTCGCCACCTGGGTGCGCGAGTCGCCCCTCCTGCTCATCTGCCTCGCGCGGCCCGACCTCATCGACATTCGCCCCGGCTGGGGCGGGGGGCGGATGCGTGCAACGTCGATCGAGCTCGACCCGCTTCGCGCGCCCGAGAGCGAGGAGCTGCTCGACGCCCTGCTGCCCCGGGACGGCCTTCCCCTCGAGGCTCGACAGGATTTGCTCGCGAAGACCGAGGGCAACCCGCTCTTCGTCGAGGAGACGATCCGGATGCTGCTCGAGAGCGGCGGTGACTACCTGCCCGAGCGGATTCCCGACACGCTCCAGGCGCTGATCGCGGCCCGCATCGACCACCTGCCTGCGGACGAGAAGGCGCTGCTGCACCGCGGCGCCGTGATCGGACGGATCTTCTGGCGCGGCGCGCTCGAGCACCTCTCGCCCGAGCTCGACGTCGAGGCGCTGCTCGACAACCTCCTCCTCCGCGACTTCGTCCTCGCCGAGCCGCGGTCGACGATCATCGGCGAGCGCGCCTACAAGTTCAAGCACGTCCTTATCCGTGACGTCGGCTACGGCGGCCTGACGAAGGCCGAGCGCGCCCGGCTGCACGCCCGGTTCGCCGAGTGGCTGGGCGAGCGGGCAGGCGAGGAGCTGCTGGAGATCCGCGCCTACCACCTCGACCACGCGGCCCAGCTGCAGGCCGAGCTCGACGGCGCACCCCCGCCCGAGCTCGCCGGCGAGGCCGCCGCCGCGCTCGAGGAGGCCGGCCGGCGGGCACTCGCCCGCGAGGCGAACCGCTCCGCACGCAAGCTCCTGCTGCGGTCGGTGGAGCTCGAGCCGACGCTCGCGCGCCGCTACCACGCGGCCCGCGCCGCCTGGCGGATGAGCGAGCTACCGACCCTCTCTATCGAGATGAAGGCCGTGCTCGAGAGTGCGCGGGCAGCCGGGGATTCGTTGATCGAAGGCAAGGCGTTGACCGCCCTCGCTGAGGTCGCGCTCCTCCGCGAAGGCGACCTGGCCAAGGCGACCGAGCTGGTCGACGCCGCGCTCGAGGCGCTGCCGGCGGAGGGACGGTTCAGCGCGCTCGAGGTGCGCGGCCGCATCGCTTTTTGGGTCGGTGACTTCCAGACCCAGGAGCGGATCGTCGCCGAGTCGCTCGAGATCGCCCGTCGGCTCGAACGAAAGGATCTGGAGGCCCATGCGCTCGACGGCCTCGCCCACGTCTACCGCCACCTCGGGCGGCTCGACGAGGCCGAGGAGACGCTCCTCCGTGGTCTGGAGCTCGCGAAGGAGAGCGACAGCATCGTTGCGCGGGCGCACGCGCTGCACTCGCTCGGCTCTCTGCGCCTCGAGAGGCGGGAGACGGATCTCGGCGAGGAGCAGCTCGAAGAGTCGAGGGCGCTCTTCGCCGAGGTCGGTGACGCCTGGCACCTCGGGGCCACCCTGAACTCCCTTGCCGCGGCGGCCGAGCTTCGCGGCGACGACCGGAAGGCCGAGACCCGCCTGCGCGAGGCGATCAAGCTGCTGAAACCGCTCGAGGACAGAGGCACGCTCTGCGAGAGCCAGCGGGCGCTCGCGGAGGTCCTGATCCGCCTCGGCCGGCTCGACGAGGCCGAGCGGGTCGCGCTGGAAGCGATCGAGACGGTCGGCGAGCACGACCTCAGCTCGCGTGCGACGACGACGATGACGCTTGGCCTCGTCCGTGCCGCGCAGGGGAAGGATGCCGAGGCCGAGGCTCTGCTCCTCGACGCGCTCGCGCTCGTGGAGGCGACCGGCTTCCGCGGCCTCGAGGTCCGGGCCCTGTCGCGGATCGAGGAGTTCCTGCGCCAGCGCGGCCGCGACGAGGAAGCGGACACCTACGCCGAGCGCCGCGCCGATCAGGCCCCCGCGGCCGCCCTCGGCGAGGCCTTTGCCAGAAGGGTCGAACGAATCGCCTAATCGCAGCGGGAACTACGCTCGGGCAAAGCCCGCCCGCAAACGTCTGCGTCTAGTTCCCCGTCGACTGCGCTTTGGTCGGGGTCACCAGGATCGATCGGATGGCTTGACTGGAGGCCTCGTCCGGCGACTCCGAGATTACCGTCGCCGGGCGCCTGAACTTGCGTAACGCGGCCCTGAGCGGTTCGGCGCGGAGGGTTCCCTGACCGTAGCGGAGGTGCTTCGTCTCGTTCCGGTTTGCGAACTGGATGTCGCTGAAGTGGATGTGGAAGGGCGCCCCGCGCTCGAGGATCGAGTCGGCGGTCGCGAGCACCCCCTGGAAGGCGTCGACGGCCGTGAACGCGCCGTCGGTGACCGCGTGCAGGTGGGCGAAGTCGATCACCGGCCGCACCCACGGCAGCTGCGCGGCGACGGCGAAGACATCCTCGGCGGTGCCGAGCTCGCGGACGCGCCCCATCACCTCGACGCCGAAGGGCACGGCGCGGCCCTTGGCCTCGAGCCGCTCACGCAGGTCGCCGAGCTGCTCGACCAGCGCGGCGAGTGCGTCCTCGCGCGTGCGCCCGAGCAGAAAGCCCGGGTGGAGGACGACGAGCCTGGCGCCGCAGGCGACGGCGACGCCGGCCGAGTGGTCGAGCATCCCGATCGCCATCCGGTGCTTCTTGTCGCGCTCGACGTGGCCGAGGAAGCCGGCGAGCGGTGCGTGGACGGAGAGAACGACGTTGGCGTCGCGGGCGAGGTCCCCGAACCGCTCCGCCCACGGGTAGTCCATCCAGAACCCAACCTCGAAGTCGATCTCGCAGGCGCTGTAGCCGCGCTCGAGGAGCAGCTCGATTGCCTTCTCCGGGGTCTTGCGTGACGGCACGCGTGCCGGCCCGAACCTGATCGTTCCCATGGTCACGAGCCTAGCGTGCTGCCGTCCGGACGGGTCCGTATCGTAGGACCCATGCTGCGAGGACCCTCACGTATCGACCTGCTCGAGCTCGACATCGACGTCCGCCTCGCCGATCTCTGGCGCGAGGCGAACGAGATCGAGGAGTGGAACCTGGAGGTCGTGGGCGCGTTCATGCGCGCCGCCTACGGCAAGGGCTACTGCGACGCCCTGACCGAGGACGACCCCGGCTCGCTCTGCGTCGAGCACGGGTACCGCGTGCCCGAGCGCTGCGAGCGCGCGACCGTCGAAGAGCGCTAGTTCACGCGGACGGGCCCTTGCAGTCGCCCGGTTTCGCCGGCCGGGCCTAAACTAGGGGCGTGCCTCGGAGGACCAGCCCAGTGCGGCTCGTCGTCGCCCTCTCCGTGGCGGCCGTGCTCGCCGTCTTCCTCCTCTACTCGTCGATCGCGGGCGGCGGGACGCCGTCGCTGCGACCGAGCTCGCTCGGCGGGCACACCGGCAAGGTCGCGCTTGCCGGGCGGGTCCTGACGCCGGTGACCGGCGACGCGCACGGCGCGGGGCTCCACTTCCGCCTCCGCGACGTGAAGGGGACGGCGACCGTTCCGGTCGTCTATACGGGCTCCGTGCCGGACCTCTTCCGGCCGGGCCGAGACGTCGTCGTCGAGGGGCATCTGAGGGACGGGGTCTTCGTCGCCATCCCGGGCACGCTCGTGACGAAGTGCCCGTCGAAGTACACGCCGAAGAAGAGCTGAGCCATGCCTGAGCTCGGGAGGGCAGCGCTCGTAGTCTGCTTCGGGCTGGCGCTCTACGCGGTCATCGCCGGGTTCACGGGGGCGTACCTGCGGCGCAGGCGGCTTGCGTTGTCGGCCCAGAACGCGCTCGTCGCCGCCTTCGTCGCCGCGGCCGTCGCCGTCGGCGTCCTCCTCGCCGCGCTCGTCCGCAGCGACTTCTCTTTCACGTACGTCTCGTCGTTCACGAGCCGCGAGCTGCCGCTCACGTACAAGCTGACGGCGCTCTGGGGCGGGCAGGAGGGCTCGCTCCTTCTCTGGCTGTTCGTTCTCACCGGGTACGGCGCCGCCGCGGTCCTGCTCGACCGCAAGGCCGGCCGCGAGCTCGTCGCCTGGGTCGTCCCGGTGCTCGGGATCGTTGTCGCCTTCTTCTCTCTGCTCGTCGTCTTCGTCGCCAGCCCGTTCAAGACGCACGTCGCGCCGGCGGACGGCTTCGGGCTGAACTCGAGCCTGCAGAGCCCGTACATGCAGGCCCACCCGCCGATGCTCTACCTCGGGTACGTGGGCCTCACCGTTCCGTTCGCCTTCGCGATGGGGGCGCTCCTCTCCGGGCGTACCGACGAGCGTTGGATCGTCGCGACGCGGCGCTGGACGCTGCTCGCGTGGGCCTTTCTCGGGCTCGGCCAGCTGCTCGGCGCGAAGTGGGCCTACGAGGAGATCGGCTGGGGCGGCTACTACGCCTGGGACCCGGTCGAGAACGCCGCGCTGATGCCGTGGCTCGCCGCCACCGCCTTCCTGCACTCGGTGATGGTGCAGGAGCGCAAGGGGATGCTGAAGGTCTGGAACATGCTGCTCGTCACCCTGGCGTTCTCACTCTCGCTCTTCGGCACGTTCCTGACGCGCTCCGGTGTCCTGAACTCGATCCACTCCTTCACCGAGGGCTCGATCGGGCCGTGGTTCCTCGGGTTCATCTGCTTCGTCGTCGCCGCCTCGCTGACGCTCATCTTCCGACGGCTGCCCCTGCTGCGCGCGAAGACGAAGCTCGAGTCGCTCGCCTCGCGCGAGGCGACCTTCCTCTACAACAACCTGCTGCTCGTCGCGCTCTGCCTGACGATCCTCTGGGGGGTGACATTCCCAATCCTCTCCGAGGCCGTGCGCGGGGAGTCGGTCACCGTTGGACGGCCGTACTACGACTTCTTCCTGCGCGCGTTCGGGCTGCCGCTCCTCCTCCTGATGGGGATCGGGCCGCTGATCGCGTGGCGCCGTGCGTCGCTTCGCTCTCTCGGGCGGACGTTCCTGTGGCCGTTCGTCGCCGCATTGGTCGCCGGCGCGGGCCTGATCGCCGCCGGGGCAGGATCCTCGATCCCCGGTCTCGTCGCCTATACCTTCTCTGCCTTCGTCGCCGCGACGATCGCGCTCGAGTTCATCCGTGGCACCCAGGCGCGGCGCGCGCTCTCCGGGGAGCCCGCGATCCGCGCGTTCGGCTCGCTCGTCGCGCGAAACCGCCGCCGGTACGGCGGTTACATCGTCCACGCCGCGATCCTGATGCTCGCGATCGGGATCGCCGGGTCGAGCGCCTACGACACCTCCCGCAGCGCCCGGCTCGCGCCGGGGCAGTCGCTGAATGTACGCGACTACGCGCTCGTCTACCGCGGCCTGAACAGCACGCGTAGCGAGAACGCGGTCGAGACGCGGGCGACGATCGACGTCTACCGCGGCGGTAGCCGCATCGCGACGATGCATCCGGGCAAGAACAGCTACCCGGTCGAGCAGCAGGTCTCGAACGAGGTCTCGATCCGCTCCGACTGGCTGACCGGCGAGGACCTCTTCCTGATCACCGAGCAGTTGAACCGGAACGGGACGATCGACTTCAAGGCGATCATCAACCCGCTCGTCAACCTGATCTGGGCCGCTGGACTCGTGTTCCTGATCGGCTCGGCGGTCGCGCTCTGGCCGGACGCACGCGAGGAACGTCGTCTCGCCGTACGCTACGGCCACCTCCCGCAGGAGGTCTAGGAGAAATGCTCGTCGCGGCGCTCGTCCTGGGGGCGCTGCTTGCGGTCGTCGCCGTCTGGTTCGTTGCACGGCCGCTTCTGCGCGAGCCAAAAGGGGACGACGCGCTCGAGGACCCCGCCCCGGAGGAACGCCGGCGACTCGAGCTCGCGGAGGAGCGTGACCGAGCGCTCGCCGCGCTGAAGGAGCTCGAGTTCGACCATCGCACGGGGAAGGTCTCGGACGAGGATTACGGCAGCCTCGTCGGCGAGCTCAGGCGGGACGCGGCAGAGGCGTTACGAGCGCTCGATGTGGGAACACCGCGGACCGATGTCCGCGATCACCAATAGCTGTGTCTCCTGCGGGACGGACCTGCCGGTCGGCGGGCGCTTCTGCGCCTCATGCGGCGCCCGGGCCGTGCCGGTCGGCCGCCCCGTCTCGTGGTCGTCCTCGGATCGGCGCTACTTCGGCGTCGTCCCCGGGAAGCGCGTCGCAGCCGCAACGCGCGGCAGAGCCGGCCGTCTGCTCGCGGTCGCCCGGAGCCGCCTGCGCCTGACGCTCGTCGTCGTCGCGGCGCGGGTGGCCGCGGCGGTCGAGCGCTATCGCCTTCGGCGCCGGGCGGCGCAGCTGGACGACGACCGCGCACGCCAGCTGTACGCACTCGGCGATGCGGTCTACCGCGGCGACCGGAGGCTGGCCGCCCAAATCCGCGTCGGGATCCGTGAGCTGGACCGCGGGCTCGAGGCCCTGACGGAGGAGCTCGGGCGCGTCGAGCGTTGCGCCGAGGAACGGATCGCCCGCGCGCGCATGGAGGGAGGGCCGACCAACATCGTCGAGCCGTCGCCCGGCGCTTCGGAGCCGCCGATCGTCCCCGAGCCAGAGCCCGTTCCGCACGATCCCCCCGGGCCGGTGATCGTCCCCGAGCCAGAGCCCGTTCCGCACGATCCCCCCGGGCCGGTGATCGTCCCCGAGCCCGAGCCGGAGCCGCACGAGCCGCCCGGCCCCGTGATCGTCCCCGAGCCGCAGCCGCCGACCGAGTAGCAGCGGGCAGGGTCGGCGGCCGCCCCGCCGAACCTTCACCTGGTGACCCGCCGCCTTGCGATCGGCCTCCTGGCCCTGCTCGCGGCCGCTACGCCGGCCTTCGCCGACATCGTCGAGAAGAAGCACTCGATCGACTCCAGGATCGTGGAGCTCCAGGGCCGCGTGCAGGCAACGAAGGAGCGCGAGGCGGCGCTGCAGCAGGAGATCGACTCGGTCTCCGGCGACATCCGCTCGCTCGAGCAGCAGGTCGGCGTGGTCTCCGAGCGTCTCGCGCCGCTCGAAAACGAGCTCGAGCTACGCGAGCTGAAGCTGAGTCGGCTGAACGCGCTCTTCCAGGTCCAGACCGTGCGGTTGGAGTTCCTCCAGGAGCAGCACCGGATCGCCCTCAGGCGGCTGAACCGACGGCTCGTCGCCGCCTACGAGTCGAACACCCCCGACGAGCTGGCGCTGATGCTCTCCGCGAACAGCTTCTCCGACCTGATCGACGGGCTCGACTACGCCCGGCTGATCGTCCGTCGCGACCGGGAGATCGTCGCCGAGGTCGACGCCTCCAAGCACGAGGTTGCGATCGCGCGCTGGCAGACGCGGCGTGCCCGCAGGAGCGTCCGGCACCAGGCGGAGATCGTCGCGGTGCGCGTCCACCAGGTTCGGGAGCTGCGGGACGAGCTGGTCGCGAACAAGGGCAAGCTCGAGGCTGCCCGCCAGCAGAAGAACGTGAGCCTCGACTCGCTCACTTCGCAGGAGCGGGCCGATGCCGAGGAGATCGACGCGCTCCAGGCCGCGAGCGCGGACCTCGCCGCGAAGATCCGCGCCGCACAGGCGCACTCGACCGTCCAGCACGTCTCCGGCGCCGGCTTCATCTGGCCGGTCAACGCCCCGATCACGAGCCCCTTCGGCTGGCGCTGGGGCCGGATGCACGAGGGCATCGACCTCGGTGCCGCCTACGGCACGCCGATCACCGCCGCGGCGGCAGGCGTCGTCATCTATGCCGGCTGGGAGGGCGGCTACGGGAACCTGGTCGTGATCGACCACGGCGGCGGCCTCGCGACCGCCTACGGCCACCAGTCGCGGATCGCCGTCTCGACCGGCCAGAGCGTCTCCCAGGGCGAGACGATCGGCTACGTCGGCTCTACCGGCCACTCGACCGGGCCGCACCTGCACTTCGAGGTTCGCGTAAACGGGGAGGCGGTCGACCCGCTCGGCTACCTGTGATGGGCGGCACAGGCTGAAGCTCGCCCCGGCGTACCCATCCGGGCCGGTTCTGCGTTACACCCTGAGACCGACAAGGAGGTCGATAGAACGTGCTTGCTCTGATCGCAGTCCTGCTGCTTGCCGCTCTGCTTTTCGGGGTCGGCTTCGCACTGCACTTCCTGTGGATCATCGCGGCGATCGTGCTCGTCCTCTGGCTGATCGGGTTCGTTGCCAGGAGCGCGGACGCGGCCTGGTATCGCTGGTGAAAGCGTGGGGGAACTCCTGGTTCCCCCACGGTCACCCTCCTCCGCTCCTCGCCTCACGCGCATTGCCCGCTGACTCGAGCCGTCGTGTGCCGCGCACGCCTTGTCGGTCGCGGCGGCGGATAGACCTGCCTAGCCCCGGTAGACGTGCAGGTCGGGGAGGTTTCGGTAACGCTCCTCGACGTCGAAGCCGTAGCCGACGAAGAACTCGTCGGGGACGGTGAAGCCGACGTAGCGCACCGGGAGGTCCTCCACGAGCCGCCGGTACGGGCGATCGAGCAGCGTCACGACCTCGAGCGACGACGGCGAGCGCAGCCGGAAGGTCTTCACCAGGTAGTGCAGGGTGAGCCCAGTGTCGACGACGTCCTCGACGATCAGCACGTCGCGGCCCTCGATGCTCGTGTCGAGGTCCTTGAGGAACCTGATCGCACGGGTTCCGCCGGTCTCGTCCGAGGTGTAGCCGGCGAGCTCGACGAAGTCGACGTGGTGGAGGAAGGGAAGCGCCCTCGTCAGGTCGGCCATGAACACGAAGCTCGCCTTCAGCGCGCCGACGAGCAGCGGCTCTCGCCCAGCGTAGTCGGTGGTGATCTTCTCGGCGAGCTCGGCGACGCGCGCGGCGATCTCGTCGGCGGAGAGGTAGACCTCCCCGACCGGGTCCTCGGAGTGGTCGTCCGGACCGCTCAGGAGGCGAGCTTCAGACCGTATCGCCGACCCAGGCGCTCGATGTCGCGCTTGTAGAAGAGCTTGATGTTCACGTCCGGATATCGCTCCCGCAGCTTGCGCAGCTTGCGGTTCTTGCGTGTGACGAGCGATTGCTTCATCACGGTGATCTCGAGGTAGAGATCCTGCTCGGGCAGGTAGAAGTCGGGTGTGAACGCCTCGAGCACGCGTCCCTCGTCGTCGGTCTCGAGGACGAACGTCCTCGGCTCGTACAGCCACGGAACGCCGTAGTAATCGAGGACCTTCGCGCACTCCAACTCCGCCTCGTTGGCGAACTGGGGCGTCTCGGCACCACGATATGCCTGGAAATCGGGTGAGTCCGACTTCAACTCGGGTCAGGATACCCGCCTGCCCGGACGCCTTAGACTCTCGTGGGTGGCCGCCGGCGAGCGCTTTACGATCGCCCACATCTCCGACCTGCACTGCGGCGGGCCGTACTTCGTCCCCAACCTGATGGAGCGCGCGATCGCCGAGGTCAACGACCTCGCGCCCGACCTCGTCGTCTGCTCCGGCGATCTGACGACCTTCGGATTCAAGCCCGAGTACGTGCAGGCGAAGGAGTACCTCGACCGGCTCGAGTGCGGGTCGCTCGTCATCATTCCGGGGAACCACGACGCCCGTAACGTCGGCTACGTGCACTTCGAGGAGCTCTTCGGCGAGCGGAGCTCGGTGCTGCGGCTGGGAGGCGTCACCGTCGTCGCAGTCGACTCGACCGAGCCCGACCTCGATCACGGCCAGATCGGCCGCGGCCGCTACCCGTGGATCGAAGAGCAGTTCGCCGACGGCTCGGAGCTGCGCATCTTCGTCCTCCACCACCATCTCCTGCCCGTGCCGGGCACCGGCCGCGAGCGGAACGTCGTCTACGACGCCGGGGACGCGCTCGAATGCCTCCAGCGGGCCGGCGTGCAGATCACCCTCTCGGGGCATAAACACGTCCCCTACGCCTGGCGCCTCGAGAACATGTTCATCCTCAACGCAGGCACCGTGTCGTCGCTCCGGCTGAGGGGCAACACGCGGCCCTGTTACAACGTGATCGAGGTCGAGGGCGCCCATGTCTCAGTCTGGCGGCGCTATCCGTTCCACGGGCAGGAGCGCATCATCCAGTTCTCGACGGACACGCTCGAGTTCGAGAAGTACACCGCGCGGATCGAGGGAGAGCTCTCGTCGCGGAGCTGAAGGCGTTGGCGGTCATCGACGGGGAGCACTACGTTCCCGTCGTCCGCGACGCGCTGGCCGCGCTGCCGTACGAGTTCGTCGCGGCGGTGTTCGCCGGGGGCACAGAGAAGCTTCGAGGCGGCGAGGATTACGGCGTGCCGCTCGTCGCGAGCATCGAGGAGGCGGCGGTGCTCCACGAGCCGGAGGTCGTCGTCGACCTCTCCGACGAGCCGGTGCTGAGCCCGAGGGCGCGCCTGCTGCTCGCGTCGCATGCTCTCGCCGCCGGGCTGCCGTACGTCGGGGCGGACTTCCGCTTCGAGCCGCCCGTCTTCGCCGGCTTCCCGCTGCCCTCGCTTGCAGTGCTCGGGACAGGGAAACGCGTGGGAAAGACGGCCGTCACCGGCCATCTCGCGCGCCTGCTCGCCCGCGAGCGCGACGTGCTCGTCGTCGCGATGGGCCGCGGCGGTCCGCGCGAGCCGGAGATCGTCGAGGTCTCGCCGACACTCGCCGACCTCCTCGAGCTCTCCCGCGACGGCCGGCACGCCGCCTCCGACCACCTCGAGACCGCGGCCCTCGCGGGCGTGCCGACGATCGGCTGCCGGCGCTGCGGCGGCGGGCTCGCCGGCGCGACGTTCGTCTCGAACGTCCCCGACGGCATGGCGCTCGCCGCCGAGCGCGGGGCGGACATCGTCGTCTTCGACGGCAGCGGCGCCGCCGTCCCGCCGGTTGCTGCCGGGGCGCGGATCCTTGTCGCGCACGACCTCGAGTCCGGGTTGAACCCCTACCGCGCCTTGATCAGCGACCTGGTGCTGGCGACGAGCGACGAGGTCGCCGCGCAGGCCGGCGCGCTCGGACGGCGGGTGCTCCGCTTCGACCTTCGCCTTCGCCCGGTCGAGCCGCTCGCCGGGCGACGCACGGCGCTCTTCACGACGGGCGCGGCGCGCTTCGACCACCTCGGCGAGGTCGTCTCGTCCTCACGGAACCTCGCGGATCGCGCGGCGCTGCGCCGCGATCTGGAGCACGTCGACGCGGACGTCTTCCTGGTCGAGCTGAAGGCGGCGGCGATCGACGTCGTCGCCGAGGCGGCGGCCGAGCGCGGGGCGAAGGTCGTCTTCGCCGCCTACGACGTGGAGGCACCCGGCCTGCGCGATGCCCTGCTCGAGCTCGCCGAGCTGGCGGTCGGAGCCCAACAGAGTGAGAATCTACGACGATGACGTCCCGCTTCCCCTCGAACCCCTCCCCCGTCATCGGCCGGTAGCCGGCCGATGACGGAGCGCCGTCGCGCCGACCCTCTGCCGCTCGGCGGCGGCGACGGGTTGCCGTACTCGAAAGGGTTGATGGCGCGCGCCCTGATGGCGACCGGTGTCTCCTCCGACCGCGCCTACGAGCTCGCGCTGCGGGTCGAGAGCGACCTGGCTGCGCGCGGCGAGAGCTCGATCGACCTCGACCGGCTCGAGGAGCTCGCCTTCGAGGTGCTCGGCGAGAACGAGGGCGCGCAGGCGCTGCGCCGCCTGCGCCGGCACGAGACGCTGCGGCAGCTCGACGTGCCGATCATCGTGCTGATCGGCGGCGCCACGGGAACCGGAAAATCGACCGTCGCGACGGACGTCGCCTACCGGCTGGGGATCACGCGGGTCAGCTCGACGGACTTCGTCCGCCAGACGATGCGGGCATTTCTGTCAAGCCGGTTCATGCCGTCGATCCACCGCTCGAGCTTCGACGTCCCCGACGAGGACGAGCTGCGCGACGTGCTCGGCGCGTTCGTCGAGCAGACCCAGAACGTCCTGATCGGCGTGCGGGCCGTGATCGACCGGGCGCTGCAGGAAGGGTGGTCGCTCGTGCTCGAGGGCGTCCATCTCGTCCCCGGAATGCTCCCCAAGGTCGAGGGCGCGCTCGTCGTCCACTGCGTGCTCGCGATCGAGGACGAGGACATGCACGCCGCGCACTTCTGGGTGCGTGACGCGAGCTCGGAGGGCCTTCGCCCGGTGCAGAAGTACCTCGACGCGCTTCCGGACATCCGCCTCGTGCAGGAGTTCGTGGTCGAGCAGGCCCGACGCGCCGGCATTCCCGTCATCGAGAACGGCAGCATCGAGCTGTCGATCGCTACCGTGATGGAGCTCGTGCTGAGTCGCGCGGAACGGTTCGTCAAGGTCTGATGGCGACGGAAGAGCTCACCCAACGCGAAGGTGCGGGGCTGCGACCCGAGGCCTCGTTCTGCATGTGCGAGTCGTACCTGCGCACGACCGAGCGCGCGGCCCTCGCCGGGGCGCGTTGGCTCGGGCGGGCCGACCAGGAGAGCGCCGAGGAGTCCGCGTTCTCGGGCATGGGGGCCGCGCTCGCCCAGCTGCCGATCAGCGGCACGGTCGTGATCGGCGCGGGCGACGTCGAGGCCGGGAGCCCGTTGAGCGGTCCGGTCGGCGCCGGCGGCGAGGAGGTCGACCTAGCGCTCGACCCGCTGGAGGGGCGCGGCGTCGTTGCCCGCGGGGGGAACGGCGCGATCTCGATGATCGTCGTCGGCGAGCCCGGAAAGCTCCGGCACCTGCCCGACATGTACATGCGCACGATCGCGGTCGGGCCGCGCGCCCGCGGGCGGATCAGCCTGCTGCGGCCGGTCGCCGAGAACGTGCAGGGCATCGCCGACGCCTTCGGCCGCAACGTCGGCGACGTGACGACGATCGTCCTCGACCGGCCTCGCCACCACGACCTGATCGAGGAGATCCGTGCGGCCGGCGCGCGCATCAAGCTGATCCAGGACGGCACCGTTACCGCGGGGATCTCGGCCGCGATCCGCGGGACGAACGACCACCTCGCGATCGGGATCGGCGGGACAAGGCAGGCCGTCTTGACCGCCGGCGCGCTGCGCTGCCTCGGCGGCGAGCTCCAGGCGCAGCTCTGGCCGACCTCGCGGCGCGAGATCGAGGCCGCGCGCGAGCACGGGATCGAGGACACGGAGCAGGTCTTCACGACCGAGGATCTCGTCTCCGGCGAGGTGATCGTCGCTGCGACCGGCGTCTCGAACGGGGACCTGCTCCGCGGCGTGCGGTACCTCGCAGACAGCGCACGGACGCACTCGCTCGTCATGTGCACCCGCTGCAACTGGGTCCGCTTCGTCGACGGGATCCACTTCTTCGCGCGGGAGCGCCGCGAGGAAGTGCGGCTCCCCGGTTATTAGGCAAGGGCTAGACTCGAGGGATGATCGGAAGGGACGACGTCCTCGAGGCGCTGCACCAGGTCGAGGACCCCGAGCTGGGGATGGACATCGTCGAGCTCGGCCTGCTCTACGACGTCGAGGTCGACGGCCCGAAGGTGAAAGTGATCCACAGCCTGACCTCGATGGGCTGCCCGGCCGGGCCGATGATCCAGGAGGACATCCACCGCGTCGCCTCGGAGCTGCCGGGGGTCGAGGACGTCGAGATCGAGCTGACGTGGGACCCGCCGTGGACGCCCGAACGGATGTCCGACGACGCCAAGTTCATCCTGGGATTCGGCTAGCCAAATCCGGGCCTGTCGCCGGGACGATTGCAAACCATTTGCTAACCGAGCAGAGCCGCAACGGTGGCTGCTTCCTCCTGCAGTCCGGGGAGAACATCGCTTGGGTCGACTCAGTCGGTCGTCTCGAGTTTCATACTCAGCTTCACTGCCTTGACCGAGGACATGCCGGCGGCATAGAGGCCGGTCCCGATCGAGAGGAGTACGAATTCGAGGGCGTGCAGGTGCGGCACGCCGAGCACGATCAAGCCGACGCGGTCGAGGACGACCCGGGGGTCATGGCCACCGCACTCAACGCGCCGCCTACGGTCCAGCGGCCCACCGCCTCCTTGGGCCTTAGCCTCTTCTTCTTCGCGCCGAGGATTCGCGCCGGAACGGCCACGAAGCTGACCAGCATCAGCGCATAGACGGCGATGATCACGCCGACCGGCCCCCAGTCGAGCGCGAAGACCGCGGGCAGTGGGGAGGAGTCGAGCACGACTCCTACGCTGGAGACGCCGACGGCGGAGCCTGGACCGGAAGAACGTCGTCGTCGCCGCCGGCAGTCTCCTCGAGCTGCTTCGCCACTCGCAGGTCGAAGTACATGTAGGTCGACGCGATCGCGGAGAACGGCAGCACGAAGACGTACACGACGCCCGAGACGAGATTGATGAAGTTGAAGGAGGCGTTGCTGACGAAGAGCAGGATCGTGCCGACGAGCGGCCCGAGCAGGAGCGCGACGACGGTGACGTAGAGGATCAGCGACGCAACTCGCCACCAGTTCCCCCGAACGAGCTTGGCGCTGCGGCGGAGAGCGGCCAGCGCTCCCATGTCCTCGAGGACGACGACCTGCGCCAGGAACATCCAGCGGACGAGCAGCCAGACGCCGAGCAGGATCCCGATCGACGTGAGACTGACGAGGGCGAGGATCACCGCGGCGATCAGGACGACCCCGAGCAGGGGACCGAGCTTGGGCAGCACCGTCTTGTATGCGGCCCTCGCCCCGTCATCGCGTCCGGCGTCGATGTTGACCATCGCAGCCGCGGTGGCCGAGTGGACGACGGCGAGCCCGAAGACGGTGAACGCGACGCCGAGCAAGACGGCGAGAAAGGTAACGGCTGCATTCGTGCTGCCGGCCGAGTTGACCAGACCGTTCAGGCCACCGACCCGGAAGATCAGGTACTGGACGCCGGTGATCAGCAGGCCGAGCGGGATGAACAGCAACCCGATCCCCAGGAAGAGGCGCAGGTGTCCGAAGTACATCCGCCGAGTCGCGTTGACGATCGCACCCCACCGGCGCCGATGCTCGAGATGGAGCGGCGCCGAAGGATGCCAGCGCGTCCGAGAAGCGAGCCACAGGATCAGCACGAACAACGCGGCGAGCGCGATGTAGAACGGGGACGGGCTGCGGACGAGCGCGGTGAGCAGGCTCGACCCGGCTGCGACCACCCCGCAGAAGAATCCGGTTGCGGTCGTTCCTACGGAGCCCCCGGCGGGAACGGTGAAGCTGTTGTCGTGCCACTCCTCGTTCGCCCAGGTGAGCGGCTGTGCCCACTGCAGCTTCGTAGTCGGCCCGGTCGGGCCGTTGTAGAAGCCCTGGTGCTCTTCGCCCCAGTGGCCGTCGTAGCCGAGCCACGGATACGCCGCCAGGTAGGCCGATCTCGCGCTGGGGATCAGCGCGACCCGAGGACGCAGCTGCGTTGATGGGCCGTTGGTGTCGTCGCAGCCGACGCCCTGCGCCGCGCTCCGGCCGAGGTGCAGGGCCGAGGTGTAGTAGTTCGCGTGCGAGCCGAGCGCCGGATAGACGACCGGATGCGTGCCGTCGACGATCTGGAGCTTCGATTCACCCCATTGGGCGCTCTCGGCTCCCTCGTGCTGGCTGAAGCCGACGAGCGCCGGCTTCTTCTGTAACGCCTGCGCCGGGGTGGCCGCGTCGAAGTCGAGCTGGATCATCTCCCAGTCACCCTCGTGCTTGTCGTTGAAGTCGTTGAACACGTAGAAGAACCAGTACTGAAGCGCTAAGTTCCCCGGATACGCCCGCTCGCCGACGATGTGCGCATACATCGTCGGCGGGTGCCCCTCGTTGATCCGGTGGGACCACTCATCGTAGGTGCACGCAGGCGCAACTGCCGAGCCTGGGAAGTCGAGGTGATAGTCGGGCGGGGCTTTCGACAGGTCCTGCGCCGTTGGCGCGACCTCGATGATGTTCGTCTTGTCCCAGGGCCCACGGAACCCGACGTCGGGGTTGCCGAGCACGAGGTTCACGTCGGTCGGCTCGGAGGCCTCTCCGTGCTTGCACGGCTCCGCCTGTGCGACGAGGCGCACGACAGGCGCATACCGTTGCGCCAACTCGAGTGGAGCATCTTCCGCTGCCGCCGACCCCGCGAACACAGCCGCGGTCGCCGCTGCTGCGACGACCGCAACGCCGCGGCTGAGAACGCGGCAGCTCGCAGTCATGCGGTCGTTGTTCGGGACAGCTGCGCGAGCACCTGCGCCTTGGCGGCGGTGAACTCGGCCTCGTCGAGCAAACCTTCGGTGTGGAGACGGGCGAGGCGCTCGAGGTCGAGGGGTTGCGTTTCGGATCTGCGCCGCGACGTCACCGGGCCGACGCCGGCGCGGATGGCTTCGATGCGTGATGAGCGAACCACATGCCCCCGATCGTCAGGTCGACCCCGCGTTCTTTCGACATCGCCGCACGGCCCCCCTGCAACGCTGGCCATTTCGGGCGTTAGCCCGGAATGGCCAAGAGGATCTTCCCGAACTGCTCGCCCGCCTCGAGCCGCTCGTGGGCGGCGCGCGCCTCCGCGAGCGGGAAGACGGAGTCGATCACCGGGGTCGCGCCCGACGCGACGAGATCGTAGGCGCCCTCGAAGTCGGCCCGGGTGCCCATGGTCGAGCCGAGGACGTCGAGCTGTTTCCACCAGACGCGATGGAGGGCCGCCGGCGGGTTCGGCCCGCTGGTCGCGCCGCAGACGGTGACGCGCCCGCCCGGGCCGGCGGCGTCGAGCGAGCGTTTCCAGGTCGCCTCGCCGACAGTCTCGACGACGACGTCCGCGCCGCCGCCGGTTGCCCTCTTCACGGTCGCGACCACGTCCCCGGAGTCGTGGTTGACGGTGACGTCGGCCCCGAGCTCTTGCGCGCGCGCGAGCTTCGTGTCGCTGGACGACGTGACGACCGTGTGGGCGCCGAGCGCCTGCGCGATCCGGAACGCCGCGGTCGCGACGCCGCCGCCGATTCCCCAGACGAGCACCCACTCTCCTTCCCTCAGCCCGGCCCGGGTGACGAGCATCCGATAAGCGGTCTCGTAGGCGAGGGGGAAGGCCGCGGCGTGCTCGAAGGAGACGTCGTCGCGAAGCGGGACGACGTTGGTCGCCGGAATCGCCGCCAGCTCGGCATGGACGCCCTGGGTGTGCTCCCCGATCACGTGGATCGCCTGCCCGTGCTCGAGCCCCGGGTTGATCACGACCGCTTGCCCCGGCGCGAGCCCGTCCACCTCCGGCCCGAGCGCCTCGACGACGCCGGAGCCGTCCGCACCGAGGATCCGCGGCTTCGGCACCGAGGGCAGTCCCTTCCGCGTCCAGACGTCGACGTGATTCAGCGACGCGAAGCGCATGCGGACGAGCACCTCCCCGGCCGCCGGCTCGGGGTCCGGGACGGACTCGTAGCGCAGGACCTCCGGGCCGCCGTCCTCCCGGATCAGAACCGCCTTCACGCGTCGATCGTATAGTCGAGCCATGGCCCGACTCGCGTTCCCCTTCGTTCTGCTCGCAGCGCTGCTCGCCGGGTGCGGAGGGGGCACGACGCGCAAGCCTTCCCTCTCGAAGCGCGCCTTCGTCGCGGAGGCGAACCGAATCTGCGCGCAGGCACGAACGCGCACCGGCCGGCTCGCGCGGCTCCACGCCCTGCGCCCCCCCGCGGGCGACGAAGACCTCTACGCATACTGGCTGAAGGCCGAAAAGGATGCGCTCGAGGGGACGAAGCCGACCCGCAAGGAGCCGGAAAAGCCCCTGTTCGATCCGGACGTGGGAGAGACGGTCGCCGCGGGCAAGATCGCAGGCTATGCACGGCGTCTCGGCGCGGCCACGTGCGCGAAGCGGACAATTGCCACAATGCCGCCGTGACGAGCGCGGAGCTCACGAGAGTCGCCGACGAGCTGGGCCTCGACGTGGTCGGAGCGGCACCGGCTGCGCCGTACGAGGAGACCGAGCGGCAGATCCGCGAGCGGCAGGACCGGGGCCTCTTCGCCGACCTGCGCTTCACGATCACGCGGCCGGACGAGTCGTGCCACCCGGAGCGCCTGCTGGCGGGCGCACGGACGGTCGTCTCGGCGGCGCTCTGCTACTACGCGCCGGCCGATCAGGCCGCGGCGAACGGTTCCACCGAAGGCCGGCTCCCGCGCTACACGTGGTACGACGCCTATGCCGACCTGCGTGAGAAGCTCGACGCGCTCGGACGGCGGCTCGGCGGTGCTTATCGCGTCCTGGTCGACGCCAACCAGCACGTCGACCGGGAGGGCGCTGCCAGAGCCGGGATCGGCTTCTACGGCAAGAACACGATGCTGATCACGCGCCGCCACGGCTCGTGGGTCGTGCTCGGGACGCTGGTGACCGACGTCGAGATCGAGGCGAGCCCGCGGCTCGCGCTGGACTGCGGCGAGTGCCGGCTGTGCGTCGACGCGTGCCCCACCGCGGCGCTCGACGAGCCCGGGACGCTCGACGCCGGTCGCTGCCTCTCCTACTGGACGCAGGCCTCGGGGCCGATACCCGAGGAATACCGGAAGGCTCTGGGCTCGATGGTCTACGGCTGCGACATCTGTCAGGACGTCTGTCCCTGGAACCGCGGGGTCGAGAAGCGGCGCCGCCGAGCGAGGCCGCCTACGGACGCCGAGCCGACCGTCTCGCTCGTCGAGTGGCTCGAGGCCGACGGCGAGGAGCTCGTGCGGCGCTACGAACGGCTCTACGTACCGAGGAAGGATCCGCGCTACCTGCGCCGGAACGCTCTCGTTGCGCTCGGCAACGCCGGCCGCCCCGGCGACGCTCCGCTCGCCGAGCGCTACGCGCGCGAAGACGACGAGTTGCTGCGCGAGCACGCCCAGTGGGCGCTCCGGCGGCTCGAGGAGCGGGGCCGCCGTGGGCTCACCGGAGGCGGACAGAGAGCGGACGTGCCGGCTTTGCCGGCGCCCGAGCAGGAACTGTGAGCTACGAGCAGCGTCTCCGCGCCGAGCGCTGGCTCGCCTGGATCCGTCTCGGGGCGGTCCCGTTCGCCGCGTTCCAGTCGGCGATCACCAGCTCGTATCCGCCCGGGCACGAGGCGTGGGCGTGGGCGACGACAGGCGTCCTCGCCGTCGGCGCGGCGATCATCTGGTGGCTCGCACGCCACGACCTGACGCCGCAAGGCCTGGCCAGGCTCGGCTTCGCGGCGCTCGTCTTCGACTTCCTGATCGTCACGTCGTTCGTCCTCTCGCTGACGTTCGTTCGCGCGACGCCGGTCCGGCAGGCGCTGATCCTCGTGCTGATCGAGGCCGCGTTCCGGTACGGGATGCCCGGCGGCCTCGGCTTCGTCGTCGCGAACGTTCCGACCCTAGTCGTCTACGAGTCGCTGCGCTCCGACTACTTCGATGAGCGTTTCCACTACGAGAACATCACCCTCCAGGTCGGCGTCGAGGTGATGATCGCGCTGATCGTCGGGTGGCTCGTCGAGCGGCTGGCGGGCGAGGCGGCGGCCGCCGTCGAGCGGGCCCGCGAGGCGGAGCACTTCCGCGACGAGCTCGGCCGGCGCGCGGACCTGCTCGACGCCGCGAACCGCTGTGCCCGCGCGCTCGGCTCGTCCCTGGACGTCGACGAGGCATTCGGCGCCTTCATCCGCGAGCTGCGCGGGCTGATCCCCTTCGACCGGACGGCGATCATCCTCTCCGAGCAGGGCCACGTCCGCGTGATGGCGACCGCAGGGCACATGCACAACCAGGTGCTCCGCCCCGGCGAGGCACTTCCGCCGGGCGCGCTGATCGAGGAGGTGATGCGCACCGGGGAGACGGTCTATCGGCGCGACATGAGCGACCACCTCTACCCCGAGGAGCGGACGTTGACGAGGATCGGTCTGCGCTCGCGGATCGCCGCACCGCTGCTCCTCGGCGTGCGCCCGATCGGCATGGTCGCGATCCTCCGCCGGGAGCCGGACGGGTTCGGGCCGGACGAGGTCGAGCTCGCGGGCCTGCTCGGGCGGCTCGTCGCGACCGCCGTCCAGAACATCAGGGCGTACGCTGCCGAGCGGGAGACGGTCGAGGAACTGCGGCGGCTCTCCGCCCTGCGCGCGGACTTCGTTTCCCTCGTCTCCCACGAGCTCAGGAGCCCGATGGCTGCGGTGATCGGCGCCGCCAGGACGCTCCAGGATCGTTGGCGCGAGCTCTCGCCGGCCCAGCGCGCGTCTTTCCTCGCCCTGATCAGCGACGAGACGGCTCGCCTCGCGACTCTGATCGGCGACGTCCTCGACACGTCGCGGATCGAAGCCGGCACTTTCACCTATACGTTCAGCGACGTCGACCTTGCCGACCTCGTCCGCGAGACCGTGGCGACCATGGGGCTGGGTCAGGACGAGGTATCGGTGGTCGCCCGGGGGCCGGACACGGTTCCCGCCGTGCGCGCCGATCGCGAGCGCCTGAAGCAGGTGCTGATGAACCTGGTCGAGAACGCGGTCAAGTACTCGCCGACCAGCGGCGAGGTAGGCGTTCGGGCCTGGGCGGACAACGGCCGCGTGATGGTCGCCGTCGAGGACCAGGGACCCGGCATCCCCCGCGAGCAACACGGGCTGATCTTCGAGAAGTTCGGCCGGGCGAACGTCGGCGGCGGCAAGCCCGGGTCCGGCCTCGGCCTCTTCATCGCCCGCTCGATCGCAGAGGCGCACGGCGGGACACTCGCGGTCCGCTCGGCGCCCGGCCAGGGGGCGACGTTCACGCTCGAACTGCCGTTGGCGCCCAGGTAGGCGCCTACGCGGAGGCGGGTGCGCGCAGCCGGGTGACGCCGAGCTCGCGCGCGAGCGCTCTCGCGCGGTGGGCGATCCGGCGGCGGAGCTCAGGCGGCTCGAGCAGCTCGGCTTCGCCCCGATAGCGGAGGATCTCGCCGACGAGCCAGTCGGCGCTCCCGACCGTCTGCTCGTTGATCGCCGAGCCGTCCGTGAGCAGGCGGGCGCCGCGCTCGACCTCCCAGCGCGCGACTGCGGGGGAGTAGAGGACGCGGGCGACGAGAGCGCCCGTCAGCACGCCCGGCTCGAAGCCCTCGCGCGGCTCGAACTCGGCGTCGGTGAGCGTCGCGCTCCGCATCCGGTCGAGGCGGAAGCTGCGCTCGTCCTCACGGGTGCGGTCCCAGGTGTGGACATACCAGTGCGGGAGCCGCCGCTCGATCGAGTACGGCTCGACGATGTGGACGGTGGGTGTGTCCTCCTCCTCCTTCAGGTACTCGATCTCGACCAGCCGCCGGCGGCGGATCGCGTCGGTCAGCGTTGCAACCAGGCCCTCCTCGGGGCCGCCGATGTGCGGCTCGGGGGTCTGGGAGAGCTCGAACTCGCCGAAGGTCTCCTCGAGCTTCTTGCGCACCCGGTCGAGCGGCCGGTGCGCCTCGGCCGCGATCAGCGGCCCGATGAACTCGAGCGCGAGGCGGATCGCGCGCGCCTCGAGCGGCGTCAGCCGCGGCGCCGAGCGGAAGGTGTCGCCCCAGAGCTCCTTGTCCACGTGCACCGCGTCGCCGTGTAGCTCGGCATAGACCGCGTAGCAGCCGCCGCCGAAGTTGACCAGGTTGAGAAGCGATAGGTGGTCTTCCAGTTCCTCGTAGGGGATCTGGAAGCGATCGACGAGCTCGGCGGCGGGGATGACCGCGTCCTTGCCGTCGCCGCAGGCGGCGAGCAAGTAGGCGAGCAGCGCCTGGAGCAGGCCGAAGCGCTCCGGCGTGACCGGCCCTGACGAGCGCTCGGCGGCGCCCTCGGGCTCCCGGGCCGTGAACTCCCGGGCCGGCCTGGTCGGAGGTCCTTCGTGGATCGTGCGCACACGGCGCAGACTGTCGCCGACCTCGCGCCGCAGGTCGTGCGGCTCGAGCGGCCTTGCACGGCCGTCCTGGCGCAGCACCCACGAGGCGAGGAGCGGGAGATTCGCGTACTCGGTGACGAAGACGCCGTCCTCGACGCGGCCGCTGTCGGCGAAGGCGCGCTCGACCCACCAGGCCGTCTCCGGGCGCACCTCGATCCTCGCCTCGCCGGCGGGCTCGCCGAACTGCCACGCCGCACGGCCGCGGAAGGCGTCGATGTCGAAGTCCGGAGGAGGCCGGAAGTCGCGCTCGCGCCTCGTCGCGAAGCGGATGTCGCCGCGGATCCGCGCCACCCGGAACGTCCTGATCGCGTCGCGGTCGAGGTCGGAGCCGATGACGTACCAGACGCCACGGTCGTGCAGCAGCCCGTACGGATTGAGCGCGCGTTCGGTCTCCTTGCCGCTTGTCATCGCCCGGTAGGCGAACTTGACTGTGCGCTGCTTCGAGATCGCCGTCTCCAGCTTGGCGAGCCGCCCCGGCATCTCGGGGGAATAGTCGGGATCGCGCATCTCGACCCGGACAGCGGTCGCCGAGGGAGCCTCGTCGGCGAGTCCGGGACGGCCGAGCGCGAGGTTCTGGAGCGCGAGCCGCAGCGGCTCGGCGTAGGCGAACTTCCCCTCGAGCAGGTAGAAGCAGGTCTGGAGCGCAGCCAGTTCGTCGTCGGTCAGGTCGAGCGGGGGCAGGAAGTACCGCTCCGAGCGGAGTGTGTAGAGCTCCTCGCCCGTGAACTCGTCGCGCTGCGACTGGAGCGGGACGCCGAGATCGCGGAGCTCGGCGCGATCGGAGTAGAAGCGGCGGGCGAACGCCTCGTCAGACATCTCCGAGTAGCCCTCGACGTTCCCCTTCACGTCTCGAGCGGTGAGCGGTCGGCGCTCCGCCATCAGGAATGCAACCAGCGAGAGCTGCCGGATCAGCTTGTCAGTGTCGTGCGACAACCTCCAGCGAGCTTATCGTTCGCCGAAGTTCAGCGGGCTGTGGAAATCAGGCGGCGACTTTGGAGCGTTCCAGATGCTGGTGCGACGGGCAGTAGTCGCGCTCCGGAAGAGGCGTGCGCTGGCACGGCTTCCCCTTCCGCGTCGTCGCCCGGCAGCGGGCGACCCCGCCGTCGAACGCACCCGCCTCGATCTGGGTCTGGACGAACGCGACCGCGGCGCCGACTCCCTCCTGCACCGCCCAGGCGACCTGGGCCTGCTGCGTGATCGGGAAGTAGCGGCGGATGTCCTGGAACAGGGACTTGTCCGGGTTCGCGAAATAGTGCGGATCGCTCGCGAGGCGCTCCATCGTCTCTTCGCACGCCTCGAGGACGGCGCGGCGGTACTCCAGCTGCGTCTCCGGGTCGGCGTATGGGTCGATCAGATCCTTGATCGAACGGTAGATGGCCCGCGAGTACTGATACATGCAGTTGCGAATCTGGGCGCTCAAGTCGTCCATAAGCAGTATTCCGATCTCCTGTTAAATCGCGGAAAAGCTTTGTTACGCGCCTGTTAAGGGTCGTCTCGGCTGGCTTCCGGCGGCAGTCTACTCCTTTCCCGGGCGTGTTACAAAGTCGCGGCCTTTGTTGCCATCGGCGCGAACGGACCCGTCGGACCCTTTTTCCGCCCCGCACAGAGGCTTACACATCCTTAACGGACGATCTCCCGTGCATAGGCATTCGGGAACCGCGAGAGCGCGCGCGTCGCGGCAGTCTGCGCCTCCTCGAGGGAGTCGTAGACGCCGGCGAAGACCACGTAGTAGCCGGGGTGGAGCGAGGCGAACCGGTCCGAGACGAGCACGCCGACCCTGCGCAGGCCGCGGGAGAGCGCGAGCGTCGCCTTGGCCTGCGCGTCGGCGCGGCCGGATCCGCGGGCGGGGATCGACGCGATGACGACGGTGAAGCCGTCTTGCGCGGGCCACGCGATCGGACCGGCCGGGCGTCTCGTCGGCTTCACCTTCGGGGTGGCGGGCGCGGGCGTGACGGCGGTGGTCGTGGTCCCCGGCGAGACCGGTGGGGCAGGAGGAGCGGCGACGACGGGTGAGGTCGCAACGATAGTCCGCTCGCCGGAAGCACTGGTCGTGTCACGGCCGGCGACGATGCCTGCGGTCGCCGAGCCGGCGGCGACGAGCAGGAGTAACAGCGAGGTGAAGATCCAGTCGCCGGGGTAGCGGCCGAATCGCCGTTCCCAGGCGCGGCCCACCGTGCCGAGCCGCCGTGCCGGAACGAGCCGCGCGCCGCATTCGAGGCAGTACTCCTGACCGGACTCGGCGGCGGCCCCGCAGGAGGCGCACGCCTCAGGCGACGGAGTCATCTTCGGTCGCCTCGTTCGGCTCTACGCTTTCCTCGGCACCCTCCGCGGCGGCGCCGCAATTGGCGCAGAAGAGCGCGTCGGCCGGCAGCGGATGCCCGCACTCCGCACAGGCGATGACCGGCTGGTCCCCGGCCGGACGCCCGCAGTTCGGACAGAAGTGCGATCCCCACGGCAGCGGGGCGCCGCAGTCGCAGCGGCCGGCCGGGATCCGCCGGCGGGCGGCGGCGAGCATCTCGTCCAGCTCGTGCAGCCTCGCGTCGAGGCCGAGGAGCTCGTTGCAGCTCTCGGCGAGCAGGTCCTCGCGGAAGCGGTCGCGGCGGTACATCTCGAGGATCAGGCCACCGAGGTCGCGCAACTTCTCCTCCCGTAGCCGCTGGAGCGCGCGCCGTTCGCGGCGGATCACTCCGGGCGGCGGCAACGCTCGGCGCGGGGCAGGCTGGTGCCCGGAGCGGCGGAAGCGATCGAGCAGGGCCACGCCCCGCCGAGTTTACGGCCCTAGCGGACCCAAGAGGTCTAGGGGCCGCCCGTCTGCGCGCGTCGTCCGAAGCCGATGAGGAAGAGCACGATCAGGAGCACGCCGGCAGCGCCCACGACGACGCCGGCCCAGGGGAACAGGAAGAGCAGGATGATCCCGAAGATGACGAGTGCGAGGGCGGCTCCGATCATTTGCAAACGGAATCCCCCGCCGGCCTTCACGCCAAACCGCGACGGCGACCGCTGCGCGATCCGCGACTCCGTCGCCGAGCTCGCGCGGCGCGGCCCCAGCTGAAGGCCATTCCGGGCGAGTGGCGGCTCTACGCCGCGGTGCTAGCGTGACGGCATGCGTGACGCGCTGATCATCGACGCCGTCCGAAGTCCGATCGGCAAGCGCAACGGAACTCTGTCGTCGGTCCGGGCGGACGAGCTCGCCGCCCAGGTGCTCACGGCGCTCGTCTCGCGGCTCGACCTGGATCCGGCCGCGGTGGAGGACATCGAGATGGGCTGCGTCACCCAGATCGGCGAGCAGGCGCTGAACGTGGGGCGGATCGCCTCGCTGATCGCAGGCTGGCCCGAGACGGTGTGCGCATCGACGATCGACCGCCAGTGCGGCTCGTCGATGCAGTCGGCGATGAACGCCGCCGCCGCGATCCAGGCCGACCACCTGGACGTCGTCGTCGCCGCCGGCGTCGAGTCGATGTCGCGGGTGCCGATGGGCTCGAACCTGGGCGAGGCGGGTTGGGCCGGCTTCTCCGACAAGCTGCTCGATCAGTGGCAGATCGTCCCGCAGGGGATCTCGGCCGAGGTGATCGCCGAGGAGTGGGGGCTCTCGCGCGAGCAGCTCGACGAGTACTCCTACGAGTCGCACCGGCGGGCGATCGATGCGATCGACAACGGCCGGTTCGGGCGCGAGATCGTCCCGATCGAGGTCTCGAACCCCCATGCCGGCGTGTTATTCGCCATCGACGAGACGCCCCGCCGCGATACGTCGTTGGAGAAGCTGGCGACGCTTTCGCCCGCGTTCAAGGAGGACGGCGTCGTCACCGCGGGAGGCTCGAGCCAGATCGTGGACGGGGCGGCGGCCATGCTCGTCGCGAGCGAGGAACGCGCGGGCGAGCTCGGTCTCGAGCCGCGCGCGCGGTTCGTCTCGTTCGGCCTTGCCGGCGTCGATCCCTACCGGATGCTCCACGGCAACCCGCAGGCGTGCGAGAAGGCGCTCGCCAAGGCGGGCCTGACCTGGGACGACATCGCCGTCGTCGAGGTGAACGAGGCGTTCGCCTCGGTCGTCCTCCAGTTCCTCGCCGACACGGGCCTGCACGAGCGCTGGCAGGCGGGCGACGTCAACCCGAACGGGGGCGGGATCTCGCTCGGCCACCCGCTCGGCGCCACCGGCGCCCGGATCACGGCGACGCTCCTGAACGAGCTCGACCGCAGGAAGGAGCGTTACGGCGTCGCGACCATGTGCATCGGCCAGGGCCAGGCGATCGCCACGGTGATCGAGCGGCTCTGAACGGGCCAAGTGACAGTCTGTCACTAGCGTTGCCAACGCTTCGTCCCTGCACTCACGCCGTTTTCGAGCCAAGTAACAGACTGTTACTTGGCTGATCAGCGGTGGCTGCTCGTGCGCGGTCGGGGGGAGCGGCCGCTCCCGCGGGAGGTGGATCCGGCGCAGATCGTCGCCCACTCGTCCTCGCGGCGGCCGTCGCTGGAGCCGGGTGACCTTGCGATCCTCTACGCGTCCGTCTGGCAGGCGCTCTTCGGCGTGGTCGAGGTGACCGGCGTGCCCGAGCACGATCCCGCGAAGACGCGCTGGGCGTGGCGGTTCCCGATCCGGCCGCTCGTCGTCGTCCCGGCCCTCGACCGTGCGCCACCTGTCGAGGAAGCGGGCATCTACCCGCAGAGCCTCTGGCGGCATTCGTACATCCGGCTCAGCGAGGAGCAGTTCGCGGCCGCCCGGGCGCTGGTCGAGCGGTCCTAGACAGAGACGCTCGAGAGCCCGAGCGCCTCGAGCTCGTTCGCGATTCCCTCGTCGCCGCCGTCGGCGGCCTCGCGGAGGCGGCGGTGCAGCTCGACCAGTGCGGTGAGGTACTGGGCGTGCGTGAGGCTCCGGCCGCCCGCGCCCGCGCGGAAGCGGGCTGCAGTCTCACGTGGCACGCGGCGGAGGAGAATGTCCTCGTGCTCCCGCTCTCCGGGGGCTTCCGGGCCGGGGCCGCGGAAGAAGACCACGTCGTGATGTGCGTGCGGGAAGGGCGGCGGAACGGGGATGTGGAACGTCTCGTCCTCTGTCACGGGAGCATGATAGCGCTGATAGCGCACGCAATCAAGCCCGGCGATTGACAAGACGGGACTGCTCGGCCGCAAGTCCGGACGCGGTTTCTACGTCTGCTGAGGAGGATCTGTCAGGCCCGAGTCGTACCCTCTGCCCATGGTCACGTGCGCGCTCTGTGGGCGCAACATGCTCCTCGGCGAGGCCTTCGAGCACTGGCGGGCGGACGGCGCGGGTAGCGAGCAGATCGTCTGCCGCCTCTGCGAAGACGACGCCGAACGCCGCGGTTGGGCCCGCCTCGACCGTCCGCCCGAGCGCCGCACGACGCTGGGCTCGACCTGGCACGCCCGGAAGGTCGCTTACTAGAACCGCAAACCGCGCCCGCGGAGCACCGTCGCGATCGACTGGCGAAGCACGCCGAGGTCGTAGCGGACCAGACGCAGGCCGCTCAGGGTCCGGCAGAGCCGTACGTACTCGAGGTCGAGGGCGGTGGACTCGGACTTGGTGCCGCTGTCCTTGCGGACCTGAGCGGGCCCGGTCCAGCCCGCCGTGACGTGCAGCCGGTAGTCCTGCCCCTCGGCGACCTGACGCTCGACCATGGGCACGGGCCAGGGGCGCGGCCCGACGAGGCTCATCCGGCCGCGCAGGACGCTGAAGAGCTGCGGCAGCTCGTCCGCATAGATCCGCTTGATGATCGAACCGGCCCACGTCAGGTTCGAGGTGTTCTGCTCGAACAGGCGCGCGTACGAGTCGGGCTTACCGGCGAGGTCGGCGAGGGCCGAGGCACGCAGGACGCGGAACTTGAGCACGTCGAACTCGCGGCCGCGCGACACACGCCGCTCCCGGTAGAGCCAGGGGCCGCGGTCGCGCGGGACGAAGAGCATGTCCAGCCCAATCAGGAGGACCGCCACGAGCAGCAGCGGCGTCGCCGCGAAGATCAGGATCGCCGCGACGAGCCGGTCGAAGACCTGCTTCGCGAGCGGGTACGGGACGTCCGCGGTCTGCGCGGCCGCGCGTTCCGCGCGCGTCAGACCTGCCATCCGAGCGCTCCGAGGTCGATGCCGGTCATCCGCATAGTCTCTCCGTTACTGGCGACGTAGCGCGTACCGACCGCCGCCGCGACGTCATCGCGGAGGCGCTGCTCGTTGCGCGTGGCGAGCTTCCGCGTCACGGGTGAGCGGAGCAGGTCCGCCCGCCGGATCCGCGCCGCCGCCTTCGAGAGCAGGCGGGACTCGAGCAGCGGCTCCGGGTTCAGGTCGCTGCGGCGCCGGAATCGGTTCAGCGGGCGGGCAACGTCGATCGCGAGTGCGGACTGCGCCTTGTTCGAGCGCACCTCGAAGGGCAGGCCTGCGATCTCGTCGGGCGGAATCTCCCGACCGGCGTACCGGGCGATCGCCTCGACGAAGCCGGGGCCGTCCGCGACGAGCTGCTCGTAGGGGAGGACGAGCACTGCGTCGGCGCCGTAGACCGAGCGGTAGTGACCGATCAGGCCGTCGTAGGCGAAGTGGCCATAGGCGAACCCGGGAATGCGCCACTCGCGCTGCTTCGAAGGCTGGAGGAAGTGCTCGAGCTTCGCTTCGCCGCCGGCGTTCACGTACTGCTTGTAGGTCGAGACGATCATGCTCCGTTGTTCGCGGATCACGATCAGGATTCGGGCTTCCGGAAAGACCTGCGCGATCCGGTCGGCGATCAGCCGGCTGTCGTAGCCACCCGAGTAGGGGTGCCCGGACAGGCGCGGGAACGAGACGACAGGAAGCAGGCCTTCGCGCTCGGCGTCGGCCAGCATCGGCTCGAACTGGCTCCGCACCGCGGCCGCGTCGAAGTCGAACGGTCGCGCCCGGACGAGCGTGTGCACGGGGTGGGTGAGCGGCTCTTTCCCCAGCCAGCGGTAACCCGTGCGTGGGTTGCCGAAGAGCTCCTCCTGGAGCCAGTTCGTGCCGGTCTTGTGGTAGCCGATGTGGACGAGCAGGGGCGTCAGAGCATCCAACCGTACGCGGCGAGGTCGACTCCGAGCAGCTCGGCGGTGATCCGGTTGCTCTCGACATAGCGGTCGCCGACCGCCTCCGCGACCGCCAGCTTCAGCGACTGCTCGCTGCGCTCCGCGAGCGCGCGGGTCGCGCGCAGGTTCGCCGGGTCGAGCTTCTTCCGCATCCGTGTCGCTGCGCCGTGGAGGACGGCCGACTCGACGAGCGGCGCCGGGTTGAGCTCGTTGCGCGGCCCGAAACGGTTCAGCACCCGAGTCGCACCGAGCACGAGCGCGGACTGCGCCGGGTTCCGTCGTTTCGCGTCGCTCATCTCGGCGAGCACCTGCTCAGGGACGGGTCGCCCAGCGAACTCACCGATCCTGGTCAGGAACCCGCGCCGGTCCCGCACCAGCTCCTCGTAGGGCAGGGCAAGCACTTCGTCGGCTCCGAACAGCGAGCGGTAGTAGCCGAGCAGCCGGTGGTACTCGAAGTACTCGAAGTCGAACATCGGGATCCGCCAGCCCTGGTCGGGGCCGGGCTGCAGGAAGGCTTCGATCGTGCCGGGACCGCCCGCCTTCACGTACTGCTTGTACGTGGAGACGATCATGCTCCGCTGCTCGCGGACGACGACGACGATCCGGCCCTGGCGGAAGACAGCCCGCAGGCGGTCGGCGATCTCCTTCGTGTCGTAGCCGCCCGAGAAGGCCTGCCCGGCGAGCCGGCCCCAGCAGATCACAGGCATCAGCCCCTTCGTCTCGGCCTCGGCGAGGAGCGGCTCGAAGTCGCGGCGCGTCGCCTCGGCGTCGAACTCGAGCGGGTGCGCCCGGATCAGGCGGCGAACGGGCGCGCTGTCCTTGTCGATCCAGTGGTAGCCGGCGGCCTGGTTGAGAAAGAGCACGCCGCGCAGCCACTTCGTGCCGGTCTTGTGGTAGCCGATGTGGATCAGGGTCGGCGCCATGCCGGGCGCGAACTGTAGCTCGGAACCACCGCGGCTATCGTTCTCGCGTGCCCGGAACCGAGCAGATCGCCGAGCGGACCGACACGCCCGCCGGCGAGCGCGAGTCACCGCCCGCGCGGGCGCTGCGCGTCCTCTTCGTCGTCGAGCGTGGCGCCCTGCTCCGCTTCCCGCTTCTGATCCCGGCCCTGGCCGAGCGCGGCCATGAGGTGCACGTGGCCTTTGTGCTCGGCGGCGAGTGGCGGACCGAGCGGCCGCCCGAGTTGCCGCCGCGTACGCAGCGGCTGATCGACGAGCTGTGTGTGCGTTACCCGAACGTCCACTACGGCTATGCGCCGCAGCGTGCCGACGCGGGCTGGTACCGGGTCGCCTGGATGTCTCGCGCGCTCGCCGATCTGGCGCACAACGCCGACCCGCGCTATACGGGCGCAGACGTTCTCCGGCGGCGGACGAAGAAGCGCATCCTCGGACGGCTGGAGAGGGGCGGCGACTTCGAGCCGCTCTCGCGGCGCCTCTTCCTGCGCTCCGCGACGCGCTTGACGAAGCGCACGGACGCGGAGCGCTCGAGACGGATGCTGCGGGTGGCGGCGGCGTTGGAGGAGGCGGTGCCGTCGAGCCCGGAGGTCGACCGGTTCGTCCGCGAGCTCGCGGCGGACGTGGTCGTGGTCACGGGGACGTTCCGGCATGTCTCGAGCGAGGTCGAGCTGTTGAAGAGCGCGCGGCGGTTGGGGATTCCGGCGGGGATCTTCGTGACGAGTTGGGACAATCTGACGAACAAGGGGTC
>JBKOVL010000019.1:0-4741 GCA_046723895.1 Actinomycetota bacterium | reverse complement strand
CGCCGGAGTCGACGTCCGCACCGGTACGGAGGTGCGCTCGCTCGACGAGCTCCCGGCGGAGACGGTCGTCGTCGCCCCGCCGGCGCCTGGAGCCGGACGCTCGTCGACCACCCGCTCGAAGGGGGCAAGGGCTACTGCGTCGACTACGCGCCCGCCGAGGGCGATCCGAAGATCCCGGCCTGGGTGCAGGAGACGTTGACCGTCGCGACCCCGCTGCCGGGTCGGCTCCGCCTCTCCGGGACACTCGAGCTCGCCGAGCTCGACCTGTCGATCTCGCAGCCGCGCATCGAGGCGATCCGGCGCGGGGGCGAGCGCTGGTTCCGCGGGCTCGCCGGCCGTCCGAGGCTCGAGACCCGCGCGGGCCTACGCCCGTGCCTCCCGGACGGCCTGCCTGCGATCGGGCGGCTGGACGGTGTCGTGGTCGCCACGGGTCACGCGATGAAGGGCGTTTCGCTCGCGCCGATCACCGGCCGACTCGTCGCTCAGATCGTGGCCGGCGAGCAGCCGGAGGTGGAACTCACGCCGTTCGACCCGGAGCGGTTCTAGGTGCTCCCTAGCTGTTGGAGCTCGGGGGCGGGAGCTCGTCTTTGCCGCGGATACCGCGCTTGAACTCGCGTCCGCCGGTCTTCAGCGCGCGCAACGCCCGCCCGAACCGCGCCGTGCCGAACACGAGCACGATCACGGCCAGGATGATCACGAAGTCCCAGGGGCCGATGAACGCGACGACCATCGTTGTGACAGCGTACTGCATGCAATGAAGATCGCAGTGGTCGGCGCGGGCGCAATGGGCTCCGTCTACGCGGGCCTGCTCGGCAGCGCCGGCCACGAGGTCTGGGCGGTCGACCGCTGGCGCGAGCACGTCGACGCCGTCCGTGACCGTGGCCTCCGCGTCGAGGGGGCGAGCGGCGACCGCGTCGTCCCGATCCGGGCGACGACGGATCCGGCCGAAGCGGGCGAGGCCGACCTGGTGATCCTCGCGACCAAGGCGATGGACGTCTGGGCCGCGGCCGAGGACGCCCGCCCGCTCGTCGGCGCGGACACGCTCGTGCTGTCGATCCAGAACGGCCTCGGCGGCCCGGACATCGCCGCGCGCGTGCTCGGAGACGACCGGGTCGCGGTCGGGGTCGCAGGCGGCTTCGGCGCCTCGGTCGTGGAGCCCGGGCACGTCCACCACCACGGGCTCGAGCTCATCCGGCTTGGCGAGCGCCACGGCCCCGTGTCGCCGCGGATCGAGGAGGCGGCCGAGGTCTGGCGCGGCGCCGGCTTCGCAGTCAGCACGTTCGACGACGTGCAGCGGCTCGTCTGGGAGAAGCTCGTCTGCAACGTCGCCTTCAGCGGTACCTGCACCGTCCTCGGGCGGACGATCGGCGAGGTGATCGACGACGCGAACGCCTGGAGCGTGGCCGCCGGCTGCGCCGTGGAAGCGTTCGAGGTCGGGCGCGCGGCGGACGTGCACTTCGAGTTCGACGATCCGATCGCATATGTCCGTGATTTCGCGCTGAAGATCCCCGACGCGAAGCCGTCGATGCTGCTCGATCTCGAGGCGGGTCGGCGTCTCGAGATCGACTTCATCAACGGCGCCATCCCGCGGGTCGGGCGCGAGGTCGGCGTCGCGGCGCCGTTCAACGACGCGATCACCGCCCTCGTCAAGGCGCTCGAGGGAGATAGTTTGGGCCGGTGACGGAGGTCGACGACGTCCTGGGTGGGCTCCTCGCATGCACCGGCGCAAGCCGCGTCACCCTGCGGCAGGACCTTCCCGGCGACTACGCGTTCCCGGTCACGCACGAGGCGCTCGCGCCCGGTGTCGGCTCGCTGATGCGCGAGCGAACCGTCGACCTGCGGAACCAGCCGGTCGCACTCGAGGTATCGCGGGGCCGGCAGGTCGTGCAGGACGACTGCGCGGCGGCGTACGAGGACCCGGCGTTCCACCGGATGCGCGAGACCTACGGCGGCCTCGCGGCGCAGGTCGTCACCCCGGTGATGCACGACGGCGCGGTCACGGGCATCGTCTCGCTGCACCAACTCGGGTCGCCCCGGCACTGGACCGAGTTGGAGCTCGAGGCGTGCCGCGCGGCCGCGGCCCGGGTGGCGGAGCTGATCTGATGCACAACCGCTGGCACCCCGACCTACCGCCGATCGCCGAAGTCGCGCCCGGCGAGGAGATCAGGCTCGAGACCGAGGAGGGGCTCGGCGGGCAGTTCACACGTGAGAGCACCCACGAGGACGTCGGGCGCGCCAACCTGGGACTCGGCCACCCGCTCACAGGCCCCGTGTACGTGAAGGGCGCGGACCCCGGCCAGGTGCTCGAGGTCGAGCTTCTCGGCTACGAATCCGGCGACTTCGGCGACACCGCGGTCATCCCCGGCTTCGGGTTCCTCGCCGATCTGTTCCCCGAGCCCTACCTCGTCAAGTGGGAGATCGCCGACGGTTTGGCCCGCTCGCACGAGCTGCCGGGAGTCGCCGTGCCCGAGGAGCTGTTCGCGGGCGTGGTCGGCGTTGCGCCCTCGCACGAGCGGCTCGAGGCGTTCCGCCGTCGCGAGGAGGAGCTCCGCGCCCGCGGCCAGCTCGTCGCCGACCCGATGCCGGAGTCGGCCGTCCCGCCCGAGGCCGCAGCCGGACTGCGCACGATCCCGCCGCGCGAGACAGGCGGGAACGTGGACGTCCGACAGTTGGTCGCCGGCAGTCGGCTCTGGCTGCCTGTCGACGTCCCCGGTGCGTTGTTCTCGATCGGCGACCTCCACTTTGCCCAGGGCGACGGCGAGGTCTGCGGGACGGCGATCGAGGTCGCGGGTGCCGTCACCGTCCGCTTCGCGTTGCGCGACGGCCCGGCGCCGGGGACGCCGCGCTACGAGACCCCGCCGCGCCCGGGGCGCCCCTCCTACGCGACCATGGGCATCCCGGTCGACGCCGGGATGGACCTGAATGCGGGCGTGCGCATCGCCCTGCTCGAGATGATCGAGCACCTCGAGCAGCGCTACGGCTTCGAGCGCCCCGCCGCGTATGCGCTGTGCAGCGTCGCCGTCGACCTCCGCATCTCGGAGGTCGTCGATGTGCCCTACCCCGTCGTCTCCGCGCTCCTTCGGCTCGACGTCTTCAGCTCTTGAGCGGCACCGCGTAGGAGGGCATCGGGGCGCCGGTTGCGCCGCGCAGCTTCATCGGGAAGCCGAGGAACGCGAACTCGTACTGCTTCTCGGCCGCGATCTCCTCCATGTCCACGACCTCGATGATCTGGGCGCCCGCGGTCGCGAACATGTAGCAATGCACCGGTAGGAACGCGTCGGGCTCGTCCCACGGCATGACCTCGAGGCCGATCGTGTCTCCGGCGATGCACATCGCGCCGGCGTCCTCGCATAGCCACTTCGCCGAGGGCAGGTTGATTCCGGGCGAGCGCTGCAGATATCCGTCGAAGTCCGGCCAGGCCCGCATCCGGCCAGTTCGCACGAGAACGACGTCCATCTTGCGCAGCTCGACGCCCTGCTTCGCGATCGTGTCCTGGAGATCCTGCGGCGTGATCTGGTAGCCGGCCTCGAGCTGGTCGACGCCGTGCATCCCGGCGACGTCGAGGAGGATCCCGCGGGCAACGATCGGCGGGTACTTCTCGAGGCCGCCCTTGTTCCACATCCTGCTACCGAGGTCCTTGTCCGCCGTCCAGCCGTTCCAGAAGATCCCGTCGTGGCCGAGATGGTTGAGCGTGTCGACATGGGTCCCGCAGTGCGTGTACAGGTGGATCGAGTCGCCGCAGTACGAGTACCTCTCATGCGTCGCGGCTCCGAGCCCGGTGAGGTTGTCGTTGACCGAGCCCTGGGGTGTGTGCGTCATCCAGATCCCGTACGGCGGATCGCCGGCCGCGGACCAGGAGGGCATGCCGGTGAAGTACTCGACGTTCAGGTCGAAGAGGTGCGAGCCTGCGAGATGCTCGAGGATCGCCTGGTTCGTCTCGGGGGTGATCCAGTTCAGCCGGCCGATCTCGTCGTCCGGGCCCCACGGGCTCTTCGACACCTTCAGCCCGTCCTGCTCGTGCAGCGCCTCCCACGTGAAGGTCTCCTCCACCCTGGCCATCGCTCGCTCCTCTCTTGTCCTCAGGCTTCGACCGGGCTCTGCTCCTCGACCAGCGCCCCGTACAGCTCCGGGCGGCGGTGGCCGAAGAGGTAGAGCTCGTACTCACCGGGAACGATGTAGTCCTTGTCCCTCGCCTTCTCGACGTCGACCTCCGCGACGAGAAGGGCCTCGTCGGTCTCACCCGCCTCGGCCAGACGCGTCCCGTACGGGTCGACGATCTGGCTCCAGCCGCAGAACTCGCCCCACCGCTCCTTGCCGACGCGGTTCGCGCAGAGGAGGTAGACGCGGTTCTCGGCAGCGCGCGCGACGGTGATCAGCTCGGTCTGCACTTTCGCCGCCATCGGGAAGTTCGTCGGCAGCGCGACGATGTCCGCGCCCCGCAACGCGAGCGTGCGCGTGACCTCGGGGAAGCGGAGGTCGTAGCAGATGATGAGGCCGATCCGGCCGAGCGCGGTGTCGAAGACCTTCAGCTCGTCGCCCGGCACGACGAAGCGGTCGACCCCGAGGAAGGGCAGGTGCGTCTTGCGGTAGGAGCCGATCAGGCCGTCCGGCCCGACCAGGATCGCGGCGTTGTGGAGGATGTCGCCGTCGCGCTCGAGCAGCCCGCAGATCGCGTGGATGCCGAGGCGCCGGCACTCGCGCTCGAACGCCTCGGTCGACGGGCCCGGGATCTCCTCCGCGT